>NZ_CP084742.1:309117-618235 GCF_020520285.1 Pseudomonas sp. L5B5
GCGCCGGGCAGCCCTGGTAGTCGTAGGTCATGTTCTTGATGAAATGCGGCAGCTCGTTGCTGGTGTAGGTGCCGTTGAACGCCTCGCCGCAATTGATGTGGTAGCCGCTGTTGACCAGCCAGTGCACATCGAACACCACTGCGGTGTCGGCGCCCAGGGCCCGGGCCCGGCGGGCGATTTCCTTGTGCCCGGCGATGGCCGCCTCGCGGCAGCCGTGGTGCTTGCCCGGCAGTTCGGACAGGTACATCGATGGAACGTGGCAGACCTTGGCGGCCATGACGACTTCGCCCATGGTGCTTCTCCTGAAACATCTTATTGTCGGGGGGATCCGGGACAGTCCTGAACCTTACCAGGTAGTTTTCAACGGACTGTTACACGCCCCAGCGCGGGATGTGGTGGCTGCCCATGGAGAGGCAGACGTTCTTGATCTCGGCGAACACCTCGAAGCTGTATTCGCCGCCCTCGCGGCCGGTGCCCGAGCCCTTGACGCCGCCGAATGGCTGGCGCAGGTCGCGTACGTTCTGGCTATTGATGAACACCATGCCGGCCTCGATACCACGGGCCAGGCGGTGGGCCTTGCCGATGTCCTGGGTCCAGATGTACGAGGCCAGGCCGTACTCGGTGTCGTTGGCCAGTTGCAGCGCCTCGGCTTCGTCCTTGAACGGGATCAGGCACACCACCGGGCCGAAGATCTCTTCCTGGGCGATGCGCATCTTGTTGTCCACGTCGGCGAACACGGTGGGCTGAATGAACTGCCCTTTGGCCAGGTGCGCCGGCAGGTTGGCCGGGCGCTCCAGGCCACCGGCCAGCAGGGTCGCGCCTTCCTCGATGCCGATGCGGATGTAGCCGGTGACCTTGTCGTAGTGCTGCTGGGTGATCATGGAGCCGACCTGGGTCTTCGGGTCCGTCGGGTCACCGACGATCAGGCGCTTGGCCCGGGCCGCGAACTCCTTGACGAACTGGGGGTACACGCTTTCCTGGATGAAGACCCGGCTGCCGGCGGTGCAGCGCTCGCCATTGAGCGAGAAGATGGTGAACAGCGCGGCGTCCAGGGCCCGCTCCAGGTCGGCGTCCTCGAAGATCAGCACCGGCGACTTGCCGCCCAGTTCCATGGAGTACTTCTTGAGGCCCGCGGTCTGCATGATCTTCTTGCCGGTGGCGGTGCCGCCGGTGAAGGAGATGGCACGCACGTCCGGGTGGCGCACCAGGGCATCGCCAGCGGTGGCGCCGTAGCCCTGGATCACGTTGAGCACACCGTTGGGAATGCCGGCCTCCACGGCCAGGCGCCCCAGCTCGTTGGCGGTCAGCGGTGACAGTTCGCTCATCTTCAGCACGGCGGTGTTGCCCAGCGCCAGGCAGGGCGCGGTTTTCCAGGTGGCGGTCATGAACGGTACGTTCCATGGCGACACCAGGGCGCAGACGCCCACCGGCTGGTACAGGGTGTAGTTGAGCATCTGGTCGTCCACCGGGTAGCTGTGGCCGTCCATGCGGGTGCAGACCTCGGCGAAGAAATCGAAGTTGTGCGACGCCCGGGGGATCAGCACGTTGCGCGTCTGGTGGATCGGCAGGCCGGTGTCCAGGGTCTCCAGCTCCGCCAGTTGCGGCACGTTCTGGTCGATCAGTTCACCCAGGCGCCGCATCAGGCGCGCACGCTCCTTGGCCGGGGTGTTGGCCCATTTCGGAAAGGCCTCCTTGGCCGCGGCCACCGCACGGGCCACTTCCTCGGCGCCGCCGCTGGCGACTTCGCCGATGGCCTCGCCGGTGGCCGGGTTGTAGTTGACGAAGGTGTCGCGGCTTTCGACTTCGCGTCCATCGATCCAGTGCTTGATCATGCTGTTGCCCCTTGTGCTGGTTGGGCGAAGAACTCGGCTTCGCTGACGATTCGGTTGACCAGGCGCCCCACGCCTTGCACTTCCACCACCACTTCATCGCCCGGCAGCACGTCGGCCAGGCCCTCGGGAGTGCCGGTGGCGATCATGTCGCCGGGCTGCAGGGTCATGAAACTGGAGAAGTATTCGATCAGGTAGGGGATGTCGAAGATCATGTCCGCGGTGGTGCCCTCCTGCTTCAGCTCGCCGTTGATCCAGGTGCGCAGTGTCAGGTTGCCGGGGTCGGGCACGTCGCTGACATCGACGATCCACGGGCCCACCGGGGTGGTGGCATCACGGTTCTTCACCCGCAGGTTGGGCCGGTAGTAGTTCTCCAGGTAGTCGCGGATGGCGTAGTCGTTGCACACCGTGTAGCCGGCCAGGTAGTCCAGGGCGTCCTCGCGCTTGACGTTCTTCGCCGGCTTGCCGATGACGGCCACCAGCTCGCACTCGTAGTGCATGTAGGCGACGCCGTCCGGGCGCCAGGTCCGCTGGTTGTGGCCGGTGTAGGTGCCCGGCGACTTGATGAACGCCAGGGGTTCGGTGGGCGGGGTGAAGGCCAGCTCGCGGGCATGGTCGGCATAGTTCAGGCCCAGGGCGAACATGTTGCCGGTGGCGGGCGGCAGCCAGGTGACGTGCTGCTCGGCGAGCACGCGACCATCGGCCAGGCGCACGCTGTTCCGGTCGTCGACCTGGACTGCGTGTACCTCACCTTCGAACAGGATGCGGGCGTGTTTCATGGACGAGCCTCCTGTGGCGCGACGATGTGGTTGGTGAGGCGGCCCAGGCCGCTGATCTCGATGTCGACCCGGTCGCCGGGTTGCACATCGACCCGGCCCTCGGGGGTGCCGGTGAGCAGCACGTCGCCGACATCCAGGGTCATGAACTCGCTCAGCTCGGCGATCAACCGGGCCACGCTGCGCACCTGGTTGGCGGTGGTGTTTTCCTGCACGACCTGGCCGTTGACCAGCAGCTTGATCGTCAGCGCCTGCGGGTCGGCGATCTCGGCGGCCGGTACCAATACCGGGCCCAGGGCACAGAAGCCGTCGCGGCACTTGGCCTTGACCGCGGGGCGGTAGTAGCTGTCTTCCGGCAGGCTGAATTCGTTGGCGATGGTGTAGCCGGCCACATGCTCCAGGGCCTGGGCCTCGCTGACCCGGCTGGCGCGCTTGCCGATCACCACGGCCAGGGCCGGCCCCGGTTGCAGGCGTTCGCCGGCCGGATGCTCGACAACACCGTCGTGCTGGTTGCGGGTGTTGGGGGTCTTGATGAACAGCACCGGCTTGACTGGCGGTTTCTGGTAGGGCGGCTGGCTGAAGCTCTCTAGGTGCTCGTGCAGCAACCCCTGGTAGTTCAGCGCCACCCCGAACAGGGTGCCGCCAGCGTGGTCGTTCAAGGCTCGGCTCATCGAGCGTCTCCTGGTTGCGGGTCTCGGGGCCCGTGCGGCGCTTGCCGGTCGCGGGATTAATTCGTTAATGTGTTAACGTTATATTTAATATGTTAACGATCGTCAAGCAGCTGTCTTGCATGTTGTGTTGCGCCCTGGCGGGCAAGCCGCGGATCACGCAGGATGGCCAGGGCCCGCGTGCAAAAAACAACAACAGAGGGGCGCCATGAACCCACGCCAACCGATCCCCAACATCAACATCGGCCAGGTCTACGACCAGCGCTACGCCGATGCCCAGGTGCACTACGACAAGCTGAGCAACCTGGCCGGCTTCTTCGGGCGCAACATGCCGGTGCATCGCCATGATCGATTCTTCCAGGTGCACTACGTGCAAAGTGGCGCGGTGCGGGTCTACCTCGACGACCAGCAATACCTGGAGTCCGGGCCGATGTTCTTCCTCACGCCGCCGACCATTGCCCATGCCTTCGTCACCGAAGCCGACGCCGAGGGGCACGTGCTCACGGTGCGCCAGCAACTGGTATGGGAGTTGCTCGGCACTGCCCCGGCGTTGGTGCCAGCGCCCCAGGTGCCGGCGGCTTGCGTGGCCCTGGGCCGACTGGGCCCCGGGTTCGCAGGTGAAGTACGGCGCCTGGAGTGCCTGTTCCATGAGTTGCAGCAGGAGATCGACGGGCAGGGGGCAGGGCGTGAGCCGGCGCTGGAAGCCCTGACCCGGTTGCTGATGATCAGCCTGCTGCGGCTCTCGGCGAACTCCCTGGAGTCCCGTCCGGCTCGCCATGAAGACTTGCAGATCTTTCATCGCTTCAACGAAGTGATCGAACTTCACTACCTGGAGCACTGGCCCCTGGGCCGTTACGCGGACCAGCTCGGGGTGACCGAGGCGCGGCTCAATGATGTGTGCCGGCGCATCGCCGACCTGCCATCCAAGCACCTGGTGTACGAGCGCCTGATGCAGGAATCCAAGCGCCTGCTGCTGTTCACGGGTAGCTCGATCAACGAAATCTGCTACCAGCTGGGTTTCAAGGACCCGGCGTACTTCAGCCGATTCTTCCAGCGCCATGCCAAGACCGCGCCGGGGGAGTATCGGGCGCGCCAGGGGCTGGCGCCCGCGCCGTTGCCAGGGCCGCCGGGCCCCTGAGGGGCGCCACCGGACGCGCTGGGTCGCTGCTGTGCGCCGGCCTCCCGCAGGCAACGGATCGTGACGGTATTCGAAGCCTTGCGGGCGTGGCAGAATCCGCGCCTTTGCCTGGCAAGGAGCGTCGTCATGCTGCGTCCCGTTGTGTTGTCCCTGTTGGTGCTTGGCGCCATGGCCTGCCAGGCCGGGGAGCTGCCGGAGCTCACGCCGCTGTGGCAGCAGCAGAAGGGCTGGATCAGTGCATGCGACAACCGCCGCGACTGCCAGCTGCTCTACACGCCGAACATCCAGTTTGCCGAGCAGGTCAATCACCTGACGCTGATCATCCGCAGCCAGGCTGGCCCCGAGGGGCGGGTGCAACTGCAACTGGAGCACCAGGGCGCGCCATTCGAGCTGCAGGCGCTGCGTCTCGACGGCCAGCCGCTGGAACCCGGCTTGCTGGCAGCCCTGGTCCAGGAGCCGGAAGCCCCCGACAGCACCCGCGAGCAGCAGTACTACCGGGTTGACGATCAGGCCCTGGCCCGTCAGTGGCTGGCGCGGCTGCAGGCCGGCCACGTGCTGGAGCTGCCGGGCGAGGAACCGGCCCAGGTGCTCCTGGCGGCTCTGCCGCACTTGCTGCACCGGGTGGACCAGGTCCAGCACCGCCGGGACACGGTCAGTGCCCTGGCGGAACCCGGCGAGCAGCCCGTGAGTTCGGTGCCCAGGGTCCGGCCACCCCGGGTACTGCGCCCCTACCCGGGGGTCAGGCCCCTTGGCGAGCTGGAGCGCGCCGGGCTGCTGGCGGCGGTGCAGGCAACATTGCCGCCGCCGAAGGCCGAGGAAGATGACGACTACGTCATGCCGCCGAGGATCGAGGTCTATCCCTTGACCGAGCAGCAGGCGCTGGTGTTCGAGTTCTCCGACTGTGGCGCCTACATCTGCCAGTTCGATATCAGCAGTCGCTCGCGCACCGCGCCCCATGGGCTTCAAACCCTGCAGATGCAGGCGCTGCCAGCCGGCAGCGTCGATCATGTGGGCGGCATCAACTATTACCCCGAGACCGGCGAGCTCAGCAGCTTCCTGATGGGACGCGGGATAGGTGACTGCGGTGAAATGGCCAGCTGGCACTTCGACGGCCAGGCCTTCCAGCTCACCGACTACCGGCGCATGCCCAACTGCAGTGGCCTGGGCTACGACAACTGGCCGGTGCTGTGGAGCACCGAGGTGCCCAAGCGTCCTTGAGCCCTGCATCAGGCACAGGCCTCGTGCTGGGGAGGCGCGCAAGGTTGCGCCTGCGCCGCTTCCAGCAACAGGTCCGCGGCTTTTTCCCCGATCATGATCGCCGCGGCGTTGGTGTTGCCGGTGATCAGGCTCGGCATGATCGAGGCATCCGCCACCCGCAGCCCCTGCAGGCCATGGACCCGCAACTGGTCGTCCACCACTGCCTGTTCGTCGTGGCCCATCTTGCAGCTGCCCACTGGGTGGAACACCGTGCCCAGGTGCTGGCGGATCCACTGTTCGACCTGGTCCTGGCTCTGCACCTGCGGGCCGGGCACCAGCTCGCCTTGCAAGCGCAGGGCGAAGGCCCGGGTCGCCGCGAGCTGGCGCACCAGGCGCAACCCGGCCACCAGCTTGCGCATATCCTCCGGATGGCTGAGGAAGTTGGCCTCGACCCGCGGCTTGTCATGCGGGTCGGCGGAGTTGAGGCGCACGCGACCACGGCTTTGCGGGTGCATCACCGCCACATGCAGGCTGATGCCATGACCCACGGGCACCAGGCGCTGGGGCTGGTTCTTCAGGGCCGGGGCAACGATCAGGCCCAGCTCCGGCACTGGCGAATCCGGGTCCAGGCGCAAGAAGGCTCCGGACTCCACGGTGTTGGAGGTCAGGGGCCCCTGGCGCCGGGTCAGGTACTGCCAGGGCGAGCGGGCCAGCGGCAGCAGGCCCTTGGCCGACAGGCCGTAGCTCAGCCGGGGGTCGCTGCGGTACATCAGCACGATATCCGGGTGATCCTGCAAGTTCTGGCCGACCCCGGGCAGGGCATGGCGCTGGTTTATGCCATGGCGCTGCAGTTCCTCGGCGGGGCCGATGCCCGACAGCAGCAACAGCTGTGGCGAATTGATCGCCCCGGCGCTGAGGATCACCTCTCGCCGGGCCAGCAGTTGGCGCACCTGGCCGTCCTGGCTGACCTCCACGCCACAGGCGCGGTTGCCTTGCAGCAACACTCGATGGGTCAGGGTGCTGCTCAGCACCTTCAGGTTCTGCCGCTGCAGCGCCGGGTGCAGGAAGGCCCGGGCCGCGCTGCAACGCTCGCCATTGATCTGGGTGACATGAAAGGGCCCGAAACCTTCCTGCTCCGGCCCGTTGAAGTCCGGGTTGTAGCTCCAGCCCAACTCCGTGGCCGCCTCGAAGAACACCCCGTTGACCGGGCTCGGGCTGCGCTGCTCGGCGACATTGAGCTCGCCGTGCTGGCCGTGCCAGGGCGAGGCACCAGGCTCGAAATGTTCCGAGCGCTTGAAGTAGGGCAGCAGCTCGTCGTGGCTCCAGCCCTGGTTGCCGGCAGCGGCCCACTGGTCATAGTCACGGCGATGGCCGCGGATATAGATCATGCCGTTGATCGCACTGGAACCGCCCCAGACCCGGCCCCGGGGGCAGGGGATCGGTACGTCGCCGCTGCTGGCCTGGGGGCTGAACTGGTGCATCCAGTTCCAGCGCGGGTTGGCGATCAGGCGGATGATCCCCGCCGGGGTGCGTATGTAGGCACCGGGTAGCAGCGTGCGGTCGCTGGGCCCGGCCTCGATCAGGCATACCTGGACCTTGGGGTCGGCGGACAGCCGGTTGGCCAGCACGCAACCGGCGGAGCCGGCGCCGACCACGATGTAGTCGAAGGTTTGTGCGGCGTTTTCACTCATGGGGAATACCTCTTGGGCAGTCACGAAAATCCATCTCAGAGCCCCAGCAGCGAGCCGACGTCGAGGGTCACTTGCAGGCCGACGACAAAACCGTTGCCGCTCAGCTCGCGGGCTTGCGGGTTGTAGAAATTGTCCGGATTGATCAGGTACTGGAGGCTGGGCTCCAGGGCCAGTTGCCGGGTCAGGGCGATGTGGGCATTGGCTTCCAGGGCATAGACATTGCGCTCGCCCAGGTGCGCATCGCCGCCGCTGGCGATGCGTGCCTGCTGCTGGAAGCGCAGCTGGTGATCGTTCAGGCGCAGGTAGCTGGCCTTGAGGTTGAGCTTGTCCCGGGGCCGGTCGAAGGGCGCGAGGTAGGTCAACCCGGCCTCGGCGAAGCGGCTGAAGGGTTGCTTGGCATCGGCCGCCGCCGACAGCGAGCCGAACAGCAGCAAGGCTTGTGGGGCGCTGCCCGAGCCGGCGTCGGCGCGCCACAGCGCTTGCTGGAACTTGAAGAAGGCGCCGCCGGTGCCGAAGGTCTTGGCCCCCGTCAGCGGGTCCACCTGCTTGGAGGTGTTGTAGTAGCCATTTAGCTCGTAATGAAAACCATAGCCATCGCGCTGCTGGCTGCCGAGCCCGAGCAACAGGCTGGTGCCGCTGGCATCGTCGGTACTGAAGTCCAGGCCCTTGCGGTGCTTGAGATAGTCCACCGGGTTGGATTCGAAGGCGCCGCCATGCACGTACCACTGGGGTGCCAGTTGGTACTTCAAGTAGCTACCCCAGGCGCCGTAGGGCGGCGGCAGGATGCCGGTGGAGGCGTCGATGATCGGGTCGTTGCAGGTCACCGTGCTTTCGCAGTTGTAGATGTAGAAGTAGCGCCGGGCATTGGTGCGCCCCAGGCTCAGGTCGACCTGGCCGTCGAGCCAGGTCTGCTGGTAGGTCAGCAGGCTCAACTGGTTGCTGGTCAGGTCGTTGTGGATCGGCGCGCCGCCGAAGTAGCTGCCGGCGGCCCCTTGCCAATTGCGCGAGGTGGGCACGCCGGTTTCATGATCGAGGATGAACAGCGTCTGTTCGACATGCAGGGCCGCCCCGTCCAGGCCGGCGAAGGTTGCAAGGTCGATATCGGCCCCGACGAACAGGTCGCCGCTGTTGCCGAAACTGTGGGGCCGGGGGCCGGTGTCGAGGTTTTTCATCGACAGGCTGAGGAACTGGATATGCGGGGTGATGCCATGCCCGGCCAGGTCGTCGCCCAACCCGGCCAGTGGCCCGCTGCGCGGCTCGGGCGGGGTTTGGGCTAGGCAGGGCAGGGGCAGCAGCAAGGCAGCCAGCAGCGGGCATAGCGCAGGGAATGCGTTCATGTCGGGTACTCGTTTCTTGTTGTTCTTGTGATGAGTGTCGAAGGCCGGCTCGATCAGGCCTCGGCCAGGGCGGGTGTCGGGTTGACCAGCACCTTGATCTGGCGCTTGTCCTGCAGCAGGACCTCGAAGCCGTGTTGCACCGCCTGCTCCAGGGGCAGGCAGCGGCTGACCAGCCGGGACAGGTCCAGGCGTTTACTGGCCAGCAGCTCCAGCAACTGCGGATAGACGTCGCGATAGCCAACGCTGCTGAGCAGCCGCAGCTCGTTGTTGACCAGGTGGAAGGCATCGAACTGCACCTGGCCCATCAGTCCCACCAGCACCACTTCGCCGCCCTTGCGCAGGCTGTGCAGGGCATGGTCCAGGGTCTGCTGGCTACCGGCCGCTTCGAAGATGCTGTCCAGCCCGCCGTCGCTCAGTTGCCGCAGGCGCTGGCGCAGGTCGGGTGCGGCGCCATCCAGGGCTTGGGTGGCCCCCAGCTCCAGGGCCAGTTGCCGGCGTGCGGGGTCCAGGTCCACGGCGTAGATGCGCTCCACCCCCCGGAGCCGGGCCAGCAGTACCAGCAGCAGGCCGATCGGCCCCAGGCCGAACACCGCGCAGCTGGCGCCAGGTTGCAGGCTGCTCTGGTTCAAGGCGTGGCAGGCCACGGCCGCCGGCTCCAGCAACGCCGCCTGGCGGAAGCCGACGCTATCGGGCAGCCGGTGCAGCATGTAGGCGGGCACCAGCGCCTGTTCGGCAAAACCGCCGTCGCCCATCAGGCCGATGAAGCCCATGGAGTCACAGAGGTTGTACTGGCCCTCCTGGCAATACCGGCACTGGCCGCAACGGTATTCCGGCTCCACGGCTACCCGCTGCCCCAGCAACCCGGGATCGACCCCGGGGCCCAGGGCCAGTACCTGGCCGCAAAACTCGTGGCCCAGGGTCAATGGTGCCCGGCAACCGGACAGCGGATGCGCCTGCTGCTGGGGGATGGAGTGCGGGCCGTCGGCGTATTCGTGCAGGTCACTGCCGCAGATGCCGCAATAGGCGACCTGCAGCAGCACCTCGCCGAGGCCGGGCTTGCGGGTCTGTACCTGGCTCAGGCGCAGGTCGCGGGCGGCATGCCAACGCAGTGCGTTCATGGTCGTTCTCCTTGCAGGGACGGTTGCGGGGCCATGGTGGTCTGGCGCCGGGCCAGCACCGCTGGCGCGGTTTCCTTGAGCAGCAGCGCCAATGCGGCGGCCAGTACGGCGCCGGCGCAGGACATCCACATGACGATCGACAAACCGAAGCGGTCGGCGGCGAAACCGGCGAGGGTCGGGGCGACGAATCCACCCACCAGCTCGCCGATGCCCATGATCAGGCCCAGGGCGGTGGCCATGACTTCTCGTGGCACCGTTTCCGCCGGAATGGTGGCCATGAACAGGGTGAAGCAGCCCAGCCCGGTGTAGGTCAGCAGCATCAGCACCCCGAGCATCCACGGCGTGGGCGCGAACAGCAGGGCCAGCGGACAACAGGCCGAGACCAGCGAGAACAGCACCAGGGTCGGGCGCCGGCCGATGCGGTCGGAAATGGCCGGTACGCCGAAGCCCCACAGCACCCAGGCGCCGCCCAGGCAGCTCATCACCGTGCCCATGCTGGCCGGACTGTAGCCGCGGACCTTGACCAGGAAGGTCGGGGTGAAGGAAATCAGCACGATGAACCAGGTCAGGAAGAAACAACTGATCAAGGTGCACAGCAGGATGTTGCGGCTCTTGAGCAACGCCAGCCGACTGACGCCGTTGCCGCTCGGGCCCGGTGCAGGTGTTGTGCGGCTGGGCGCATCCGGCTGGACGTAGCGCCAGATCAGCAGGGCGATCAGCAAGCCGGGCACCAGCGAGATGATGAACGCATGGCGCCAGCCGTAGGCCTCGGCCAGGGCCACCAGCACCGGCGGACCGATCACCGCACCCAGCAGGCCGGCGGCCGAGCCTTGCAGCAGGCCCATGTTCAGGCCCCGGCGGTGGGGCGAGGAAGCTTCTACCATCAGCGATTGCGACAGCGGCAGGATCGGCCCTTCGGCCAGCCCCATGATGGCGCGAAACAGCAGCAGGCTGAGAAAACCGGTGACCAGCCCCGACAGCGCCGAGCACAGCGAGAACAGCAGCACCGCGACGATCAAAAGCGGCTTGCGCCGCCCGCGCCGGTCGGACCAGGCCCCCACCAGCGCCCCGGAAACCGCCCAGGCCAGGGCCAGCACCGACGACAGCAGGCCCAGGTGGCGATTGCTCAGTTGCAACTCGTCGGCCATGAAAGGGAACAGGAAGGACAGCGCCAGGCGGTCGAAAAACACGAAACCGAAGGTCAGGAACAGCACCCCCAGCAAAGTGTTCTCGTAGCTGGCCTTGTTGTTTTTATAAGCCATTAGGATTCTCCGCACGCAGGTCGGGACAGGGATCAGCGAAACAGGGTGTCGATATGGGCCGCGCCCAGGCCGATCTTTTCGTAGTGCGCGCGGCACAGGGCGATGTAGGAATGCACGTCGAAGTAACCGTCGGGCTCGCCCTGTTCGTCGAGCCAGATCAGCGGGCCCTTGACGATGAAGAACACGCGCATCGGCTGCTCATGTTCGTAGGCCACCAGGGTGTGACCCTCGCCCGGGGTCTCGTAGACGAAGTCGCCGGCGGTGGCCGTCCAGTCGTGTTCCAGGTAGCCCCACTTGCCGGACAGCGTGTAGGCGAAGACTTCGTGGGGGTGGTAGTGGCGATTGACCAGCCCGGCGCTGCGGGCCATGAGGATGTCGCACCAGCGGTTCTCGCTGGGGGAGATCCACAGCGGCCGCGAGGACACGGTCTCGGTGAAGGGCACGTACAGGCTCAGGTCGTCGCTGGCGGCGTTGGGCAGGTAGACCTCGGGCTTGGCGTCGGGCTTGAAGCAGTTGGCGATGGGCAGCAGGTCTTTCCAGAACTCTCGGGTGGCGGCTTCAGGCATGCTCGGGCTCTCTTGTGATGGTGGTGTCGCTGAGGCAGCGACAGCGACAGCGGGGCTGACAGCACGACTCTAGGCCTGCGCAGGGAGGGCGGTTTGTCCGTATCGGACCGCTTTGTTGTCGATTTCGGACGGTTGCGCCCGGGCCACGTCCGGTGGGCGGAGGCAGTTGACAGGGCAGATGCTTCAGATGTTAATGAATGCCCGCAAGCCGCGAGTTTCGTGGCGTGCGGTGCCTGGGCGGAGCCTTGCCGTCCAGGGAACATCTCGCCGCCATGAGAAGAACAACAATGTCTCCATGCGCCTTGCTCGAAACCCGCCACGCCAGCACCCAGGCCGTCGACCAGGACCTGCGCCTGGCGTTCTGGGAGGACTACAACGCCAGCACCCTGGTGGGGCTCAAGTGCAACTCCTACGCCGAGAGCGGCTTCACCGCCCGCCAGGACAACCTGCAATTGAGCGCCATGCGCCTGGCCCGCATCGTCGGCAACGAACATGTGGTGGAGCGTGACAGCTCGATGATCCGCGGGGTGCCCAAGGAATCGATCTTCGTCTCCCTGGTCACCGGCAGCGGCTCGTTCTTCTACCAGGGCGGTGCCTGCCAGGTGCTGGCGCCGGGGGAGCTGATGGTCTATCGCACCGACAAGCCCTACCTGTTCGGTTTCTCCGGGGCCATGCGCCAGTTCATCTTCGACATTTCCCAGGAACAGTTCGCCCGGCGCTGCCTGCGCCGTTTCGACCAGCCATTGAAGATCGGCGTGGAGGGCGGCGCCCAGCGCCTGCTGTTGCGGACCCTGGCCGAGCGTACCCGGGGGTTCTTCCAGCAGCCCTTGTGCGGCCAGGCCGAGGACTACCAGGAACAGGCCTTCGAGTTGCTGGCCAGCCTGATCGCCGGGCAGGTGGAGCAGCGGCCGATCAATGCTTTGAGCGCTTCCTACCTGTTGGCGGCCAAGCAGTACATTCAGGAGCACCTGGCCGACCCGCAACTGAGTTGCGAGCGGGTAGCGGCGCAGACCGGTGTTTCCGTGCGTCACCTGGCCCGGCTGTTCGCCCTGGAAGACCAGGTGCCCAGCCGCTTCATCCTGGAGAAACGCCTGCAGCAGGCCCACCAACTGTTGTGCAGCCCCCAGGGGGCAGGCCTGGATATCAGCGAGATCGCCTATCGTCATGGCTTTGCCAGCCAGGCCCACTTTGCCCGGGCCTTCAAGGCGCGCTACCAGCGCACGGCCAGCGAAGCTAGGCGCTACGGCCCCTCGGACGCCTGAGGGGCCGGGCCGCCGAGCGATTCAGCCGGCGGCGGTCTGCAGTGCCCGGGCCTGCTGGTCCAGCAACTGGCGTTGCAGGGCCAGGGCCGGTTCCTTGGGTTGTTGCAGGCGCACGAACTCCAGCATCGGGTCGGTGACCTCGGTGCGAATCCCCGACAATGCCTCCAGGGTGGCCAGGCCGCAGAACGGCACATAGGCTTCCGAGTAACCGCCCTCGTGCACCAGCACCAGGCGCCCGCCGCACAGGCGTTCGGCGGTATCGCGCAGGCACTGGGTCATTTCGCGAAACGACTCGCTGTGCAGCAGCATCCGCGCTAGCGGGTCCACGGCGTTGGCGTCGTAGCCGCAGGCGACGATGATCAACTGTGGCCCGAAGCGCTCCAGCGCCGGCACCACGATGCGCTGCATGGCCTGCAGGTAGGCATCGTGGCCGCCGCCGGGCAGCAGGGGGATGTTGATGTTGTAGCCCAGGCCCGGGCCGCGCCCACGGTCCTGATCACCGCCATAACTGGGCGGGAAGCAGCCGTCCTGGTGCAGGGACAGGGTCAGTACATCGGCCCGTTCCTCGAAGATCGCCTGGGTGCCATTGCCGTGGTGCACGTCCCAGTCGACCACCGCTACCTTGCCCAGGCCGTGGCGGGCCTTGGCGACCTCGATGGCGATGGCGATGTTGGCCAGGAAGCAGAACCCCATGGCCTGGTCGGCCAGGCAGTGGTGCCCCGGTGGCCGGGACAGGGCGTAGGCGTTGTCGGCCTCGCCGCTGAGCACCGCATCCACCGCGGCGATGGCCAGCCCGGCGGACAACTTGGCGATTTCATAACTGCCGGGCCCCACCGGCGCCTGGTCGCCCAGGTCGCCGCCGCCGGCATCGCTCAGGGCCTTGAAGCGCTCCAGGTAGGCGGCGCCGTGGACCCGCAGCAGGTCCTGGTCGCTGGCCGGTTCGGCGCTGCGCAGTTGCAGTTGCCGGGTCAGCCCGCTGACATCCATCAGGCTTTTCAGCCGGCGCTTGGTTTCCGGCGACTCGGCATGCCCGGCCGCGGCCGGTGGCTGCACCCAACCGCCTACCGGCAGGGTCAGGCTGTGGGGGCTGGCGCTGTGCCACAGGCACAGTTCATCGAAGAAAAACGCGGTTTTGCAGGTCATGGTGACATCCATCGTTCAAGAAAACGGTTACGAGCGGGTCGGTCGGCAGCCCAGGACCAGGGCCAGGGACAGCAGGGTGAAGGTGGCGCCGGCCAGCAGCAGGCCCTGGAAGCCGCCGCTGCTTTCGATCAGGCGCCCGGCCAGGGCGGGGCCGATGGCCAGGCCAACGCTGATCACCAGGTTGGAGGCATTCATCAGCCGCCCGCTGCGATCCATCTGCGCCATGCGCGCCAGGACCAGCGGCAGGATGAAGGTCCAGGTGAACTTGAATACCAGCGCCGCCAGGGCGAAGCGTGCCAGTTGCGGTTGCCCGTACAGCAACAGCACCGAGCCGGCCATCAGGCCATAGCCCAGCCACAGCAGGCGGCTACCGGGCAGGCGATCACCGAACAGGGTGGCGCACAGGGCGCCGATGATGCCCATCAAGGTGGCGATGGCCAGGATGTCGCCGCTGGCCTGGGCTGAAAGCCCGGCCTGGCTGCCGATGGCGCCGATGAACGTCCAGACTCCGCTCAGGCTGATGTAGAAGGTCAGGATGCCGAGGATGCCCAGGCCGGCCTTGAGCCAGGAGATCGGCGGGGTGGGCGTGGCGGCCTCCAGCGGCGGTTCGGCGCCGGCGGGAAAGCAGCGCGCCAGGGGCAGGCAGCCCACCATCAGCAGCGCCAGGATCAGGTAGCAGGCGCCCAGGCCGAAATGCTCGAACAGCGGCGGCAGCAGGCTCAGGCCAACGGCGCCCAGTACCAGTTGGCCCATCACCCAGAAACCGTAGGCACGACTGGGGTTGGGGCTGGCAGCGGCACTGGCCAGGCAGATGATCATCAGCGAGCCACCCGCCAGGGCGCTGCAAAAGCGCGCCACCAGCAGCAGTGAATAGTCGTGGACCTGCATCGACAGCAGGTTGGCGCCGATGAACAGCAGGGCGCTGCACAGGGCCGTGCGGCGCCAGTCCAGGTGCTTGAGCCACCAGATGGCGGGCAAGGTGGCCAGGCTCATGGCGCCCAGTTCGGTGCTGAACAGGTCGCCGATCTGGCTCGGGCTCAGCTGCCATTGGCTGGCCAGCTGCGCGGCGATGGCCGGGGCCATCAGCAGTACCGCAGGCGTGATGGCGGCGAACAGGACGATGGCCGCCAGTCGCCCCAGGGGCTGGTGGGCCAAGAGGGCGGTGTCGCTCAGGGCAGGGGTGCGGGTGTTCATGGACAGGTTTCCTGTGGCAAGGGGGTCAGAACACATGGACCAGGCGCAACAGCGCGTCGGTGCCGGCGAAACCGTTGTCGGTGGCGACATTGCGCGACAGGCTGAACATCAGCTGGTTGCGCGAGTCCAGCCAGTGGCCGAGCTCGAAACCGGCCTGGGTGTAGCGTCGGTGGGTGTCGTCGATGCGCCGGTCGTCGATGCGCAGTTCGCCGCCGTCGGCGTGAATCAGCCGCAGGGCGCCAAAGGTGCTGGGAGTGAAGTCGTAGGAGGCGAAGGCTTGCAGGCGGTACAGCGGGTCTTGCTTGAGGTCGCTGCCCAGGTAGTCGTTGTTGGTGCCGTAGAACTGGGCCTCGAGATTGGCCTCCAGGACCCACTTCTCGCCCAGGCCCTGGGTGTAGTTGTAGACGAAGGTGGCGCCCCAGCGATTGGCCCCTGGCGACACTCCCGGATCGCGGCTGTGGTACTCGCCTACCGGCAGCGTGATCAGGGTCAGCAAGCCGCTGTAGGTGCGACTTTGCGGTTGGTTGATGAAGAACAGCGTGCCGCCCACCTGCGGGTCGCCGAACCCGCTCTCCTGGCTGTGGTGCGCGGCGCCGGGCAGGTGTGCCTCGGTGTCGACGAAGGGCACGATGAACTGCGGGGTGCAGAGGGTTGCGCACAGGTCGCTGAAGAACACCTGGCGGTAGGCCATGGCATTGACCCGCAGGTCGGCCTTGCCGGTGGTGTCGGCCGGGCCGTGGAAACTGTCGGCGCGGGTGGCGGGCAGGTACAGCACGCCGAGGCTGGTGCCCACCGGGGCGCCGAAGAAGTCCCGGGCGTTGAGGTCCGCGGCCTGGGACGCCAGGCTGGCCAGGGCGCTGGCCAGGGCCAGGGTGGTACGGGTGAGATTGCGGGTCATGAGCGGTGCGTCTCTTGTTGGAATTGTTGTTCGGCGAAGTGCTCGCCGGCACACGGCAGTGGCTTGGAAAAGGGCAAAGGCTGCCCGGGGCCGTCAAAGGCGACAGCGCGAGTTGCAACGGCAGAGGGTGTTGGTTGTCAGTCGGGCGGGGCGTGCAGCAACTGGGCGATGCGGGCCTTGTCCTTGACCCCGAGCTTGCTGTAGATGGCGCGGATGTGATGGCGCACGGTGTTGGGCGACATGCCCAGCTCGCGCGCCACTTCCTTGTAGGTCTTGCCGTCGCCGAAACCCTGGGCGACTTCGTTTTCCCGGGGACTGAGCTGGGGCAGCAGGGTGCGGCTGCGGGCGGCCAGCAGGAACAGGTCGCCCACCGCCGTGGATTCCACCTGCAGGCATTTGCCTTCGTAGCCACCCAGCTCCAGCGGCTGCGGCAGTTGCGGGCCGTTCCAGTGCGGCCATTGGTTGAGCAGCAGTTCGACGAAGCCGCTTTCGGCGCATTGCAGCACACCCCGTCGATCGCACACGGCCAGGGCCAGGTTGCGCGGTCGGGTGAGCTGCTCGCGAGTGGCGACCAGGGTGCGGATCTGGTTGGCCGAGACCGCTGCCACCAGGTGCAGCATCAGGTTGTCCAGCAGCTCGCGGTCGTCGTCGTTGAAGCGCGGCGCGCCGGGCTGGCGGTACAGGGCCAGGTGGCTGCTCAGGTGGGTATGGGGATCGGTGTGCACCACGCACAACAGCTCGCCGATGTTGTACAGGCGCCCCAGCCAGTTGAGGCCGGCGCCATTGTCCGGGTCGGCCATGTCGACGATCACCGCCCGCCCCGGGACCTGGTGGACCCGGCGCACCGTGACATCGACGTGGCGGATCGATTGCCAGTCCGGCAGGTAGCTGGGGGGCAGGCGGTACAGGTAGCAGCTGTGCTCGTCCGGTATGCCGTCCACCAGGGCCGAACGCCCCCACCAGGCACTGTCGAAGGGCAGCAACCGGGCGATGCGGGCCAGGGCATGCGGGTGCAGGTGCTCGATGTCCTTGTTCTGGGCCAGTTGCTGCAAGGCCAGGACCAGCTCGCTGAAGGCTTGCAGGCGGCCCGACGAAGGGGCTTGGGATCGACTCATGGCGTTGTACCTCGGGGCGACGTTGTTATTGTTTTCGTCACTGAAGGATGAACGGCCGGTACGCCCGGGTAGGCGTGGGCAGGGCCTGGGTCGAGTATCGGCGCCCGGACCGCTGGCCGCCATCCTACAGATGCAGGAGGTGGCGCGGGGTCCGGGCCGGGAGGCGGGGGTCAGGCAGCCTGGCAGGGCCGGGGCAGGCGGTGGAAGCTGCGGCTGAAGTACACCAGCGAATCGCCGCGCTCCTGCACGCTGATCTCGTCGAGCTCCACCAGCATCAGCGAGTGGGTGCCGATCTCCTGGACCTCGGTGATCCGCCCCTGCAGGCTGGCCAGGGCACTTTCCAGTACCGGCAGGGCTTGCAGGCCGTCGCGCCAGGGGTGCAGGCCGAAGCGCTGGTCCATGGCCACGCCGGTCATGCCGGCGAAGTGCCGGGCCAGTTCCTCGTGTTCGCCGCTGAGGATGTTCACGCACAGCCGGCCATTGCCCTTGAACACCGGGTTCAGGGCGCTGTTGCGGTTGACGCAGACCATCAGCGTCGGCGGGCTGTCGGTGATCGAGCACACGGCGGTGGCGGTGATGCCGCAGCGCCCGGCCGGGCCGTTGCTGGTGATGACGTTGACCGCTGCGGTCATGTGCGCCATGGCATTGCGAAAGGCAAGTTGCTTGGGATCGAGTACGGACATGGGCGTTCTCCGAAGGCATGACCGGTGGCGAGGGAGCAGGCCCCTCGCCATGCAGGGCTATTGGCGGATGCGATCGAGCATGTTGATGTCGTCGGGGTTGGCCAGGTGCGGCACGGTCCAGCCGTCGAGGTCGTAGTCGCTCAGGCACTTGTCCACCAGGGCGGTCATGGCCTGCATCGAACCACTGGCCTGGGCGTGGCGCAGGCACTGCATGCGGATCTCGTCCTGGCTGCCGGCGTAGTTGATCTCGTACAGCTCATGGCGGCCGCCGAATTCGGTGCCGATGGCATCCCACAACAGCTTGAGGATCTTGATCCGCTCCTCGTGGCCCATGCCCCCCGAGCCTCGGCAATAGGTGCCCAGGTACTGGTTGAGCAGCGGGTCCTTGAGGTCGCGGGAGCCGGAAGGCAGGTAGATCAGGCCGCTGGCCACCACTTGCTCGATGATCTTCTTGATCTCGGTATAGGCCTGGGGCGCCAGCACCCGATAGGCCTGCAACGCCTGGGCGCTGGGCAGGTAGGCGCCGTTCAGCCATTCGCTGGCGTTGCCGTGCATGGCATCGGTGAGGGACCAGAACAGGTTGCGCCAGGCCACCACTTCGCCCACCTGGGCCTGGACCCCGCGAAACTCCAGGGAACCGGTGCACTGCAGGGCCTTGACCAGCAGGCCGCTGATGAAGTCCAGCTTGACCGCCAGGCGGGTGCAGCCCTGCATCGGGAACAGCCGGCCGAACCCGCCCTGGGGGAACCACTGGCGGCAGCGCTCGAAGTCGCGGTAGATCAGCACGTTCTCCCAGGGGATGAACACCTTGTCCATGATCAGGATCGCGTCGTTCTCGTCGAAGCGGCTGGACAGCGGGTAGTCGAAGGGCGAACCGGTCATGCCGGCCTGCAGTTCGTAGGAGGGCCGGCAGATCAGCTTCATGCCCCGGGTGTTCATCGGCGCGATGAACATCAGGGCGAAATCGGTGTTGTCCCCCAGCAGCTGCGCCGAACCCTGGCCGACGAAGTTGTAGTGGGTCAGCGCCGAGTTGGTGGCCACCACCTTGGCGCCGCTGACGATGATCCCGCCCTCGACTTCCTCGTCCACCGAGATGAACACATCCTTGACCTGGTCCACCGGTTTGTCGCGGTCGATGGGCGGGTTGACGATGGCGTGGTTGAGGTAGAGGCAGGCCTCCTGGATGCGCTTGTACCAGGTCCGGGCGTTGTCGGCGAAGGGCCCGTAGAACTCGGCGTTGGCTCCCAGGACGCTGCCGAAGGCAGCCTTGTAGTCGGGGCTGCGGCCCATCCAGCCGTAGGTCAGGCGCGACCAGTCGGCGATGGCATCGCGTTGCTGGCGCAGCTCGTCCGGGCTCTTGGCCGAACGAAAGAACTTGTGGGTGTAGCCGCCGTTGCCGGTGTCGGTGGCCCAGCACAGCTGCTCGTGGGTCGCCGGGTCGTGCAGGGCGTCGTACAGGCGGGCCATGGAGGCGGCAGAGTTGCGAAAGGCCGGGTGGGTGGTGACGTCCTTGACCCGGTCGCCATAGATGTAGATTTCACGGTCGTCGCGCAGGCTGGCCAGGTATTCGGCGCCGGTCAGCGGGCGGTGGGAGGAGGCACGAAAGTCTTCGGGTTTCATATCCAGTCTCGGCGTTGTTTTTATTGACCGGGATCATGATGGGCAGCGACGGGCAGGGGAGAAATGGCTTTTTCGGCGATTGGCTTGCACTTTCCACAGGCCACCTCGGTGCCGTCTTGTAGAGGGCAGCAGGCGTGCTTTATCGATTCACTTCGCGTTGTGGTGTTCGAGGCCCGAATCCGTGGGGTTTTTCGGGTTTTTTTTTGCGAATCAGCCAGATGAAAGCGCAACGTCGGCCGATATCCAGGACAGGCACCAAGGATCGTGGTGCCACGCTGGCGCCCCTCTGATGCGCCGGCGATTCAATGGCATGGATGCTCATCGTCATGTTCTCCTGCGAGAGTCGCCCTATGACCCTGCGTAACCTGAATATCGCCCCTCGAGCTTTCCTCGGTTTTGCCTTCATTGCCTTGCTGGTCGTCGTGCTGGGGGTGTTTGCGGTCAATCGCATGTCGATCATCCGTGAAGCTTCCATCGACATGGAAAGCAACCAACTGCCCAGCGTCGGCTACCTGGGCAACCTCACGGAGAACGTGCTGCGCCTGCGGATCCTGTCGTTCCGCGTGCTGGTCAATCGCGAGCCGGCGGGCCTGGCCGAGGCCCAGACCCGCATTGGGGCGTTGGTGGACAAGGTGCGCCAGGCGCAGGCCAGCTACGCGGCGCTGCCGGCGGGCCCGCAGGAGGCCGCGCTGTACAAGACCTTCTCCGGCACCCTGGATAATTACCTGCAGGCCCAGAAGGAAATGCTCGAGTTGTCGCGCCAGGACAAGCTCGATGAGATGCGCCAGTTGATCAATACCCGGATCAAGGAAGGCACCGACCAGATGGGCGAACAGCTGAACCAGCTGATCGCCATCAACAGTGCCGATGCCACCGCCGCGTCCAAGGCGGCTGGCGAGCACTACAACAGTGCGATCACCGGGATCGTCATCGTCGCGCTGATTGCCGCGGCGCTGACCATCATCCTGGCGCTGTTGCTGACCCGCAGCATCGTCAGTCCGCTGACCCGGGCATTGAATGCGGCCGAGGTGATTGCCGGCGGCAACCTGCGCCAGACCATCGAGGTCGATGGCAAGGACGAACCGGCGCGCCTGTTGCGGGCCCTGGCCGAGATGCAGGCCAGCCTGCGCCGGACCATCGAGCAGATCGCCGGCTCGGCGACCCAGCTGGCCTCGGCATCGGAGGAGCTCAGCGCGGTGACCGAAGAGGCCTCCCGTGGGGTACAGCAGCAGAACACCGAGATCGAGCAGGCCGCTACCGCCGTCAACGAAATGACCGCTGCCGTGGAGGAGGTGGCCCGCAACGCCGTGTCCACGTCCGAGGCTTCGCAGCAGTCGACCCAGGCCGCCCGCAATGGCCGCGACCGCGTGGTACAGACCGTCGATGCGATCCAGACCATGGCCCACGACGTGCAGAACACCTCGGTGATGATCGAGGGCCTGGCGACCCAGGGCCGGGACATCGGCCAGGTGCTGGACGTGATCCGTGCCATTGCCGAGCAGACCAACCTGCTGGCGCTCAACGCGGCCATCGAGGCGGCCCGGGCGGGTGAAGCCGGACGCGGGTTCGCGGTGGTGGCCGATGAAGTGCGGGCCCTGGCCCACCGTACCGCCCAGTCGACCCAGGAGATCGAGAAGATGGTCGCCGGCATCCAGAACGGCACCGGCCAGGCCGTGGAGTCCATGCAACAGAGCAACCAGCGCACCCAGAGCACCCTGGAACTGGCCCGTGCCGCCGGCGAAGCCCTGGAGCAGATCGCCGAATCGATCAACCAGATCAATGAGCGCAACCTGGTGATCGCCAGCGCTTCGGAAGAGCAGGCGCAGGTGTCCCGCGAGGTGGACCGCAACCTGGTGAACATTCGCGACCTGGCTACCCAGTCGGCGGCCGGGGCCAACCAGACCAGCGCGGCCAGCCATGAGCTGTCGCGCCTGGCGGTGGATCTGAACGCGATGGTCGCGCGCTTCGTCATCTGACTGGTCGGCGCCGGCGTACGGCGCTCGACGAGTAGGGTTGCAGCACCTAGGGTTTGGGCTGAGGCGTCTTTCAAGGAGAAAGCCATGCGCTACTCAGCCCTGACCCAACGGATTGCCGGCGAAGGCTCCGCGGCCTGGAACATCCACTACCGGGCCCTGGCCCTGCGCGATCAAGGGCGTGATGTGCTGCTGCTGACCGTGGGCGATCCGGATTTCGATACCCCGGGGCCGGTGGTCCAGGCGGCCATCGACAGCCTGCTGGCCGGCGATACCCATTATTCGGAAGTGCGCGGCAACCTGGCGCTGCGCAGTTGCATTGCCCGCTGCCATCACCAGCGCAGCGGCCAGGTGGTGGATGCCGAGCACGTGGTGGTGCTGCCGGGCGCGCAGTGCGCGGTGTTCTCGGTGGCCCAGTGCCTGTTGGGCCCCGGTGACGAAGTGCTGGTGGCCGAGCCGATGTACGTCACCTACGAAGGGGTGATCGGCGCTTGCGGCGCGACGGTGGTGCCGGTGCCGGTGCGGGCCGAGCGCGGCTTCTGCGTCGATCCGCTGGATGTCGCGGCCCGAATCGGCCCGCGTACCCGGGCCATGCTGCTCAACAGTCCGAACAACCCATCCGGCGCGAGCTTGTCCCTCGATGACTGGCAGGCCCTGGCGCGGTTGTGCCTGGAGCATGACCTGTGGCTGATTTCCGATGAGGTCTACAGCGACCTGCTGTACGAAGGGCAGCACCTGAGCCCGGCGAGCCTGCCGCGCATGGGCGAGCGCACCGCGACCATCAACAGCCTGTCCAAGTCCCATGCCATGAGCGGCTGGCGGATCGGCTGGGTGATTGCCCCCACGGTGCTGGCCGGGCACCTGGGGAACCTGGCCCTGTGCATGCTCTATGGCCTGCCGGACTTCATCCAGAACGCCGCCGTGGTGGCGCTGTCCAGCGACTTGCCGGAACTGGTGTCGATGCGCGAGGAGTACCGGCGGCGCCGGGACCTGGCGTGCTCGATGCTGGAGCAGTGTCCCGGGTTGCAGCCGGTACGACCCGATGGCGGGATGTTCGTCATGGTCGACATCCGCAAGACCGGCCTGGGTGCCCAGGCCTATGCCGATGGCCTGCTAGAGGGCCATGGCGTGTCGGTGCTGGCCGGGGACGCCTTCGGCCCCAGCGTCGTCGGGCATGTGCGGATCGCCCTGGTGCTGGACTGCCAGCACCTGGCCGATGCCTGTCGGCGTATCGCCCGCTTCACCGCGCAATTGCCAGCACAGCATGTCGAGGCGTCGCAGGGGTGATCGGCTTCGCGGCGGCAATCTATGGCTTGGGGCGCAGGGCGTACCAGGTCAGACCCAGGGCCAGGCTGAACAGGCCGGTCAGGGCTTGCAAGGAGCCGGCAGCACTGTCGACCAGGGCGTTGGCCAGCAGGCCGCAGAGGGCGCTCATGACCATCTGGATAAAGAAGAACAGCCCCGAGGCACTGCCCGCCATGGCGGCGTAGGGTTGCAGGACCGCCAGTTGGCAGGCGGGAATCGCCAGGCCCACCGACAGCATGATCGCCAGCATCGGCAATACGATCGCCAGCAGGCTGTCGGGCCACAGGCCGCGGGCGACCAGCAGCAGGCCTGCAGCGATCAGGTTCAGCAACGTGGCCCGGGCGATCAGGCGGTCTGCGCCGTGCCTGGGTGCCAGCTGCTGGAACAGCCGCGAGCCCAGCAGGTAACCGGCCACGGTGGCGGCGAACACCAGGGCATAGCTGCCCGAGGACAGGCCCAGGCTGCGCTGGAGCAGGGCCGGCGATTGCAGGATAAAAGGGAAGTAGGTGCAGTACAGGCAGCCGATGGCCAGGGAGTAACGCATGAAGTAGGGCGTACGCAACAAGCCCAGGTACAGCCGTGGCAGGCTTTGCGGCGTGCATCCGGGCGCTTGTGGCACGCGGGTTTCGGCCAGCCTGGCGAGCATCAGCAGCCACATCGCGGCTGCTACCAGGCTCAGGCACAGGAACAGGCCGCGCCAGCCCAGCCATTGTTCCAGCAGGCTGCCCAGCAGCGGGGCGATCATGGGCGACAAGGCGATGCCCATGGACAGCAGGCCCAGCAGCCGCGCCTGCTGCGCCGGTGGGCAGCGGTCGCGGACCATGACCCGGCCCACCAGGGTGCCGCAGCATCCCCCCAGCGCTTGCAGCAGGCGTGCGCCCATCAGCACCTCGACCCGGCTGGCGAACAGGCAGGCCAGGCTGGCCAGCAGATACAGCGCCATGCCCCAGAGCAGTACCGGGCGCCGGCCAAAACGGTCGCAGAGCGGTCCTCCCAGCAACATCGACAGCGCGTAGCCCAGCATGTACAGGCTCAGGGTCAGCTGCAATTGGGCATCGGTGGCGCCCAGTTCATCGGCCATGGCCGGCAGAGCGGGCAGGTACAGGTCGATGCTGATCCGTGGCAGGCAGACCACGATCAGCAACAACAGGGTCCACAGCCAGGGGGCCAGGTCTTGGGGGGCAGCAGAAGAGAGGGATGGGGTGTCGGTGGTCGGTTTCATGATCGGCTCGCAGGTCAGGCATGGCCGGGACGTTAAAGTCTTTATGGTTTAATGCGCAGTGCCATTTACCGTCATCTCGAGTGGACCGCTATGAGCCGTGGCAAACACCCCGTACCCCTGGACCTGCCGCTGCCCCCAGCCCTTGGCGATGGCCTGGGCAAACAGGACAGCGCCTATGGCGCCTTGCGCCAGGCGATCCTGGAAAAGCGCCTGCCTGCCGGTTGCCGCCTGCCCTCGACCCGGACCCTGGCCCAGCGCTGGGGGATGTCCCGGGGCACCCTGGAGGTGGTATTCGACCGCTTGCGCAGCGAGGGGTACGTCAGCCGGGTCTCCGGCTCCGGGACCCGGGTCTGCGCGGTGGTGCCCGACCTCTACCTGAGTGCGCCGGCTCCCGCGCGGCCCACCCTTGAAGAGCCCGGCCCACGGCCGCAACCCCAGGGGGTGCGAGCCGGCCAGCCCTTTGTCGCGCGGCTGGCCGACCCGGCGCTGTTTCCCCTGGCGCGCTGGACCCGTTCCCTGACCCGGGCCTTGGCCGGCGCCCCGGCACAGCTGCTGTGCGACCACGACCCCGCTGGCCTGCCGCAGTTGCGCCAGCAGATCGCCGAATACCTGGGGCAGCATCGCGGTATCGCCTGTGAACCGGGCCAGGTGATGGTCACCACCGGCATTCGCCATGGTCTCGACCTGCTGGCTCGCAGCCTGCTGCGACCCGGTGACAAGGTCTGCCTGGAAGACCCTGGCTACCTGTCGGCCAGGGAGCTGTTCGCCCTGGCCGGGGCACAGGCGATTCCGGTGCCGGTGCTGGAGGAGGGCATCGACGTGGACCGCCTGCATGAGCATGGCGCGGCACGGATGGTCTACGTGACCCCGGCGCACCAGGCGCCGCTGGGCATCACCATGCCGGTGTCGCGGCGCCTGGCGCTGCTGGAGTGGGCGCGGCGCAGCGATGCCTGGGTCGTGGAGGATGACTACGACAGTGAATTCAACTACCAGAACGCGCCCCTGGCGGCGCTCAAGTCCCTGGACCGCGACGACCGGGTGATCTACTGCGGCAGCTTCAACAAGACCTTGTTCGCCGGCCTGCGGGTGGGCTTCATGCTGGTACCCGAGGTCCTGCGGGGACGCTTGCTGGCCACCTTGCAGAGCACTGGGCGCTCGGTGGGGATCATCGAGCAGCTGGCCCTGGCCGACTACATCGCCAGTGGCGCCTTCCTGCGTTACTTGCGGGCTGCGCGCCAGGCCTACCAGGAACGCCGTGACGTGCTGCTGGCCATCCTGGCCCGGGAGGCCCCGGGCTGCTACAGCGTCAGCGGGCAGCAGGCCGGCCTGCATGTGCTCCTGCGGTTGCCGCCAGGCACTGACGAGGCCGGTTTTCGCCAGCGTGCCGCCGCGGCCGGGATCGTCCTGCAAGGGCTGGCCGAGCACTGCCAGCAAGTACGCCAGGGCCCGGCGGTGATCATCGGCTACGCGGCCCTGAGCCTGGCGCAGATCCGCTTCAGCGGCGCGCGCCTGGCGGCGCTGCTGGTGGCCGAGGCCGGGCGGCGCGAGGCAGGGCACTGATTGTCATGTTTGCGTCATATTCGCCCGCCATGCTCGGCACCCCGGCCCGAGGGCCTTCGTACCCCACAAGGACGTCATGATCATTGTCACCTCCGGCGCGGCCTACCTGGACATGGATGCCTACGCCGGCTGTATCGCCTACGCCGAGTGGCTCAATCTGTGCGGCCAGCCGGCCCGGGCCATGAGCAGCGCCCCGCTGAATGAAAGCATCCCGCAGCCACTGCGCCAGGGCCTCAAGGGGCTGGAGGCGCCCGGACCTGTCGGCAGCGACGCCGTATTCGTGCTGGTGGACGTTTCCAATCACCTGCACCTGGACCCGCTGGTGGAGCTTGCGCGGGTGGTGGAGGTCATCGATCACCATCCCGGCTTCGAAGCCTTCTGGGACGAGCGCCTGGGTCCGCGTGCGGACATCCGGCGGATCGGCGCCGCCTGCACCCAGGTCTACGAGCGCTGGCGCGACTCGGGGCTGCTGGCGCAGATGAGCCGCGACAGCGCGCAACTGCTGGCGGCGGGCATCCTCGACAACACCCTGAATTTCACGGCCGACATCTGTACCGAGGCCGACCGCCTGGCCTATGCCGCACTGGCCCGCCATGCCGGGCTGGACCGGCAGTGGCCCGGCCGCTACTTCGCGCAGTGCCAGCGGCAGATCGAGGCGCAGCTGGAGCAGGCCTTGCTCAAGGACCTGAAAGTACTTGAGCCCGACAGCAACCTGCCGCGACGCTTCGCCCAGCTGACGCTATGGAATGCCGCCGAGCTGCTGGAACAGCGCCGGCCGCTGATCGAAGAGGTGCTGGGGCAGTGGGGCGAGGACTGGCTGCTGAACCTGATCAGCCTCGGCGAGGGTCGCAGCTACTTGCTCAGCGGTGGCGTGGGCAGTGCGCAGCAACTGGATCGGCTGCTAGAGTGCCGCGCCGTCAATGGATTGCGCTGCCTGGAGCGGCCGATCCTGCGCAAGGAACTGCTGCGCCTGGGCCTGGCCTGGCGGGCACCCTCAAACCTGGAGTAACCATGGACCTGGATCAAGCATTGCAACGCGTGGTGGATGAGCGCAGTTTCCTGGCATTCGTCCAGGCCTTGAGTGCCGACCGGCGCCAGGCCACCGACTGGCAGAACGATTGCATCGAGGATTTCCTCGACAGCGCCCATGCCTGGGCCGAGGCCAGTGCCATGGGCGCCAGCCAGGGGCTGGCCGACGCTTCGCCGTGGAAGCGCTTCGCGGTGTTCCTGTACTGCGGCAAGATCTACGAGTGAGGGGCCCGCCTCGCGGCTAGTCGTCGAAACCGCTCTGTTCGTGAATCTCGTCCATCTTCAGTTCCAGGCGATAGGCCACGGCGATGAACAGTGCCTGGCACAGGCACAGGGTGGCGCTCAGCGAACGGAAGGCGAACGAGCTGCCCTCGTTGACCAGAAGCACGCTATTGGCGCGCTTGGCCAGGGGCGAGAGGGTGCTGTCGGTGATGATCAGGGTCTTGGCCTGGTGGTGCTGGGCAATGCGCAGGCAATGCTGGGTTTCCTTGGCGTACGGGGTGAAGCTGATGGCGATCACCAGGTCGTCGGGGCGGATGCTGCGCATCTGCTCGCGATAGCTGCCGCCCAGGCCCGACACCAGGTGGATGCGCTTGTTGGTGTGCTGCAGGTTGTACACCAGGTAGTCGGCGACGGCGAAGGAGCGACGCACCCCGACCACATAGATATTGTCGGCATTGACCACCAGGTCCACGGCACTGTCCAGGGCGGTATCGTCCAGTTCCCGCTCCAGGCGTTCGATACCCGACAGGGTGGCGCCGATGCAGTCCCGGGCCAGGTCGCCGCTGCTGGCCTTCTGTGACTTGTTGGCGATCAGGCTGCGGATGCGCTGCTGGTAGTTCTGCACCGGTGTGGCCTTGTGGGTGTAGGCCTCGCGGAACAGGGCCTGCATTTCACTGAAGCCGCTGAAACCGAAGCGCTGGGAGAACCGCACGATGGCCGAAGGATGTACCTCGCATTCGCGGGCAATGTCGCTGATGCGGTCGACCATGATCCGTTCGCTCTGCTGGCTCATGTAGCTGGCGATGCGCTTGAGCTGGCGCGGCAGGCTCTCGTATTCCTGGGTGATCAGCTGCAGCAGGCGCTCGGCATTGAGCGGGCGGCTGGCAAGGTCGCTGTCCTGCGTGCCCTCGGACGAGGCCGGCTGATCGGTATGGGACATGGTTGATCCTTCTTACGGGGGCTGGTGAGGACGACCGCGTGTATCGGCCCCTGACAATAGCTGGAGTGCGGGCAGTCTACAGGGTCGGCGTCGGGAAAATCATGCAGGTCGGGGGTGGCGGCGCCTTGCTGAAACGATGCACGCCCAAATCCTGGCATGCAGGTCACTTTAGTGGAAAAAATATTCCATGTAAAAAAATTTGGAATAAATATTGATATTGCAGTGAAAGCCGTTCTAGTCTCCTTCCACCAAGAGTGCTTGCCGAGCGTACTAGCGCCAGGCAGCGGCTGATAACAATAACAGGAGCCAGCATGGGCCAGACTCGCTTTGCCAGTGGGCGTCAATTGGATCTGATCTGCCTCGGACGCCTGGGCGTCGACCTCTACGCGCAGCAAGTGGGGGCCCGCCTGGAAGATGTCGGCAGTTTTGCCAAGTACCTGGGTGGCTCGTCCGCCAACATCGCCTTTGGCACCGCGCGACTGGGCCTGAAGTCGGCGATGCTGAGCCGGGTCGGCGACGACCACATGGGGCGTTTCCTGCTCGAGTCGCTGCAGCGCGAGGGCTGCGATGTCAGCGCTGTGCGAGTCGACGCCGAGCGCCTGACGGCCCTGGTCTTGCTGGGGCTCAAGGATCGCGAGACCTTTCCCCTGGTGTTCTACCGCGAAAACTGCGCCGACATGGCCCTGGCCGCCGAAGACATCGACGAAGCCTTTATCGCCTCGAGCAAGGCGCTGCTGATCACCGGCACTCATTTCTCCAGCGAGCAGGTCTACCGCAGCAGCATCCAGGCCCTCGACTACGCCGAGCGCCACGGCGTGCGACGGGTGCTGGACATCGATTATCGGCCGGTGCTCTGGGGCCTGGCGGCCAAGGCCGATGGCCAGACTCGTTTCGTCGCCGACCGGCAGGTCAGCCAGCACGTGCAAGGCATCTTGCCGCGCTTCGAACTGATCGTCGGCACCGAGGAGGAATTCCTGATCGCCGGGGGGCATCAAGAACTGCTGACGGCCCTGCGCCGGGTTCGCGAGCTGACCGCCGCGACCCTGGTGGTCAAGCTCGGCCCCCAGGGCTGCGCGGTGATCCACGGCGCCATTCCCGCCAGCCTTGCCGACCTGGACATTCACCGCGGAGTACAGGTCGAGGTACTGAATGTGCTGGGGGCGGGTGATGCGTTCATGGCCGGTTTCCTCAGTGGCTGGCTCGAAGGGGCGGACGATCAACACTGCTGCCGGTTGGCCAATGCCTGCGGCGCCCTGGTGGTGTCGCGCCATGCCTGCGCCCCGGCAATGCCGACCCGGGCGGAACTGGATTACCTGTTCGGCAGCCCACGGCCCATCACCCGTCCAGACCAGGATGCGACCCTGCAACGCCTGCACCAGGTCAGCGTGCCGCGCAAGGCCTGGCGGCCGTTGTTCATCTTCGCCTTCGATCATCGTGGGCAGTTGGTGGAACTGGCCCGCCAGGGCGGTCGTGGACTCGAGGCCATCGGCCAGCTCAAGCTGCTGTTCGTCGAGGCCGTGCAGCGGGTCGAGGCCGACCTGCAACGCCAGGGGGTCGACGCCGATGTCGGCCTGCTGGCGGACCAGCGCTTCGGCCAGGATGCCTTGAACGCGGCCACCGGCCGCGGCTGGTGGGTGGCGCGACCGGTGGAGTTGCAGGGCTCGCGGCCGTTGGCGTTCGAGCAGGGGCGGGCCATCGGCAGCAACCTGATCGCCTGGCCCCAGGAACAGATCATCAAGTGTCTGGTGCAATTCCATCCTGATGACGAACCCTTGCTGCGCCTGGAGCAGGAGGCGCAGATCAAGGGGCTCTACCAGGCCTCCCAGGCCAGCGGCCATGAGTTGCTGCTGGAAGTGATTCCGCCCAGGGATTTGCCCGGCGCCCATCCCGAGGTGCTGTACCGGGCCATCAAGCGCCTCTACAACCTGGGCATCTATCCGGCCTGGTGGAAGATCGAGGCCCAGAGCGCCGAGCAGTGGCAACGCCTGGACCAGTTGATCCAGGAGCGTGATCCCTATTGCCGCGGGGTGGTCCTGCTGGGCCTCAACGCCTCGCCCCAGGCCCTGGCCGAAGGCTTTCGCCAGGCCGCCGGCAGCAGCACTTGCCGAGGGTTCGCCGTGGGTCGCACGATCTTCCAGGAGCCCAGCCGTGCCTGGCTGGCAGGGGAGATCGATGACCAGCGGCTGATCGAGCAAGTCCAGGGTACGTTCGTCCAGTTGATCCAGGCTTGGCGCAGCGCCCGCCCGTAAACGCCCCTGGTCCTGGCGGCGAAACGGTTTTTTAGAGTGCGATCCGAACAACAATAATAGGTGCAGCCATGCCCGCGATCCGAATTGGCATCAACCCGATTTCCTGGAGCAACGACGACCTGCCGGCCCTGGGGGGCGAGACGCCCCTGGACACGGCCCTGGCCGAAGGCCAGGCCATCGGTTACGAAGGGTTCGAGCTCAATGGCAAGTTTCCCAAGGATGCCCAGGGCGTCGCCGATGTCCTGCGACCCTATGGGCTGGCGCTGGTGTCCGGTTGGTACAGCGGCCATCTGGCGCGGCGCTCGGTGGCCGAGGAGATCGAGGCCATCGGCTCCCACGTGCAGCTGCTGGCGCAAAATGGCGCCACGGTACTGGTCTACGGCGAGGTCGCCGACTCGATCCAGGGCCAACCCGTCGCGTTGGTGGAGCGCCCGCGTTTCCAGGCCGAGCAGGCCTGGCAGGAATACGCCGACAAGCTCACCGAACTGGCCCGCTTCACTTTGTCCCAAGGGGTACGCCTGGCCTATCACCACCATATGGGGGCCTATGTCGAGTCGCCCCAGGACATCGACCAGTTGATGCGCCGCAGCGGCCCGGAAGTGGGCCTGCTGTTCGACGCCGGGCATTGCTACATGGGCGGTGGCGAGCCGCTGGAGGTGCTGCGCCGGCATGTCGGACGGGTCTGCCACGTGCACTTCAAGGACGTGCGCAAGCCGGTGGTGCAACTGGCGCGCAACCAGCTGTGGAGTTTTCCCGACTGCATCGTCAACGGCACTTTCACGGTGCCCGGCGACGGCGATATCGATTTTGCCGCGTTGCTGCAGGTGCTGCTGGACGCCGGCTACCAGGGCTGGCTGGTGGTGGAGGCCGAGCAGGACCCGGCGGTAGCCCCCAGCGAGGTCTATGCCAGGAAGGGCTACGACACCTTGCGCGCCTTGCTGGCCAGCGCCGGGCACGGGAGGGCCGCCCCATGAGCCTGCTGGTCAAGGGGGCGGGCACGGGCCGGGACCTGGTCCGGCTCGCGGACGGCCGCTTGCAGTACGTGGGGTTCGCGGCCTACCGCCTGGAGCAGGGGGAGAGCCTGCCGGTCGAGGCGGGTGAGCGCGAATTGTGCCTGGTGCTGCTGGCCGGGCATGCTCGGGTCGAGGGGCAGGCGCCGGGGCATGGCGGGTTCCTGTGGGAGGCCATTGGCGAGCGGCAATCGGTGTTCGAGGATCAGGCTCCCTTCGCCGTGTACCTGCCGCCGGGCAGCCAGGCCTGGATCACTGCCCTGGATCAGGTGCAACTGGCCGTTTGCGCCGCCCCCGGTTGCCCGGCGACGGGGCTGGCGCCGCGGCTGATCCGGCCAGGGCAGTGCCAGCGCAGCGTGCGTGGCAAGGGCGCCAATACCCGTTATGTCTGCGACATCCTGCCGGCCAGCGAGCCGGCGCATTCGCTGCTGGTGGTGGAGGTGCGCACGCCCTCGGGGCATTCCTCCAGTTATCCGCCGCACAAGCACGACACCGACGACCTGCCGCACCAGAGTTTCCTCGAGGAAACCTACTACCACCAGGTCGACCCGCCCCAGGGCTTCGTGTTCCAGCGGGTGTACACCGATGATCGGCGCATCGACCAGGCCATGGCCGTGGAGAACCATGACCTGGTGGTCGTGCCCGAGGGTTACCACCCGGTCACCGTGCCTTATGGCTATGAGTCCTACTACCTGAATGTCATGGCCGGGCCGAAACGGGTCTGGCAGTTCCATAACGATCCACGTCACAGCTGGCTGCTGGATCGGTGAGCCCTTTGCCGCTTGCGTCCATGGCCTGCTCGAGTTCGCCAGGCCTCCCTCTCTTTGCAAGGAGCTGAAATGAACACGCTACGTTTGACCATGGCCCAGGCCCTGGTGAAGTTCCTGGACAACCAGTTCGTCGAGGTGGATGGAGTCCAGAGCCGCTTCGTCGCCGGGGTCTTCACGATCTTCGGCCACGGCAACGTGCTGGGCCTTGGCCAGGCCCTGCAGCAGGACCCGGGCGGCCTGCAGGTGCATCAGGGGCGCAATGAACAAGGCATGGCCCACGCCGCCATCGGCTTCGCCAAGCAGCGCCTGCGCCGGCAGATCTATGCCTGTACCGCCTCGGTGGGCCCGGGCGCGGCGAACATGCTGACCGCCGCGGCCACCGCCACGGCCAATCGCATTCCCTTGCTGCTGTTGCCCGGCGACGTGTTCGCCAGTCGCCAGCCGGACCCGGTGTTGCAGCAGATCGAGCAGTTCCATGACCTGGGCATCAGCACCAACGATGCGTTCAAGGCCGTGAGCAAGTACTGGGACCGGATCAACCGCCCGGAGCAACTGATGAGCGCCGCGCTGCAGGCCATGCGCGTGCTGACCGATCCGGCGGAAACCGGTGCGGTGACGCTGGCACTGCCCCAGGACGTGCAGGCCGAAGCCTACGACTACCCTGCGGCGTTCTTCGCCCGCAGGGTCCACCGCATCGACCGCCGGCCGGCCACCGAGGCCATGCTGGCGGATGCCGTGGCGCTGCTACTGGGCAAGCGCCGGCCACTGATCATCTGTGGCGGCGGGGTCAAGTATTCCGCCGCTGGCGAGGCGCTGCAGGCCTTCGCCGAGCGTTTCGCGATTCCCGTGGCCGAGACCCAGGCAGGCAAGAGCGCCTTGCTCTCCAGCCATCCGCTGAATGTCGGCGGCATCGGCGAGACCGGTTGCCTGGCCGCCAACCTGCTGGCGCGGGAGGCGGACCTGATCATTGGGGTGGGGACGCGCTACAGCGATTTCACCACCTCGTCGAAATGGCTGTTCCAGCATCCGCAGGTGCAGTTTCTCAATCTCAACGTCAATCCCGGCGATGCCCTGAAACTCGATGGCGTGCAGCTGCTGGCCGATGCCCGGAGCGGCTTGGCGGGGCTGTCCCGGGCCCTGGCCGACAGTGACTACCGTGCCGGATGGGGCGAGCAGGTGGCGGCAGCCAGGACCCAGTTGGCGGCGGAGGTGCAGCGCTTGCATGGGGTGCAGTATTCGGGCGACGCCTTCGTGCCCGAGGTCGACGACCGCCTGGACCGGGCGGTGCTGCGCGAGTTCATCGAGCTGACCGGCTCCTGCCTGACCCAGAGCCAGGTGCTCGGCGTGCTCAACCAGGTGCTGGACGAAGACGCGGTGATCGTCGCCGCCGCCGGCAGCCTGCCCGGTGATTTGCAACGCAGCTGGCTCAGCAGGGGCCTCAACACCTATCACGTGGAATACGGCTATTCGTGCATGGGCTACGAGGTCGGCGCCGCCCTGGGGGTCAAGCTCGCCGAGCCCGATCGCGAGGTGTACGCGCTGCTGGGGGACGGCTCCTACCTGATGCTGCATTCGGAGCTGCTCACCTCGATCCAGGAGCGGCGCAAGATCAACCTGGTGCTGCTGGACAACATGGCCTTCGGTTGCATCAACAACCTGCAGCTGGGCCAGGGCCAGGACAGTTTCGCCACCGAGTTCCGCTACCGCGACCCCGCCAGTGGCCGGCTCGATGGCGGCCTGATTCCGGTGGACTACGCCATGAGCGCCGCGGCCTATGGCTGCAAGACCTACCGGGTGGCCAGCCTCGAGCAGTTGCATGCCGCCCTGGCGGATGCCCGTAGCCAGACGGTATCGACCCTGATCGACATCAAGGTGCTGCCCAAGACCATGCTCCATGGCTACCAGTCCTGGTGGCATGTGGGGGTGGCCGAGGTGTCCACCAGCGAACGGATCGCGGCCGCGTCCCGGGCCATTGCCGCAGAGCTGGCCCGGGCCCGTGCGTATTGAACTGTGTGCAGCGAACAACCCAAGGAGTATTTCCATGTCTTTGCAGCTAGGCGTTATCGGTACCGGGGCCATCGGCCAGGATCACATCCGGCGTTGCAGCCAGACCTTGCAGGGCAGCCGGGTCGTGGCGGTGACCGACATCGATCTGGACCAGGCGGCGCGGGTGGTCAGCGACCTGCAACTGCAGGCCGAGGTCTACCCGGACGGCCAGGCCCTGATCCGCTCTCCCGAGGTGCAGGCCGTGCTGGTCACGTCCTGGGGCCCCAGCCACGAGGCGTTCGTGCTGGCGGCCATTGCCGCCGGCAAGCCGGTGTTCTGCGAAAAGCCCCTGGCCGTGACCGCCGAGGGTTGCCGGCGCATCGTCGAGGCCGAGCTGGCCTTCGGCAAGCGCCTGGTCCAGGTGGGGTTCATGCGTCCCTACGATGCCGGTTACCAGGCACTCAAGGCGGTGCTCGACAGCGGCCGCATCGGCGAGCCGCTGATGTTGCACTGTGCCCACCGCAACCCGCGGGTGGGGACGAACTACAAGACCGACATGGCCATCACCGACACCCTGATCCACGAGCTGGACGTGCTGCGCTGGTTGCTGGACGACGACTACGTCTCGGTGCAGGTGCTGTTCCCGCGCACCTCGAGCAAGGCCCATGCCCAACTGCGCGACCCGCAGATCGTGCTGCTGGAAACTGCCCGGGGCACGCGGATCGATGTGGAAATCTTCGTCAATTGCCAGTACGGCTACGACATCCAGTGCGAAGTGGTGGGCGAGAGCGGCATCGCGCGCCTGCCCGAACCGCCCCAGGTGCAGCTGCGCAGCGCGGCCAGTTTGTCCAGCGCCATCCTCATGGACTGGAAAGAGCGTTTCATCGACGCCTATGACGTCGAGTTGCAGGCTTTCATCGATGCAGTGGCCGCCGGGCAGGTGGGCGGCCCTTCGGCCTGGGATGGGCTGGCGGCAGCGGTGGCCGCCGATGCCTGTATCCAGGCCCAGCAGAGCGGGGCCATCGTACCGGTGACACTGGCGCCGCGCCCGGCATTCTATGGTTGACCATCCTGGGGCAGGGGCCCGGGATGCGGCCCTGCAACGGTTGCGCAGTAAAATTCTAAAATAAGTTGATATGGAAAATATTTTCCAATAAAGTCGTTTCCAGGTTGCCGACTACCGAGGCTGCCGGGTTCCAGGTTCTGCCTGAAACGCCGGACAGCCAACCAACAAGAACAAGACAGGTGCCGTCGATGAAGAACTCCCGCTCTGCCACGCCACTGCCGTCCCCGGCAGGTGCCACTTCCAATCGCGAGTTGCCTCGCATTCCCTGGTCCTCCCGCTTGTTGTCGCTGCTGGGCTGCCTGTGTGTCGAACACCAAGGCTCGCTGCTGGGTTGCATGCCCGGTGCCCCGGTCCTGTATTCGCCTGCTTGAGGCACGGCTGCGGCCGAGTCGCAAACCGACAACAACGTGGAGAATCGTTGATGAACATCCAGACCCGAATGGTTTCCCTGGCCCTGGCCCTGGCCCTGGCCCTGATGCTGTCCAGCGGCGCAGCGCTGGCCCAGGTGCGGATTGGCGTGAGCATGTCGCAGTTCGATGACACCTGGCTGACCTACCTGCGCGAGTCGATGGACCAGAAGGCCAAGTCCATGCCCGAGGGCGTGCAATTGCAGTTCGAGGACGCCCGCAGCGACGTGGTCAGGCAGTTGAGCCAGGTCGAGAGTTTCGTCAGTCAGAAGGTCGACGCCATTGTGGTCAATCCGGTGGATACCGCCGCCACCCGCAAGATCACCGAGGCGGCGGTCAACGCCGGGATTCCACTGGTCTATGTCAACCGTCGGCCCGATGACCTGAACCTGCCCAAGGGCGTGGTCACCGTGGCGTCCGACGACCTGGAGGCCGGGCGGCTGCAGATGCAGTACCTGGCGGACAAGATGGGCGGCAAGGGCAGCGTGGTGATCCTGCTGGGGGACCTGGCCAACAACTCCACGGCCAACCGCACCAAGGGAATCAAGGAGGTGCTGGCCAAGTACCCGGGGATTCGCATCGACCAGGAGCAGACCGGTGTCTGGCTGCGTGACCGGGGCATGACCCTGGTCAATGACTGGCTGACCCAGGGGCGCGAGTTCAACGCGGTGCTGGCCAATAACGACGAGATGGCCATCGGCGCCGCCATGGCCCTGAACCAGGCAGGCGTCGACAAGGGCAAGGTGCTGATCGGCGGGGTCGATGGCACGCCTGACGGACTGCGTGCAGTGCAGCGTGGCGAACTGGCGGTATCGGTGTTCCAGGACGCCAGGGGCCAGGCCGACGGGTCGGTGGAGACGGCTGTGAAAATGATCAGCAAGCAGCCGGTGGAGGCCGCAGTATGGATCCCGTACCGGTTGATCACCCCGGAAAACGTCGCCCAGTTCAAGTAGCCGTCGTCTCATTCACCCATCGAGTCCACCGGGTGTCCCACGGCATCTGGTGACCGGAGTAGCCGAGCATGAATGCCTGTGCGTCCGTTTCGAATCAATCGCCATTGCCGCTGGCAGCCACGTCTGTCGACGAGCCCTATCTGCTGGAAGTGATCAACGTCAGCAAGGGGTTTCCCGGGGTGGTGGCCCTGTCCGAGGTCCAGTTGCGGGTGCGGCCTGGCACGGTACTGGCGCTGATGGGGGAGAACGGGGCCGGCAAGTCGACCCTGATGAAGATCATCGCCGGGATCTATCAGCCCGACGCCGGCCAGTTACGCCTCAAGGGCCGGCCGGTGAGCTTCGCTTCGCCGCTGGCGGCCCTGGAGGCGGGGATCGCGATGATCCACCAGGAGCTCAACCTGATGCCGCACATGAGCGTGGCCGAGAACATCTGGATCGGCCGCGAGCCGCTCACCCGGCTGGGCCTGGTGGACCACCGAGCCATGCACCGCGCCACTGGCGCGCTGCTGGAGCGCCTGCGCATCGCGCTGGATCCCCATGAGCAAGTGGGCCAGTTGAGCATTGCCGAGCGCCAGATGGTGGAGATCGCCAAGGCGGTGTCCTACGACTCCGATGTGCTGATCATGGACGAGCCGACCTCGGCCATTACCGACAAGGAAGTGGCGCATCTGTTCTCGATCATCGCCGACCTCAAGGCCCAGGGTAAGGGCATCATCTATATCACCCACAAGATGAACGAAGTGTTCGCCATTGCCGATGAGGTGGCGGTGTTTCGCGATGGTGCCTACATCGGCCTGCAACGGGCCCAGAGCCTGGATGGCGACAGCCTGATCTCGATGATGGTCGGGCGCGAGCTGAGCCAGTTGTTCCCCACGCGTGAGCAGCCCATCGGCCCATTGCTGCTGCAGGTCCGCGACCTGTGCCTGGAAGGCGTGTTCGAGGGCGTGTCGTTCGACCTGCATGCCGGCGAGATCCTCGGCATCGCTGGGCTCATGGGTTCGGGACGCACCAATGTGGCCGAGACCCTGTTCGGCATCACCCCGGCCGATGGCGGGCAGATCACCCTCGACGGCCAGGTGTTGCGCATCGGCGAGCCTCACGTGGCTATCAGCCAGGGCCTGGCGCTGCTGACCGAGGATCGCAAGCTCAGCGGTCTGTTTCCCTGCCTGTCAGTACTGGAGAACATGGAAGTGGCGGTGCTCAACCGCTACGCCGGGGCGGGATTCGTCAAGCAGAAGGCCTTGCGTGCCCTGTGCGAGGACATGTGCCGCCAGCTGCGGGTCAAGACGCCGTCGCTGGAGCAGTGCATCGATACCCTGTCTGGCGGCAATCAGCAGAAAGCCCTGTTGGCGCGTTGGCTGATGACTCGGCCGCGGATCCTGATCCTCGACGAGCCGACCCGTGGTATCGACGTGGGGGCCAAGGCCGAGATCTATCGGCTGATCGCCACGCTCGCCGGCGAAGGCATGGCGGTGCTGATGATTTCCTCGGAGTTGCCCGAGGTGCTGGGCATGAGCGACCGGGTGATGGTGATGCATGAAGGTCAGCTGATGGGCACCCTGGACCGCAGCGAGGCGACCCAGGAACGGGTGATGCAACTGGCCTCGGGCCTGGCGCCAGAGCGCGATATTCAACCCGGGCCGGCCGCCTGCTCAGGCGCTGCCCCAGATCGAGGTGGACGCGGATGAACGCAATACTGGAAAACAAGCCGGCCCTGGCACCGGCCAAGCAACGCCGGCGCCTGCCGACCGAACTGAGCATCTTCCTGGTGCTGATCGGCATCGCCCTGGTGTTCGAGCTGTCCGGCTGGATCGTTCGCGACCAGAGCTTCCTGCTCAACTCCCAGCGCCTGGTGCTGATGATCCTCCAGGTGTCGGTCATCGGCCTGCTGGCGATCGGCGTGACCCAGGTGATCATTACCACCGGCATCGACCTGTCCTCGGGCTCGGTGCTGGCGTTGTCGGCGATGATCGCCGCCAGCCTGGCCCAGACCTCCGACTTCAGTCGCGCGGTGTTTCCCGGGCTGACCGACCTGCCGGTATGGATCCCGGTGCTGGCGGGGCTGGGGGTCGGCCTGCTGGCGGGGGCGATCAACGGCAGCGTGATTGCCCTCACCGGGATCCCGCCCTTCATCGCCACCCTGGGGATGATGGTCTCGGCCCGGGGCCTGGCGCGTTACTACACCCAGGGCCAGCCGGTGAGCATGCTGTCGGATTCCTATACCGCCATCGGCCATGGGGCGATGCCGGTGGTGATCTTCCTGGTGGTGGCGGTGATCTTTCATGTCGCGCTGCGTTACACGCGCTACGGCAAGTACACCTATGCCATCGGCGGCAACATGCAGGCGGCGCGTACCTCGGGCATCAACGTCAAGCGCCACCTGGTGATCGTCTACAGCATCGCCGGGCTGCTGGCCGGACTGGCCGGCGTGGTGGCCTCGGCACGGGCCGCCACCGGGCAGGCCGGAATGGGCATGTCCTATGAGCTGGATGCCATCGCCGCCGCAGTGATCGGTGGCACCAGCCTGGCCGGCGGAGTAGGGCGGATCACCGGCACGGTGATCGGCGCGCTGATCCTGGGGGTGATGGCCAGCGGTTTTACCTTTGTCGGTGTCGATGCCTATATCCAGGACATCATCAAGGGATTGATCATCGTGGTGGCGGTGGTGATCGATCAGTACCGCAACAAGCGCAAGCTCAAGCGCTGATTTCGGTGGGACCGAGGTGGGGGAAAGAGCGGGCAATCTGCTGAAAAATGGGCCGAATCCGCTGTTCGGTACTGCCGTTTGTCTTCTAAAAGACCAGCTGGTATGGAATTTTTTGTTATAAAAGCACTCTGATCAGCACCCCCAAAGCCCGCAATTGCGGGCTTTGTGCGGTTTGTCGGACAGATTCGCTGTCATTTCAGTTGCTGAGCCCTCAAACCGGCCGTAGACTGCCGCCCCTCGTAAATTGAGTGCCGGGTGGCGCTTGGAAGGTATGGCACCTTCCCGATGGCCTGAAAGGTCAACCGGAAACAGCTTGAATTCGCCTTAATGCACGTATTTTTTATAGAGAAATCAATGACCAAGGAAAAGTTGCTGGCCATGCCGGCGGATGACTACATGAATGCCGAGCAACACGCTTTTTTCACTGAGCTGTTGCAAGCCATGAAGGTGGAAACCCACGAGCGTATCGAGCAGAACCGGATCGCCATTGAAAGCCTGGACACCCCGGCTGACCCGGCCGATGCCGCTTCCGTCGAAGAAGAGCGCACCTGGTTGGTCAATGCCATCGATCGCGACCAGCGCATGTTGCCGCAGCTGGAGCAGGCCCTGGGCCGGATCGGTGATGACAGCTTCGGCTGGTGCGACGACAGCGGCGAGCCTATCGGCCTCAAGCGCCTGCTGATCAGCCCGACCACCAAGTACTGCATCGAAGCTCAAGAGCGTCACGAGCAGATCGACAAGCACCAGCGCCAGGCCTGAAGGCCGCTGCAAGCCTGCAGCTTCAAGCCGCCAGCGTTTCAAGTGCATCCTTGCCTCCAGGGGCGCAGCCTAGCCAGCGCTGCGCACTGGAGTGCAAACTCTTCGCTGCAACTCCCCTCACTTCGGTATCCGTTCCACGGCCGCCATTTCCCTTGATCTACTGCAACACCCCCTGCGCAAGACCCTGAATAATGCCCCGCACGCGCCGCTTGCCGCTGATGGCTTGAAGCTTGTCGCTGCTCGTGTTCCTACTAAGGGACCATGGATCATGGCCTTATAGTGGCGTCTAATGCTGCAAAACAATTAGAACGATATGGGGTGACCAACATGTCAAGAGATGGATCTCTCGCGGTGCCTGTCGAGCAGGCGCTGGCAACTCCCGAACCTGCCGGCTGGTGGACCCCAGCGCTACAGAGCACGGCCCTGTTGGGCCTGCTGGCTGGTCAGGCACTGGCCGACTGGCCACTGTACCTGTGCCTGCCACTGGCGGTACTGGTGATCTGGCTGCCCCGGCTGCGCGCGCGCAAGGCTTCAGCCGTCCCGGCAGCGCCAGTGGATGGCGAACTGTCGGCGCTGACCCGCGACCTGTCCTACAGCACGTCCCACAACGCGTTGTCCGCCGCAGGGGTGGCCTATTCGGTGACCCAGCTGGCCGACAAGCTGCAGTCCCAGCTGGATGCGGCGGGGCGAATCGTCGGTAACGCCGAAGTGATGATCAAGACCGAGCAGGTCACCTCGCAGCTCAGCCGCCAGGCCCTGGGCGCCGCCAGCGAGGCCCATGCCAGCAGCGCCGAAGGGCGTACGGTGCTGGGCGAGTCCATCAGCCGCATGCACCTGCTGAGCCAGCGCGCCAATGACAGCCGCGAACTGATCGAGGCCTTGAGCCAGCGCAGCGAAGAGATCCAGCGCGTCGCCCTGGTGATCCAGTCCATCGCCAGCCAGACCAACCTGCTGGCCCTCAATGCGGCCATCGAGGCGGCCAGGGCCGGCGAGCATGGCCGCGGATTCGCCGTGGTTGCCGACGAGGTCCGCGGGTTGGCGGGGCGTACGGCCACTGCCACCGATGAAGTCGGGGTGATGGTGGCCGACATCCAGCAACGCACTCGCGACGTGGTGGAGCAGATCCGCCAGTTGTCCGATGACCTGAACCTGGGAGTCGAGCAGGTGGAGCACACCGGGCGTCACCTGGACAACATCGCCCGCCTGGCGGCCGGGGTCGAGGAGCAGGTCAGCGAGATCGCCCGGGGCGCCGAGACCAATCGCGAGCAGCTCGACAGCCTGTTCAACGCGGTGGAGCAGATGCGCAGCGACCTGGCGGTCAGCGATCAGCAGACCCGCCGCCTGGCCCAGGCGGCGGTGCAGATGGAAGGGCAGGCGGAAACCATCAGCGAGCGCCTGGCGGTGGTCGGCCTGGACGAGTATCACCAGCGGGTCTACGACCTGGCTCGCGAGGGCGCACGGCGCATTGCCGAGCAGTTCGAGGCGGACCTGGCAGGCCAGCGCATCAGCCTCGACGATTTGTTCGACCGTCACTACCAGTTGATCGCCAACACCGAGCCGGCCAGGTACCACACGCGCTTCGATCGCTACACCGACCAGGTGCTGCCCGCGATCCAGGAGTCCTTGCTGCCACGCCATGATGGCCTGGTGTTCGCCATCGCCTGTACCCAGGAAGGCTATGTGCCGACCCACAACCAGGCGTTTTCCCAGCCACTGACCGGCGATGCCCAGGTGGACAACCTGCACAACCGCAGCAAACGCAAGTTCGCCGACCGCACCGGCATCCGTTGCGGCAGCCACCAGCAGCCACTGTTGCTGCAAACCTACACCCGCGATACCGGCGAGCTGATGCACGACCTGTCGGTACCGATCATGGTGCAGGGACGCCACTGGGGAGGTTTGCGCCTGGGCTACAAACCCCAGCAGGTGCCGTCGCGGCGGGCCTGATGGCGCGGTGATTGTTACGGGCAGCGTAATGCTGCTGTGCAATAACGGGCTGTTGCAGGCGGGCGGAAATCATTTAGCATGGCGAAATCGTTAGGTGGCTAACTATTTTTGCGAGAATAACCATGCACAACAGGGTCGATGTGGCAGTGATGATAGGCAGTGGCGTCCCCGATTCGTTGCGGGCCGTGGGGCGCAAGGTGTGCTGGGTGGTGCTGGTCAATGGCGAGCAACGTGGTACCGCCTTCGCCAGCCGTGCCGAAGCCGAGGAGTGTCGGCTGGCCTGGCAGGAACAACTGGCTGTGCTCCAGCCCGGCCAGCGGCCTCTCAAGCATTCGGCTTGAACGCTCACCCTCCCATGCGTTGGTTCAAGGGGCCAGCGCGCCCTGGTCGACGGCCTGCTTGAGGGCCCTGGCCGATTCCCGGGCCGCGATGGCGGCTTCCTCGGAGGTCTTGAACCAGCGGTCGCGCTCCACCTGGTAGAAGTGAATCCGGCTCTTTGGCACCTTGGTCCGCAGGGCGATCACGGCCTGGTACTCGCCCCTGACTTCCCGGCACTGGCCACGGATGAAGAACTCGCCAATATCCAGCTCTTTCATTTCGCCTCTGCTCCTTTGGCTCGATGAGTGTCGGGCGTCCGCAGGATGCGGTCATTCGAGCCGGTGCCGAGTATGGCGCGGATAGGGGAGACAGGGCCTGAGTCAGATCAGTGTGTGAGTATTATTCTGTCGTGCAAGGCTGAAATGTCTGATGCAGGACGACGAAGACATGATTGAGACATCGGACTAGAATGGCCCCCCACCGGTGGTGGCCCCGGGGCAGCGTTACCGGTTGGCGTGCAACTGCGGTGTTTGCTTGACTGACCCGCAGTACGCTGGCTGCTCGCTTTGCATAGTCGAATCACACGAAGTTGCTCTAGAATTGCCCCTGCCGCCCGAAGTGATTGCCGGTCCCGGGGATTGATCAGGGGTTATCCGGCCGGCCTGCTCCAGTCCCGGTTCTGATTGAGTATTACCAGGTTTTTTCGGGTTCAGAGCCTATTCTCCAGCCTTCGACATGTGCCTGATGCAACGGTGGAATGCCCCTTGCGCAGCGCCCGTGGCCGCAGGAGCAGCAGGTTCATTTGCATGACTTTCTGGTTGAACGATTGGGGTGAACACGCCGTCCTGGCGTTTTTTTTGTGCTGTCCATTTTTCAAGGACAGCATCATTTTGAGTATCGGGGAGCCTTCCTTGGCAGTAAGTAATCTTGAAATGCACGCATTGTTTGTCTTGGGTGATTTGCGCGCAAAGTTGGTCAAGCAGTTCCAATCTCGTTTTGTCTATGTCACCGAACAGTCCGCCGAAGGCATCTATATCGCCGAGGTCGATACCGAGACGGCCATGGTGGTGGACGACAAGCCCCGCCTGGAACTCAAGGTGGGCGATCATTTTCGCGCCGCGGTACTGCCCAGCCGCGAGGGCGGCAAGATGGAAATCCGCTTTCGTGACATCAAGCTGACTGTCTATGGCCTGGGCGACTACGCCTTCGTCAGCAGCCCCCTGGGGCAGGGCATCGTGTTCAGGGAAGGGCAGTCGGTGGTGATGGTCTTTGCCGCCAACGAACAGCTGCAGGAAGGCCTGGCCAAGACGCTCAAGGCCGTATCGGCCAAGGCTGCCAAGTGGCGCAAGGGCGAACTGGTGAGCTTCAAGGCCAGCGAGTGATGAGCCAGAGTCGCGCCCAATTCCATCAGCAGCATCTGCCAGAGGCCCAGGACGAGGCCCAGCGCCTGTTCGCGCAGAAGGCCGTCCTGCAAGGCGCGTGGCTGAACTGGGTGGCCGCCCGGATCTATGACCTGCGGCCGGCGGCCTACGCCAGCATGGTGCGCCGCGAGCTGCAACGCCTGCAGGCTTCGACGGACCCGTGATGCGCGGTTGAAAACACGGAACCTCTACTACAGTCAGTTGACTTAATGCTTCAGGGGCCTTGCGCTGATGCGCCGTTGTCCCTCTTGTCCAGACAACGATTGCAGAGGTCCACTCCATGAACGGATTCCGTGCGCTGCTGGCCAGCAGCCTGTTGACCCTGGCCGCCCTTGGTGCGCCACTGCCTGTGGCGGCGGCCGCGCAGCCGATCCACTTCGCCGACCTGAACTGGGAGAGCGGCAGCCTGATCACCGAGATCCTGCGCACGGTGGTCGAGAGCGGCTACGGCTTGCCCACCGATACCTTGCCCGGCACCACCATTACCCTGGAGACCGCCCTGGCCAATAACGACATCCAGGTGATCGGCGAGGAATGGGCAGGCCGCAGTCCGGTATGGGTCAAGGCCGAGGCCGAGGGCAAGGTGGTAGCGCTGGGCGATACGGTCAAGGGCGCTACCGAAGGCTGGTGGGTCCCCGAATACGTGATCAAGGGTGATCCGCAGAGGGGCATCAAGCCCCTGGCACCGGAGTTGCGCAGCGTCACCGATCTCAAGCGCTACAAAGAGGTGTTCAAGGACCCGGAAAGCCCTGGCAAGGGACGCTTTCTCAACAGCCCCATCGGCTGGACCTCGGAGATCGTCAACAAGCAGAAGCTCCGGGCCTATGGCCTGGAAGACAGCTACGTGAACTTTCGCAGCGGCTCAGGGGCGGCCCTGGATGCCGAGATCAGCTCATCGATCCGTCGGGGCAAGCCCATCCTGTTCTACTACTGGTCGCCCACGCCCTTGCTCGGCCGTTTCAAGCTGGTGCAACTGGAGGAACCACCCTTTGACGCACAAGCCTGGAAGACCCTGACCGACGCCGACAATCCCAACCCGCAGCCGAGCCGCTCCCTGGCCTCCAAGCTGTCGATTGGCGTGTCTGCACCGTTCCAGAAGCAGTACCCGCAACTGGCGGACTTCTTCGCCAAGGTCGACCTGCCTATCGAGCCACTGAACCAGGCCCTGGCGCAGATGAGCGAGAACCACAGCGCTCCGCGGGAAGTGGCCAGGACGTTCCTCAAGCAGCACCCCGACGTCTGGCGCGCCTGGGTGCCCAAGGACGTGGCAGACAAGGTCGCCGCCGCCCTGTAGTCGCCGAGCCCGGGGCAAGGCCACCGGGGCCTTGCCTGTCACCGGCTCAGAAGCGCGTCTGTAGCGCCACCTCGAAGGTTCGCGGCTGGCCCAGGTAATACGCCGGCGACACATGGGCGAACTGGCCATAGACCTCGTTGGTCAGGTTGCGCACCCGGCCGGTCACCGTAGTGTGACTGTCGACCTTGTAGCGCAGGAAACTGCCGTACAGGGTGTAGGCCGGCATCCGCAGGGTGTTGGCGTTGTCGGCGTACACCGAGGCCACGTAGCGTGCATCGACCCCGGTCTGCCAGCTGGGCGACAGGTCGTAGGTCAGCCACAGGTTGGCCAGCTTGTCCGGCACGTTGGTCGGGGTGTTGCCCTTGCGCGAGACCACCGCGCCGCTGGCGATCTTCTCGTTGAACTCATCGTACTCGGCATCCACCCAGGCCACATTGGCTTGCGCCAGCAGCTTGGGGGTGATGTGCAGGGAGCTGGCCAGTTCGATGCCTTTTGACGTCTGCTGGCCCACCGGGATGCTGTTGGTCGGGTCCAGGGGATCGGTCACGGCAAAGTCCTTGCGCTCGATGCGATAGGCGGCGACGGTCGCCGAGCCACGGCCCTCCAGGTAATCGAACTTGCTCCCCACTTCCCATTGCTTGCCCGTGGACACCTCGAAGTTTTGGGTGCCGCTGGGCTGCTCGGCAGCGGTGCTGTATTGCACGTAGACATTGGCACTGGGCAGGAACTGCCAGGTCAGCCCCAGGCGCCCGGTGACCGGCTCCCAGCTGCGCTTGAGGTGCCGCGGGTTGCTGGCCGTGATCGTCCGGTGGTTGGTCACGTCCAGGTCGATCGCGTCGTAGCGCAGGCCGCTGAGCAGGGACAGTTCGTCGGTCAGGGCCAGGCGGTTCTCGACGAACAGGGCGCGGGTGGTGACCTGGTTGGTCTTGTCCTTGACCCAGCTCTGACGGGTGTCCTTCAGGTCATAGAAGTGTCCCGGCTGGAAATTGCCCGGGGCCACGCTGTTGTTGGCCGGCACGTTCCACGGTGAGCTGGTGGTGCTGTTGACCTTGTACTCGAAGCCTGCGGCCCAGGTGGTGTCCAGGCCCAGCCATTGGTCGTCGTGGCGCAGCTCGAACTGGTTGCCGTCCTGCTGGCCCTGGTGCCGTACCAGGTAGGCGGTGGAGCGGTTCACCCGGCTGTTGTCGGCGTTGTACTGGTAGGTCTCCAGGTTGCGATAGTCGCGCTGGCTGTCCAGGTGGTAGAGGGTGTTGCGCAGGCTGGTGCTGTCATTGATCCGGTAGTCGATGATCGAGCGCAGCCACACGGTGCGCTGCTCATACAGACCATCGGCGACGTTGTAGTTGGCGGAGCGGTTGTGCTTGTCGATCTTCAGCTCGCCGGCCTTGGGATTGAGCACCGGCGTACCCCAGTAGGGGCTGTCCTCGTGCTCGTCCTGGTACTCCACGGCCAGGGTATGGGACAGGTCCGGAGTCAGGTCGCTGAGCAGCGAGAACGCCAGGCTCCAGGCATCCCGCTCCTGGCGATCGATGTAGCCGTTGCTGGTGTTGTGGCTGACGTCGAAGCGCGCGTAGTGCTGCACGTCGGCGCCGGCCGGGCTGAGGGCGTGGTTGACCCCGAAGGCGGTCTGGGTGGTGTCGAAGCTGCCATAGCCGAGCAAGCCCTCGGCGGCCTGTTCACGCCGCTCCGCAAGCTTGGTCACATAGTTCAGCGAGCCGCCCACCGAGCCTGCGCCATTGATCAGCGACGAGGGGCCGCCCACCAGTTCCACCCGGTCGTAGATCCAGGCATCCACTGGGCGGGCCAGGCCGGTGGCGACATTGATGCCGTTGAACATCTGGGTGATCTGGCTGCTGGTGAATCCGCGATAGGAGATGAACCCGCCGAACCCCGGAGGAGCGCTGGCATTGATCCCGGGCAGGGCATTGGCAGCGTCCTGGAAGGTACGATCGCCCCGGCGTTCGATGTCCTGGCGGGTGCTCACCGCCACCGAGGCTGGAGTCTCGCGCAGGCTCAGGCCCAGGCGCGAGGCCATGCCGCTGGATTGGTCCAGGGACAGGCCGGGTTCGGCGTCGGATTGTTCGGCACCGATGGTGGTCGGGGCCAGTTGCAGCCCCGGCTGGGCCCAGGCGCTGGCAGACAGGCAGGCCAACAGGCTCGCCAGAAAAGGAAGGTGTTTCATGGAAAATCCTGAATTCTTGACTAAGAAAAGGCCCACGGGTACGCGCCACGCACGGGGCGCGGTGGGCGGATCGGGTACGGGCAGAAATCAGGCGAAGGGCGGTGCCCGGGGATGGGCGGTGGGCCAGCACTGCTGGGCTGGAAGATCGAAGCGGGTCGGGCTCGCCAGCGGGGGAGCCTGGGGCTGCGGCAAGAATGCCAGGTCGAGGCTGGAGTTCAGCGCCGGGCCCATGCCGCCGGTGGAGCACAAGGGGCACCCGAAGGCCTTGGCCAGGGTCGGCAACGAGTCCTGGTCGCTGGGGGCCTGCACGGGGGCCTGTGTGGCCGGGTCGACGCTACAGAACTGCCCGCCGATGCCGTTGAGCTGCATGCCGAGCATCTGGCCATGGCCGATGCTGCAGGCGAACACGTTGAACAGGACGCAGCAATACAGCATCCAGGCAACGAGCGAGCGATCGGAACGGGCAAATTTCATGGGCCGGCACTTTAGCATTCAAGGCGACGAACGTACTTACAAAAACGCGCAATCGGGTCCATTCTTCAGCGAAATTTTTCAGGGACGTCCAACATGACTCATCTGCTTGCACAGGGAGTAGTCGGCACTTTCTTGTCGATCAGTCTTTTGCATCTGTACTGGGCCGCTGGCGGTAAACGCGGCAGCGATGCAGTGATTCCACGGGTGCCGGGGCCGGTGCCCGGGCAGAGCCGGCCGGCCTTCCAGATACCCACCCTGGTGACTCTGCTGGTGTCGCTGGCTCTGCTGCTGGTGGCACTGCTGGTATGCCTGCGGGTCGGCCTTTACCTGCCGAGCGTCAGCCATCCGGCGCTGCAGTGGGTCATCAGCGCCATCGCCTTGCTGATGTTCGCCCGGGCCATCGGCGATTCGGAACTGATGGGGTTCTTCAAGCAGGAGCGTGGCTCGCGCTTCGCCCGGCTCGACACGCTGTTCTATTGCCCGCTGTGCCTGGTACTGGGGACAGGGCTGCTGGTGCTGGCCTGGGTTTGAATCGTGGTGCAACGCGGGCCCCGGGCCCGCGTCCGCCTAGTTGCCGACTTCGTTGCGCTTGCTGCTGATTTCCGCCGGCACGTCGTCGCCGGCCATGCGCTTGCGGAACAACGCCGCACGGGCCAGCAGCAAGGTGGTGACCGGTACGGTGATCGACAGCAGGATCGGGATCAGCCAGGCATGCAGCACCGGCCCCGACTTGAGTGACGAGAAGTACAGGATCGAGGCCAGGGCCACGCTCCATGAGCCCAGGGTCGAGGCCAGGGCCGGGGGGTGCATGCGCTGGAAATAGCTCTTCATGCGCAGGATGCCCACTGCGCCGATCAGCGCGAACAGGCTGCTGACCAGCAACAGCAGGGCCACCAGGATTTCCACCCACAGGGGCAGTTGTTGCAGCTCGTTCATTCGATCACCTCGCCGCGCAGGAGGAATTTGGCCAGGGCGAAGGAGCCGACGAAACCGAACAGGGCAATCAGCAACGCCGCCTCGAAGTAGGTGTCGCTGGAATAGCGGATGCCCAGCACCAGCATCATCAGCATCGCCAGGATGTACAGGTAGTCCAGCGCCAGGACCCGGTCCTGGGCCGAGGGACCCTTGAACAGGCGCACCAGGGTCAGGACCATGGCCAGGGAAAAGATGAACAGGCTCAGCAGGATCGCGTTGTCCAACAGGATGCTCATTCGAAAATCTCCATCAACGGACGCTCGTAGGTCGTCTTGAAGTGCCGGATGAATTGCGCCTCATCCTCCAGATCGAACACGTGCAGCAAGAGGATGCTGCGATCCAGCGACAGCTCGGACCAGACCGTGCCCGGCACTACGGTGGTGATGGTGGAGAGCGCCGCCAGGCCGTTGGCATCGCGCAGGTCCAGGGGCACCTTGACGAAGGCCGAGCGCACCGGGCGCCGGCCATTGTTGAGCACGCCCCAGGCCACCAGCAGGTTCGACACCAGCACATCGCGACCCACCAGCAGGAACAGGCGCAGGATGGTCCAGGGACGGCGGATGCGGATCGGTTGCGGACGCAGCGGGCGCATCAGCAGCGGTGCGAGAAACCCCAGTACGGCACCCAGCAGCAGGTTGCCCGGGCTGACCGACAGGTTCAGCAGCAACCACAGCAGCCACAGGGCCAGGGACAGGAAGGGGGAGGGGAACAGGCGCTTCATGGTTGCCCCTCCACCGACAGAGCGGCCTTGGATTCGGGGCTGAGTATCGTACGGGTGCCCAGTACCGCCATCACATAGTGCTCGGGATGGTTGAGGTTGTCGGCAGTGTCCTGGGTGAAGCGCAGCAGCGGTTCGGCCTTGATGCTCAGCAGTACGCACAACCCCAGCAGAGCCACGATGGGCACGCACTCCAGGCGCCGCAGCAGCGGTGAGGGGCGCTCCTCGGGTGTCCAGAAACGGCGGATGCCCAGGCGGGCGAAAGCGATCAGCGAGGCCAGGCCGGACAGGATCAACAGTGCGAGGAAGCACCAGCCCGCCACCGGGATCCGGATCTCGGGGCTGCTCCCCAGGCCCTGGGGATTGAGCAGCGCGGCGATCAGGTTGAGCTTGCCGATGAACCCCGACAGCGGTGGCATGCCGATGATCAGCAGGGCGCAGGCGATGAAGCTCAGGCCAAGGAAGGCCATGGTCCAGGGAATCACCTGGCCGACCACCACCTGCTGTTCATCGTCCAGGTTGCTGCCCCGTGGCGGTGATGCCCCAAGGGGCTGCGGCAGGATCTCGCCTTCGTCCTCCAGGGGCGCCTCGGTGGCCGAGCGTGAGCGCTCGATCAGGTCGGCCAGCAGGAACAGCGCGCACATGGCCAGGGTCGAGCTGAACAGGTAGAACAGCGCCGCCCCGGTCAGGGCCGGCTGGGCGAAGCCGATCACCGACAGCAGGATGCCCGCCGAGACCAGGATGCTCAGGCTGGCCATGCGCTCCAGGCGTTGCGCGGCGAGGATCCCCAGGGCCGCGCAGAAGATCGTCGCCAGGCCGCCGTACACCAGCCACTGGCTGCCGAAATAGGCCGAGGCGCCGGCCTGGCCCGAGAACAGCAGGGTCCACAGGCGCAGTACGGTATAGATCCCGACCTTGGTCATGATGGCGAACAAGGCCGCCACCGGGGCACTGGCCGAGGAATAGGCCGGCACCAGCCAGAAGTTCAGCGGCCACATCCCGGCCTTGGCCAGGAAGGCGATGGCCAGGATCGCCGTGCCTGCGTGCAGCAGGCCACGGTCGGCCTCGGGCACCAGCGGGATCTTCATCGCCAGGTCGGCCATGTTCAGGGTGCCGGTGACCCCGTAGATCATCGCCGTGCCGATCAGGAACAGCGACGAGGCCAGCAGGTTGATGGTGATGTAGTGCAGCCCCGAGGACACCCGCGCGCGCCCCGAGCCATGCAGCATCAGGCCGTAGGAGGCCGCCAGCAGCACTTCGAAGAACACGAACAGGTTGAACAGGTCGGCCGTGAGGAACGCGCCGTACAGGCCCATCAACTGGATCTGGAACAGGGCGTGGAAGCTGGCGCCGGCGGCGCCCCAGCGAGCCATGGCGAACAGCAGCGCGCTGACCCCGATGATCCCGGTCAGCACCAGCATCAGTGCCGACAGGCGATCGACCACCAGCACGATGCCGAACGGCACCTGCCAGTTGCTGGGCAAGTACACGCCGAAGGAACCGGTGGCCCCTTCGGCCTGGGTCCAGTACAGAAGATACAGCGCCAGCGCCAGGCCCAGCAGGCTGGAGAACAGGTTGATCCGCGCCTTGAGCGGGCGGTGCCGTTCCCCCAGCAGCAGGAGCAGGGCCGCGGTCAGCAGCGGCAGCAGGATCGGTGCAACGATCAGGTGTGACAACAGGTTCATTCCTTGGGCTCCCGACCGTCGACATGGTCAGTGCCGGTCAGGCCCCGAGAGGCCAGGAGCACCACCAGGAACAGCGCGGTCATGGCGAAGCTGATGACGATGGCCGTGAGCACCAGCGCCTGGGGTAGCGGATCGGTGTAGTGCAGCAGGTCCTGGGGCACACCGTCCTTGACGATCGGCTCCTTGCCGATGAACAGGCTGCCCATGCTGAAGATGAACAGGTTGACGGCGTAGGACAGCAGGCACAGGCCCATCACCACCTGGAAGGTCCGGGGGCGCAGCACCAGCCACACCCCCGAGGCAGCGAGGACGCCAATGGCGATTGCGATGACTTCTTCCATCAGGCAGCTCCGCTCTTGATCAGGGATTTGGACTGGCTGGCAGGCTTGTGGGCCCGCACCGACTGGTGCGCCAGGGCGGTGAGGATCAACAACGTCGCACCAACCACCACCGCGTACACGCCGATATCGAAGAACAGCGCGCTGGCAATATGGATATCACCGAACAGCGGCAGGTCCAGGTGCAGGGTGTGGGTGGTCAGGAACGGGTAGCCCCAGGCCAGGGCGCCGAGGCCGGTGGCCAGGGCGAACAGCAGGCCGGTGCCCATCCAGCGCAGTGGTCGCAGGCTCATCTGCGCCTCCACCCATTGGGTGCCGGCCACCATGTACTGGAGGATGAAGGCCACCGACATCACCAGCCCGGCGACAAAACCGCCGCCCGGCAAGTTGTGCCCGCGCATGAACAGGTAGAAGGACACCACCAGGGCGATCGGCAGCAGCAGGCGCACCAGTACAGCGGGCACCATCATGAAGCCCAAGGCGGTGTCGCTGGCCTGTCGCGGGTTGACCAGGTCAGTGACCACGTCCGGTGCCAGCAGGCGCTGCTGGGCCGGCAACTGCATGCTTTCCTTGGGAGGGCGGAAGCGGCGCAGCAGGGCGAACACAGTTAGCGCCACCGCCACCAGCACGGTGATCTCGCCCAGGGTGTCGAAGCTGCGAAAGTCCACCAATGTCACGTTGACCACATTGGTGCCGCCGCCTTCGGGCAGGGCGCGGCTGAGGTAGAACGAGGAAATGTCGTTGGGGGTCGGTCGGGTCAGCATGGCGTAGGACAGCACGGCCATGCCCAGGCCCACGGCGATCGACAGGCTCAGGTCGCGCAGGCGGCGGATCCGCGCCTTGGGCACGCTGCTGGGCAACGGCGAGACGTCCTCGATCCGCCGTGGCAGCCAGCGCAGGCCCAGCAGGATCAGCACCGTGGTCACCACCTCCACCACCAGTTGGGTCAGGGCCAGGTCCGGGGCGGAGAACCAGACGAAGGTCACGCAGGTCATCAGCCCGCACACGCTGACCATGGTCAGGGCGGCCAGGCGATGGTACTTGGCCTGCCAGGCGGCGCCCAGGGCGCAGGCGATGGCCAGCAGCCAGAAGGTGACGAAGACGATGGAGCCGGGGATCTTCGGCCGGTCGCCCCAGGTCAGGTGGCTGTAGAGCATCGGGATCAGCCCGGCGATCACCGCTGCCAGCACCAGCAGGAACAGCTGGGTCTGCAGGCGCCGGGTGCTCAGTCGACGCTCCAGGCTGCGTGCCTGGCGAGTCAGGGCGACCAGGCAGCGCTCGAACAGGCGCTTGCCGTTGAAACGGCCCACGCCCGGCGGGTAGGCGAAGCGGCCACGCACCAGTGGCTTGCGCAGCAACAGGTAGAGGACGATGCCACAGGACATGGCGATCAGGCTCATGATCATCGGTGCGTTGAGGCCGTGCCAGATCGCCAGGCTGTATTCGGGCAGGGTCCCGCCTACCACCGGCAGTGCCGCGGCGGCCAGCAGCGGCCCGATGATCTGGGCCGGGAAGATCCCCACCAGCAGGCAGGTGAATACCAGCAGTTCCACCGGTGCCCGCATCCAGCGTGGCGGCTCGTGGGGCGTGTGGGGCAGGTCGGTGGCCGGCTTGCCGAAGAACACATCGACGGTGAAGCGCAGGGCATAGGCGACGCTGAAGGTCCCGGCGATGGTGGCGATTACGGGCAGGGCGATCTCGACCCAGGCGCTGGAATTGATGAACACCGTCTCGGCGAAGAACATTTCCTTGGACAGGAACCCGTTGAGCAGCGGCACTCCGGCCATGGAGGCACTGGCCACCATGGCCAGGGTCGCGGTATAGGGCATCAGCTTGATCAGGCCGTTGAGCTTGCGGATGTCGCGACTGCCGCTTTCGTGGTCGATGATGCCGGCGGCCATGAACAGCGAGGCCTTGAAGGTGGCGTGGTTGAGGATGTGGAACACGGCGGCCACGGCCGCCAGTGGGCTGTTCAAACCCAGCAGCAGGGTGATCAGGCCAAGGTGGCTGATGGTGGAGTAGGCCAGCAGGCCCTTGAGGTCGTTCTGGAACATGGCGCAATAGGCGCCCAGCACCAGGGTACAGGCCCCGGCGCCGCCGACGATCCAGAACCACTCTTCACTGCCCGACAACGACGGCCACAGGCGAGCCAGGAGAAACACCCCGGCCTTGACCATGGTCGCCGAGTGCAGGTAGGCCGAGACCGGTGTCGGCGCGGCCATGGCGTGGGGAAGCCAGAAGTGGAAGGGGAATTGTGCGCTCTTGCTCAATGCACCGAGCAGGATCAGGGGAAGCAGGACAGGGTAGAGAGCGTGGGCCCTGATCTGGTCGCCGGCAGCCAGTACCTGGTCCAGGTCATAGCTGCCCACCACATGGCCGAGGAGCATGACCCCCGCCAGCAGGCATAATCCTCCGGCACCGGTGACCATCAGCGCCATGTAGGCGCCACGGCGGGCATCGGAGCGGTGGTGCCAGTAGCCGATCAGCAGGAACGAGAAGAGGCTGGTCAGCTCCCAGAAGAACACGATCTGGATCAGGTTGCCGGAAATCACCAGGCCCAGCATGGCGCCCATGAAGGCCAGGAAGAAGGCGAAAAAGCGCGGCACCGGGTCCTGGGGCGACATGTAGTAACGGGCGTAGAGCGCTACCAGGCTGCCGATGCCCAGCACCAGCAGGGAAAACAGCCAGGCGAAACCGTCCAGGCGCAACACGAAGTTCAGCCCCAGGCTTGGCAACCAGGCGTATTCCTCGCGAATCACGCCGCCATCGGCGATCTGCGGATACAGCAGGGCCACCTGGAGGGTGCCGACAAGGGCGACCAGGCCGGCCAGCAAGGATTCAGTGTTGCGTGCGTTGTGCGGCAACAGGGCCGCCAGACAGCTGCCCATGAATGGCAGAAGCAGTAGAACTATCAGGGACATAGGCTTCTAATCTGCGGAAAAGTATGACGCATAATACGTGCCAGGCCCTGGATCACCAACCGCCAAGCGCGGCCAGGCAGCCATCAGAAATGTTACATGTGCTTTCAAAGGTAGGAGACAAATGCCCGCTTCGCCCGTTCGTTGGGCGATGCCCGGGGGTTTATCCTGCACAGATTTTTTCGGACAAGGATCGACACCGATGCATACCCCCCCAACCAGAACCCGAGGCCGATTTCTGCGGCGCGCCTGTCTTGCCTTGCTGTTCATGTGCCTGGGCGCCGTACTGGGGATTGCCCTGGAGCGCCTGTACCCCAAGGCCCAGGACATGATCAGCACCCGCAAGGCCCTGGTCATCGATGGGCCCATGGGCGATGACCAGGCCTACCTGTTGCCGCCCGGCACGGTGCTGTACTACGACGCGGCGATGCCGGAGGGGCATGTCCGATATCGGGCCTATTTCTATTACAGGGGCATGCCGGACGGTGATCCGGTGCCGCTCGAACCCAAGCACCGAGGTTCGCTGATCGCCCCGACCTGGCTTTCCAGCCCCGAACCCGACGAGCCCGCCCTGTAGTCAGCCGGTGTCAGGACTGTGTCGGCTCGCCGCTCAAGGGGGCTGCTGGCCTGTCCGCCGACTTGCCCCTGATCTTCAGCTCGCTGACGATCACTGCCAGCACGATCATCGCGCCGCCCAGCAATGCCAGGGCCGGCAGCCGCTCTCCGGCAATGCGCCCGATGATCCCGGCCCACACCGGTTCCCCGGCATAGATCAGGGTGGCGCGGGTTGGCGAGACGCTCTTCTGCGCCCAGTTCATCGCCAGCTGGATCACCGCGCTGGAAGCTCCGAGGCCCAGGGCGCTGGCCAGCAGCAACCAGGAGAAACCCGGCAACGCCTCTGCGGTCGGCACCACCATGGCAAAGGCCAGGACCGAGGTCACAACCAATTGCACCACCGTGACTCGGCGTACATCCACGCGGCCGGCGAAGCTGCTGATGAGAATGATCTCCGCCGCGATCGCCACGGTACTGATCAGGGTCGCGATCTCGCCAGGGCTGAAATCCAGGGAGGCACCGGTGGGCCCGGACAGCAGCATCAGCCCGGTGAAGGCCAGCATAATGCCCAGGCTGGGCAGCAAGCCCGGGCGCTTGCCCATGAACAGCCATTGCAGCAGGGGCACAAAGGGCACGTACAAGGCTGTGATGAAGGCCGACTGGCTGCTGGGAATGGTTTGCAGGCCCACGGTCTGCAAGCCATAGCCAAGCATGATGGCGAATCCGATGAAGCTGCCGGCGCGCAACTCGAACAGGGTCAGTCCACGCAAGCGTGACCAGGAAAACAGCGCGACGATGCCCGCCGCCGCCGCGAAACGCAGGCCGACGAAAAACATCGGGCCGCTGACGCTCATGGCCTGTTGCACCAGCAGGAAGGTGGCGCCCCAGATCATGGTGATCAGTACCAGTACGATTTCGGCCTTGCTGAGTTTGAAAGAAAAAGCGTTGGAGGCCTTGGAGGTCATTCTTGCGCGCTACCTGAAGGGAGACGCACAATGCGCCGAAATGTGGGCAGTATACTGCGCAGCCCGGCAAGTGAGTGAGCACAGTGCACAAGGAAAACGGTCAGCGGGCTTCGGTCCTGCAACACGTCAGTCTCAATGTCCGCCGCCTGCGCCATGCCGCGGGCTTGAGCCAGAGCGCCCTGGCGCAGAAGTCCACAGTCAGCCGGCGGATGCTGGTGGCCATCGAGGCGGGGGAGAAGAACGTCAGCCTTGGCACCCTGGACCGAGTCGCCGAAGCCCTGGGCGTGGCCTTCAGCGACCTGATCCAGGCCCCGGATTCCCGGGACTCCAGCCGCATCAACGAACTCGCCTGGGCGGGTGTCATCCCCGGCAGCAAGGCGCTGCTGCTGGCGAAGGCCGAGGCCAGTCGTGAAGTGGAACTGTGGGAATGGCACCTGGAACCGGGCGAGGAGTACCGTTCCGAGTGCGATGCCCCGGGCTGGAGCGAGCAGTTGTACGTCTTCGAGGGCTGCCTGACGGTGTTCTTCGGCGACACCGAGCGGCGCCTGGAGAGCGGAGACTTCTTGATGTTCGCAAGCCACGTGCCCCACGGTTATCGCAACGATGGCCCGGGGCCCACGCGTTTCGTGCGCAACGTGGTGATCTGACGCCGGCCTGCCTCGCCGCCAACTGTCCGCCTGCCAACAGTGGTTGCACAGTTTGCCTGCTTTCAAGGGCGTCGCTTTGCTGTTTGTTTTCGCAACTCATTGAAAATGAACATGTTCAATCCGGGCATGACTCCTGCAATGGTCCTGGCAGCAAGCACCCGACGGGTGCCGACCTTGACCTTCAGGAAGCGGAACCGGCCCATGACAGCCCCAGCCCAACCCCCTCGCAGTGCCCATATCATCCGCAGCGATGCCGAGGCCATCAGCATCGCCCGGGATCTGGCCCGGCGTTTCGCCGTGGACGCGGCAGTACGTGACCGTGAGCGGCGCCTGCCGCTGGCGGAACTGGATGAATTTTCTGCCAGTGGCCTGTGGGGGATCACCATTCCCCGGGAGTACGGCGGTGCCGGGGTGTCCTATGTGACCCTGGTGGAGGTGATCAAGCTGATCTCTGCGGCTGACCCCTCCCTGGGCCAGTTGCCGCAGAACCACCTGGGGGTGGTGGACATCCTGTTGCAGACCGGCAGCGAGGAGCAGAAGCATCACTACTTCGCCAAGGTGCTGCGGGGCTACCGCTTCGGCAATGCGTTTTCCGAGGCCGGCAGCAAGCATGTCGGTGCGTTCCAGAGCCAGATTCGCTTCGACGGCGATCAGGCGCGGATCGACGGCCAGAAGTTCTACTGCACCGGGGCGCTGTTTGCCCATATCGTCCCGGCAGTGGCGGTGGACGAGCACCACCAGGCCCATATCGCTTTCATCGAGCGCGACAACCCCGGGTTGACGGTGATCGACAGCTGGGATGGCTTTGGCCAGCGCACCACCGCCAGTGGCGGGGTCAGCCTCGAGGCGGTACGGGTGCCGCGCAGCGCGGTGATCCCGGCCCATCGGGCCTTCGACCAGCCCACCGCCGACGGTCCGATTTCCCAGGTGATCCAGGCCGCGGTGGACACCGGCATCGCCGTCGCCGCCCTGGAAGACGCCAAGCATCATGCCCGGCAGTCCCGGCCCTGGATCGATAGTGGCCTGGACCACGGCTGGCAGGACCCCTACACCCTGGCTGCGATTGGCGACCTGGAATGGCAGGTGCACGCTGCCGAGGAGATCCTCGCTCGCGCCGCCCAGGCCATCGACCAGGCCCTGGTCCGGCCGGATGAAGACAGTGTGGCCCAGGCCTCGCTGGTGGTGGCCCAGGCCAAGGTCCTGTCGACGGAAATTGCCTTGCTGGCGGCCAGCAAGCTGTTCGAACTGGCGGGCACTCGTTCGGTGTCGGCCAGGTACAACCTCGACCGCCACTGGCGCAATGCCCGGACCCATACCCTGCATGATCCCGTTCGCTGGAAATACCACCTGATCGGCAATTTCCTGCTCAACGGCGTCAAGCCGGCCCGCCACGCCTGGAACTGAAGGACAGCCCCATGAATGCACTGACCCTACCCGACAGCCCCGAGGATGCCCTGGCCCGCAATGCCGTCCAGGTGCAACGGGCTCGCGAGCTGTTGCAGCAGACCCTGGCGTTCATCCGCCAGCAGGCGCGACCCTGGCCAGGCAGCGGCCTGGAGCGGGCCAGCGACGACCCCTATGTGATCAGCCGTTTTGGCGATCTGCAGATCCGCATCGAAGTCGCCGCCGCCTTGCAGGACCGTGCCCGGCGCCAATTGCACGCAGGCCAGGACCCGGCCGAGATCCGGGTGGCCCTGGCCGAGGCGGCGATTGCCGCCGGTCATGCGCTGCTGGCCGCCGGCAACGCCGAGTTCGAGCTTACCGGCCAGCGCAGTCCGCAACCGTCGACGCTGGATGACCCGCTGCGCTGGAAGTACCGACTGATCGGCAACTACCGGCTCAATGGCGTGCTGCCCGACGATGCCGGGAGTGTGGTGTGATGCCCCGGGAAATCCGCCTCAACGCCTTTGACATGAACTGTGTCGGCCATCAGTCTCCCGGGCTCTGGGCCCATCCCCGCGACCGCTCCTGGCAATACAAGGACCTGGAGTACTGGACCGACCTGGCGAAGATCCTCGAGAAGGGCAAGTTCGATGGCCTGTTCATTGCCGATGTGCTGGGCATCTACGACGTCTATCACGGCAATGGCGAGGCGGCGATCCGCCAGGCCACCCAGGTACCGGTGAACGATCCGTTGCAGCTGATTCCGCCGATGGCCGTGGTCACCGAGCACCTGGGATTCGGCCTCACCGCGTCGCTGTCCTTCGAGCACCCGTATCCCTTCGCCCGGCGCCTGTCCACCCTCGATCACCTGACCAAGGGCCGCGCCGGCTGGAACATCGTCACCTCCTACCTGGAGAGCGGCGCGCGCAACATCGGGCAGCAGGCCCAGACCGAGCACGATGCGCGCTACGACTACGCCGAGGAGTACCTGGAGGTTTGCTACAAGCTCTGGGAGGGCAGTTGGGAGGAGGGCGCGGTCCTGCGTGACCGCGAGCGGCGGATCTTCAGCGACCCGAGCAAGATCCACGAGATCCGCCACGTCGGCAAACACTTCCAGGTCCCGGGCATCCACCTGTGCGAGCCGTCGCCGCAGCGTACCCCGGTGCTCTACCAGGCCGGTGCTTCCAGCCGGGGCAAGCAGTTCGCGGCCGAGCAGGCCGAATGCGTGTTCGTTGCCGCGCCGTCCAAGGTGCTGCTCAAGAAAACCGTGGCCGACATCCGCCGTCGGGCTGCCGAGGCCGGGCGTGATCCGTCCAAGGTGCTGATCTTCAATTTGCAGACGGTGATCCTCGGCGAGACCGACGCGCGGGCCAAGGCCAAGTTCGAGGAATACAAGACCTGGGTCAGCTATGAGGGAGCCATGGCGCTGATTTCCGGGTGGACCGGCATCGACTTCAGTCGGTTCCGCCCCGACGAGCCGCTCCAGCATGTGCACACCAATGCCATCCAGTCGGCGGTGGAGGCGTTTTCCACGGCGGACCCGAACAAGGTCTGGACGCCCCACGAGCTGGCAGACTGGGTCGGCATCGGTGGATTCGGCCCGTTGTTCGTCGGTGGGCCCGAGACGGTGGCCGACCTGCTTCAGGAGTGGGTCGAGGAAACCGACGTGGACGGTTTCAACCTGGCCTATGCCTTGACCCATGAAACCTTTGTCGAAGCGGTGGAACTGTTGGTGCCGGAGTTGCAGAAACGCGGCGCGTACAAGACCGACTACGCCCCGGGCACCCTGCGCGAGAAGCTGTTCGGCGCCGGCCCCCGGTTACCCGAAGGCCATCCGGGCAGCGCCTGGCGCACCCTCGGAGGCCAACGCCAGGTGGTAGCCGCTGCCGAACCTGCGAGGCTGCGACCGGTCGCGCAGCAGCCCTAGTCGTCACCCGTTGCCCGCTGTGCGGTCATGGCCGCCTGCGGTAGCGGTTACACAAGGCAGCCAGGGAGAGGCCATGCACAGGTACGAGTCGCTACGCCATTGGGCCCGGGTGCGGCCGCTGCACAATGCCCTGCGGCACAAGCGCCAGGGCCACTGGTACGGCTGGCGCTGGATCGATGTGCTGCGCGATGTCGAACGCCTGGCCGACAGCCTGCGCCAGCATGGCCTGGACCACCGGTCTCGACTGGTTCTGAGCGGGCCGTTCGAGCCAGACCTGCTGCTCCTGGCCCTGGCGGCTCAAAGCCTTGGGGCCGAGGTGGCGAGCATCGACGATCAGCTGCCGCCCGATGGGTTGCGCCAATGCTTGTGGCGCCTGCGGCCCAGTCATGTACTGGTCGATACTAGCCAGCAGTTGCAGGACTGGTTGGCTGCCAGCGACAACGGTGTGGCCCCGCGTTTGCTGATCGTCCGCCATCCCGGGCTTGGGCCGGTGGGCCTGCGGCGGTCCTGGCTGGCCTTCAGCGAGCTGGCGGGAAGCCGTGGCGGGTCTCGGTGCCATGTCCATTGGTGCCGGCTGGCCAACGCTGTCCAGCTCTGGAGCGAGGAGGGCACGCACTGGCAGGGCGGCCTGGAGGTGCTGCTCGGGCAATGGCTGGGCAGCGGCCACAGCCTGGCCTTTCCCGAGAGCCGCCGTTCGGCTGCCCGCGACCGGCGTCAAGTGGCGCCCAGTGGCCTGCTGTTGTCGCCACCACGCTTGCAGCGCCTGGCAGAGGAGATCGAGGGTTACCTGGCGCCCCGGGACAGCTGGCGCCAGCGGTTGTGGGCGTGGGCGGCCAGCCATCCGCACAGCGCCCGGGCACGGCTTCTTGAACACCCGATGCGGTGGCACCTGGGGTTTGGCCGCCTGCGTTTCGTCTGGCAGCCCGTGCAGTCCCGACGGCCAGCGCCGGCCTGGATCACGCGATTTGAACGCGAGCCCGGGTAGGCGTCCTCGGGCCGTTCAGGCGCCGGCCAGCTGCTACTTTGGTACTGCTCGCTGAACCAGCCCCTGAAGGGCGCCTATCATCCTGGCGGGGGATTCACCTCAGGCCGGGCAAAGCATTAACCTGCTGCCCGGGGACGCCTTCCGCGCCGACCCGGGGCCGTTGCCCCGGGCCAACCTTGACCGCGAGCATTGCATGAACCAGATCCCTACCGGGCAGCCGGGCCCTGCCAACCGCGACGCCGAGATCCTGATCGTCGGCGGCGGCTTGAGTGGTGCCTCGCTGGCTGCACAACTGCTGCGCCTGCCGGGCCAGCGCCGAATCCTGGTGATCGAGCCCCGCGCCGAGCTGGGGCGTGGCGAGGCCTACAGCGCCACCGAACTGGGCCACACGCTCAATGGCAACGCGGCGCGCATGAGCATCGATCCGGACAACGCCGATGACCTGACCCAGTGGCTTGCCGGGCACATTGCCGAGGGGGGCTGGCCCGAATCGCGTCGCCAGCCGGTGCCCATCAGCGAACTGTTCCCGCCCCGGGGGCTGTTCGGGGTCTATGTCCAGCAACGCCTGGCCGAGGCCCGGGCGGCCGGCCTGGATCAGGGCTCGACGCTGGGTCATGTGCAAGCCGAGGTGGTGGACCTGGAAAGCGCCCACGATGGCGTCTTGCTGACCCTGGCCGATGGCCGCCGGCTGCGAGGGGCGGTGGCAGTGTTGGCCACCGGCATGTTTCCCGCCGCCCGTACCCGGCAAACCCAATCCAGTGGCCTCAACGCCGCGGCCCTGGACCCTTGGGACGTAAGCGCGATGGCTCGCCTGGACCCCTTGTCCACGGTGCTGATCATCGGCTCCGGGCTGACCATGGTCGATGCCGTGGTGTCGCTGGAGCAGGCGGGGCATCGAGGTCCCATCGAAGTGTTCTCCCGCCATGGGCTACTGCCTCACGTGCGCCGCCAACCGCCGGCCTGGGTCGATTTCCTGGGCCAGGCCCCGGAGATCCGCAGCCCTCGCCAGTTGCTGCATGCGCTGCGGCGCCAATGCCGTGAGGCTCAGTCCCGGGGCATCGACTGGCAGGCTCCGCTGGATACGGTGCGGGTGCATATTCCTCGGCTGTGGAGCCAGGCCAGCGACCTGCAGCGCCGGCAGTTTGTGCGTCACGTGCGGCCCTGGTGGGAGAGCCATCACCATCGCTCGCCACCCTTGAGCGATGAGCTGGTGCGGCGCCTGCAGGCCCAGGGTCGCCTGCGAATCCACGCCGCCAGCTACCAGGGGCTGGAGCCGGGCATCGATGGACGCCTGGCGATCAGCCTGCGTTATCGCGGCCACTGGGAGACCGCCCGGGTCCAGGGGGATGCGCTGATCAACTCCAGTGGCATCGAGTACGACTGGCGCCGGGTGGATCGGCCCTTGCCTCGGCAACTGCTGGCCCGGGGCCTGGTGCGGCCGGGTCCGCTGGCGCTGGGCATCAGTGCCGATCCGCGTGGTGCGGTGCACGATGCCCAGGGACAGGCTGCCCCGCGGCTGTTTGCCCTGGGCCCGCCGCTGCGTGGCCTGTGGTGGGAAAGCACCGCGGTCACCGACGTCGCCCTGCAGGCCAAGGCCCTGGCCGCATGCCTGGCCGGATTGTCCTTGTAGCCGCTGTCGCGGGCTGCGTGCGGGCGCGCGGCGGTCGCGGCGTTACTCAGGTGGTTGGATGAGGTGATGAAGGCCCTGCGGGCCTTGGCGCAGCCTCGCCCTGGCTCGACAGCGGCTACAGGGTGATCCAGCGCTCCTCCTGGGCGGCCAGGCGGATCGCCGCAGCCAGCCGTTCCACTTCCCAGGCTTCGCGAAAATCGGTGCCGTTCCGGCCCTGGTCACACAGCGCCATGATCAACTCGTGCACTTCCAGGGTCTTGAGCTCGTTGTAGCCCAACTGGTGCCCCGGCGCCGGGCTGAAGGCCGCGTAGCCGGGCAGGGCCGGGCCGGACAACAGGCGCTGGAAACCCTTCTGCCCGACCCGGTACAGGCGCAGTTCGTTGAGGCGTTCCTGGTCGAAAGCCAGGGTGCCAAGGGTGCCGCTGATCTCGACACTCAGGTGGTTCTTGTAGCCGTGCTTGATCCAGCTGCTGCTCACGGTGCCGCGGGCACCATTGGTGAAGCGCAGCAGCGCATGGGCCTGGTCGTCCACGGCGATGGAGCGGCGTTCCTGGCTGCCGGCCTGGATGGGTCGCTGCAGGTGCACGGTCTGGGTATCGGCGCACACCGCCTGTACCGGTCCCATGAGAAAACGCGCCATGGCCAGCAGGTGGCTGCCCAGGTCCGCCAGGGCGCCGCCGGCCTGCTGCGGCTCGCAGCGCCAGGACCAGGGCGAATCGGGGTCGGCCATGAAATCCTCGCTGAATTCGCCCTGGAAACTCACCAGTTGCCCCAGTTCGCCGCTGGTGATCAATTCCCGGGCCATTACGATCAACGGGTTGTGCTGGTAGTTGTAGCCGACCCGTGTGACCACCCCGGCTGCCTGCGCGGCCTGGTACATCTGCCTGGCCTGCTCGACGTTCACGGCCAGGGGTTTTTCGCAATACACCGCCTTGCTCGCCGCCAGGGCGGCCATGGCCATGGGAAAGTGCAGGTGATTGGGGGTGGTGATGGCCACCAGATCAACTCCGGGATCGCTGATCAGCTGTCGCCAGTCGGCGTGGGCCCGGGCGAAACCCCAGGCGCCCGCGCACTGTTCGGCACGCTGGGCATCGGCATCCGCCACGGCTGCCAGGTGCAGGCGCGCCGGCAGTTCGAAGACTGCGCCGACACTGCGAAATGCCAGGGCATGGGCACGCCCCATGAATCCGGTACCGATCAAGCCAATGCCATATTCATCCATAACCGCACCTGCAGAATCATTGTCGTAGGGAAAGTCAGTTATGGAATAAATATTCTCTAATTGCAATTGTCGGAATAAATATTCATTTACTGGGCGGCGCCCTGTAGGAGCGAAGCTTGCTCGCGATGAACCCGAGGACGTCGTGTTCCGTCAGGTAATCCACGTCATCGTTAACGACCATCGCGAGCAAACTGTGCTCCTGCAGGTTTGTGCCAGGCATGAAAAAGGCAGCCCGCAGGCTGCCTTTCTTGTACGGCGCAGTTCGCTCAGGACAGGAAACCGCCGTCCACGTTCAGGGCGGTGCCGGTGGTGTAGCTGGAAGCATCGCTGGCCAGGTAGAGCACCGTGCCGGCCATCTCGCTCGGGTCGGCCACGCGCTTGAGCGGGATCTGCGCCAGGGCGGCGTTGCGAATGCTGTCGTTCTTGACCAGTGCCGAGGCGAACTTGGTATCGGTCAGGCCCGGCAGCAGGGCATTGCAGCGGATGCCGAACTGCGCGCATTCCTTGGCGAAGACCTTGGTCATGTTGATCACCGCGGCCTTGGTCACCGAGTAGATGCCCTGGAACAGCCCTGGCGAGACGCCGTTGATCGAGGCCACGTTGATGATGCTGCCGCCGCCGTGTTCGCGCATCAGCTTGCCGGCTTCCACCGACATGAAGAAGTAGCCACGGATGTTGACGTCGACGGTCTTCTGGAACGCCCCCAGGTCGGTGTCCAGGACGTTGCAGAACTGAGGGTTGGTGGCAGCGTTGTTGACCAGGATATCCAGGCGCCCGAACTGCTCGCGGATGGTGGCGAACACCTGCTGGATCTGCTCCATTTCACCGATGTGGCAGGCAATGGCGGTGGCCTTGCCGCCAGCGGCGACAATGGCATCGGCCACCTGCTGGCAACCGTCGAGCTTGCGGCTCGAGACGATCACGTGAGCGCCTTGCTGGGCCAGCAGCTTGGCAATGGCCTCACCGATGCCACGGCTGGCGCCGGAGACGAATGCGATCTTGCCGTCGAGGTCGAACAACTGAGTCTTGGACATGGTTTTTCCTTGTTGGTCGGTCGCGCGCCGGGGCGCACTCAGAGGCTGGATTTGCCGATGACTTGCAGGCTCATCTGCTCCAGCAGCGTGTTCATGTGAATGAACTGCGCGAAGCGTTTGTCCTGGGTCTGGCCGTGGTAGAAGCGGTAGTAGATCTGCTGCACGATGCCGGCCAGGCGGAACAGGCCATAGGTGTAGTAGAAGTCGAAGTTGCCGATTTCGATGCCGGAGCGCTCGGCGTAGTAGTCGACGAACTGCTGGCGGCTGAGCATCCCCGGGGCGTTGCTTGGCTGGCGGCGCATCAGTTGCACCGGCGCCGGGTCGCTGGCCTCGATCCAGTAGGCCAGGGTGTTGCCAAGGTCCATCAGCGGGTCGCCCAGGGTGGTCAGTTCCCAGTCCAGCACGCCGATGATCTGCATCGGGTTCTGTGGGTCGAGGATCACGTTGTCGAAGCGGTAGTCGTTATGCACGATGCTCGAGGTCGGGTGGTCGGCCGGCATCTTGTCGTTGAGCCAGGCCTTGACCGCCTCCCACTGCGGCGCATCGGGGGTCAGGGCCTTCTCGTAGCGATCGCTCCAGCCCTTGATCTGGCGTTGCACATAACCTTCGGGCTTGCCCAGGTCGCCCAGGCCGCAGGCGGTGTAGTCAACCTGGTGCAGTTCGACGAGGCGATCGATGAAGCTCTTGCACAGTGCCTGGGTGTGGCTGGCATCCAGGTTCAACTCCGGCGGCAGGTCGGAGCGCAGGATGATGCCCTTGACCCGTTCCATGACGTAGAACTCGGCCCCGATCACCGCTTCATCGGTGCAGTGCACGTAGGCCTTGGGGCAGTAGGGGAAACCGTCCTTGAGCTGGTTGAGGATGCGGAACTCGCGGCCCATGTCGTGGGCCGACTTGGCCTTGTGGCCGAACGGCGGACGGCGCAGGACGAACTCCTGGTCGGGGTATTCCAGCAGGTAGGTGAGGTTCGAGGCGCCACCGGGAAACTGGCTGATGCGCGGCGTGCCGGTCAGGCCGGGAATGTGCGCCTTGAGGTATGGGTCGATCAGAGCGGCATCGAGTTCTTCACCCGAGCGGGTGCGGGTGGACTGGTCTGTAAGCGCCATGCTTATCCCTTCTGCTTATTCTGGAGGCCAGAGATCATTGACTAATCTAATGTGCCCGCTGGCCCCCGACAATCGCGACGGGCCTTTATAGACACGGGTGTTGCCGGGCAATCAGTGTTTTTGATACAGCCGTTTGAATCACCCTCGGGAGCATAGCCGTCAGCCGGGTTTCAAGGGTGATCCGGCAATGGCAGGGCCAGCGGCGTCAGCAGTGGCTGGCCGCTGAAGTGGGCCAGCAGGTTCTGGCCGACCTTCTCCACCGTGTCCCGGCTGGCCTGGGGCGACAGTCCGGCGACATGGGGCGTGAGCACCACGTTGTCCAGGCACTTGAGGCGTTGCGGGACTTGCGGTTCGTCATCGAACACATCCAGCGCGGCGCCGGCGATCTGTCGTTGCTCGAGGGCTTGCAGCAGGGCTTCGCTGTCCACCACGCTGGCCCGGGCCACGTTCACCAGGAAGCCTTCGGGCCCCAGGGCCTGCAGTACCTTGTGGTCCACCAGGTGCCGGGTGTCGGCGCCACCGGGCGTGGCGATCACCAGCAGGTCGATGTCCCGGGCCATTTCCAGCAGGGTTGGGTAGAAGCGGTAGGGGTGTTCCGGCCTGGGCTGGCGGCTGTGGTAGCTCACTGGCATGTCCAGGCCCTGGGCGCAGCGCCGGGCAATGGCCTGGCCCACTGCGCCCAGGCCAAGGATGCCCAGGCGCAGGCCGGCCACTGACGGGCGGGTGACTTTTGGCCAGTGCCCCTGGCGTACCGCGGCGTCGGCCTGGGGAATGCCCCGGACCACGGCCAGCAGCAGGGCCAGGGCGTGATCGGCCACCGACGACGCATTGACCCCGGCCCCGGTGGTCACGGCGATCCCGCGGTTGCTGGCGGCTTGCAGGTCCACCTGTTCGTAGCCGGCGCCGATCACGCAGATGATCTGCAAGCGGGGCAGGGCTTCGATCTCCTGCGCTGTCAGGCCCAGGGGGCCGCGGGTCAGCACCGCGTCGATCTCTGCGGCATGGGTCTTGATGGCCTGGGCTCGTGCGCTGGGCGTCTGCGCCAGGATCAGGCGCAGGCCCAGTTGTTCGAGGTGCGGCAGGTAGGCGTTGACGTTTTCAACCAGGACCAGGACGGTAGCGAGCATGGCGGGTTCCTATGGCTTAGCGAGGCAGGGTTTGCCGTAGTTGGAAGACATTGCCTTCCGGATCGATGCCGTCGCAGACCCGGGCACCCTTGAACAGCCATTCCCGCTCGGCCTCGTGGAGTCGGCCGCCAGCCTGGGCTGCGTGCTGCCGGGCCAGGTCCAGGTCGGCGATCCAGAACACCGGTTTGCAGGCTGAGTCGCTGCGGGGCAGGGGCGGGTCCTGCAGGACAATGCGCGCGGCGATAGCCGCCGGCACCTGGATCAGGGTCAGTTCCATCCCCTGGTGTTCCAGTTGCAGGTAATCGGGCTGCTGTTCGCCGATGGGCCAGCTCAGGACCTGGGCGTAGAAGCGCGCCAGGGTGTGTGGGTCAAGGCTGTAGAGCACGAAGCCGGCGACACTCATGGGCAACTCCAGCAAAGCGATGGCGAAGGCTCAAGGGTGCGCATTGGTCGCAGGTTTGGCAATGCCTCAGGCGACCATCGCCGGGAAGTTGCGCCGTGGTCGGCGCGTTCCGGGCAGTGGCGGGGCAGGGTCAGAAGCGGACGTCGGCAGTCCTGGCCAGGGTGACGAACGCACCGCTCAAGGTGGCGTTGTGATGATCGATGATCTTCCGGGCTCCCAGGTGCGGGGTGTCCATGCAGGTATGGGCATCCTCCACCAGCAATGCAGTGAACCCAAGGTCGGCGGCGGCGCGGCAGGTGGCGTCGACACAGTATTGGGTCTTCATGCCGACGATCACCAGTTCGCTGGCTCCGGCCTGGTGCAGGCGCTCGGCCAGGTCGGTGCCGGTGAAGCAACTGGGGCGGGCCTTGTCCAGCACGCAATCCTGCTGCTCGTCCACTTCCAGGGTGGGCAGCAATTGCCAGAACGGACTGCCGACGGCCAGGGGGGATTCGGCCGGCCCGGTATGGCGCATGGCGAAGATTGGCGCTGAGTTCTGGCGGGCGCGACGGATCAGCTGGTTGACATGATCCAGGACCTGTTCGCGCTGGTAGGGCTTGTCCGGTCCGTTGAACAGTCCAACCTGCATGTCGATGACCAGCAGGGCACGCGGGGCGTTGGATAAAGGCATCTTGTCTCTCCTTGTTGTGCCAGCCGGACGGAGAAACAAAAGGCCCCGTCCATTGCTGGCGGGGCCTTGGTTGTCACTGTGCTCGCATCATCCTGCACAGCCACCACACGACCCGCCGAAGGCAGTCGTGGTACTAGTGGTCGAGATGAGCGGGTAGGCATTCATGGGCCTGATCATGCCGTTCGTCGTCGCGCCCTGTCAACGCGGCGCCTGGCGGGATTTTCCCGCGGCCACCGGGCGAGGAAGGGGGATGAGACAAAAAGCCGCTTTGACGGCCCGGCCGGCAGCTGCGAAAAAAGCCACCGGACCAGGGAAAGGGCCGGAACAGACACGTTGCGACAAAAATGGACAATATTGCCGCACTGCACCCGCCGTTCCTCTGCCGAGTCTATGCAGCGTCCGTGGAATCCCGGACAATCGCGCCCCCTCTGTTCGCTCGGGGTTTTGTCTGTCGGGTATTCCGACGCGCCTCGAGCCAATGGCAAACGACCGGAATGTGGAGATCCCACCGGATGAATGATCAGGCCAACAGCGTTGATCAACGCTTTGAAACGGCTGCCCCAGCGACCCTGGCCAGCTGGAACCGCCAAGACACCACCTGGATGCTGGGCCTGTTTGGCACCGCCATTGGTGCCGGTACCCTGTTTCTGCCCATCAACGCTGGCCTCGGTGGCTTCTGGCCGCTGCTGATCCTGGCGCTGCTGGCCTTCCCGATGACCTTCTACGCGCACCGTGGCCTGACCCGCTTCGTGCTCTCCGGGCGTGATGGCGCGGACATCACCGACGTCGTGGAAGAGCATTTCGGGATCAAGGCCGGGGCCCTGATCACCTTGCTCTATTTCTTCGCGATCTTCCCCATCCTGCTGATCTACAGCGTGGCCCTGACCAACACGGTCGGCAGCTTCATGGAGCACCAACTGCATATCGTCCCCCCTCCGCGGGCGATCCTGTCCCTGGTGCTGATCCTCGGCTTGCTGGCGGTCGTACGCTGTGGTGAACAGGTGATCGTCAAGGCCATGAGCCTGATGGTCTACCCGTTCATCGTCGCCTTGCTGTTCCTGGCGGTATTCCTGGTGCCCCACTGGAACGGCGGCATCCTCGCCACCGTCGCTGACGTCCCGGCACCATCGGCCTTCCTGCACACCTTGTGGCTGGCGATCCCGGTGATGGTGTTCTCGTTCAACCATTCGCCGATCATCTCGGCCTTCGCCGTTGACCAGAAACGCCGCTATGGCCTCCACGCCGAGCAGCGCAGCTCGCAGATCCTGTCCCGCGCCCACCTGCTGATGGTGGTCATGGTGCTGTTCTTCGTCTTCAGCTGCGTGCTGACCCTGTCGCCAGCACAGCTGGCCGAAGCCAAGGCGCAGAACCTGTCGATCCTGTCCTACCTGGCCAACCACTTCAGCAACCCGACCATCGCCTTCGCGGCGCCGTTGATCGCCTTCGTGGCCATTGCCAAGTCTTTCCTGGGCCACTACATCGGTGCCAGCGAAGGTCTCAAGGGCCTGATCATCAAGAGTGGTCGGCGCCCTGGCGCCAAGACCCTGGACCGGGTGACCGCGGCGTTCATGCTGGTGATCTGCTGGGCCGTGGCGACCCTGAACCCGAGCATCCTGGGCATGATCGAGACCCTGGGTGGCCCGGTGATCGCGGCCATCCTGTTCCTGATGCCGATGTACGCCATTCGCAAGGTGCCGGCCATGGCCCGCTATCGCGGCCAGGCATCCAACGTGTTCGTGACCCTGGTGGGCCTGGTGGCGATCACCGCGCTGGTCTACTCGCTGGCCTCCTGAGGCCGGGGCTGCGGCCCGAATGCCTGTCCACGACGCCGTCGGTGCTTTCCAGCATCGGCGGCGTTGTCGTTCATGGGGAGGGGCGCTGGTGATGCGTCACGGTGCCCGGCCTGTCGGGACTCAGAACCGATCGAGACGGTAGGGCGCGGGATCGACGATGGGCTCGCTGGCGCAGACCAGGTCGGCAGCGAGTTGCCCTGCTGCCGGTGCGGTGCCGAAACCGTGGCCCGAGAAGCCTGTGGCCAGGGTCAGCCCGGGAACCTCTGCCACGGGGCCGATCACCGGCAGGGAATCCGGAGTGACGTCGAGCATGCCGCTCCAGGCCTGTTTCACCACTGCACCCTTGAACACCGGCCAGGCTGCCGCGAGGTTGCGCAATGCCTCGGCGTTGACCTGCGGGTCGGCGGGCGGGTCCAGGGTGCGTACACGTTCGAACGGTGACAGCTGCTTCGCTTGCCAGCGCCGCCCCAGGGCGAGATCACCCAACAGCTCGCGGCCGACGGACAGCCGTATGTTTTTCCATTGCCCACGCAGCACTGGCAGGTAACGCAGGCCCAGCAGCAGGCTGTCTAGCGTCAGGGGGGCAGCCAGGACACCGCGGTGGCTGATGGTATAGCCACCGTCTCGGCGTTTGCGAAACGAGCAGTCCGGGGCGCCCACGGTGATCTCACCCGGGCCTTGCAAGGGGGCCGTGCGCAGGATCGAAGCCACCAGTGGCAGTGTCGGCAGGTCAATGCTCTGGTTGCCGAGAAATCGCCGCGACCATACGCCGCCGGCCAGCAGCACCTGCTCGCAGCGGATCTCGCCGCGTTCGGTGACCACCCCCGAGACCTTGCCCGCCGACAGCGACAAGGTCCGTACTGCACAGTGCTCGACGATCACCGCGCCCTTGGCCATGGCGGCGCGGGCGATGGCGCTGGCGGCCAGGGTCGGTTCGGCGCGGCCGTCCGACGGGGTGTAGAGGCCGCCTGCCCAGGTGCCGGTGCCGCCTGGCACCAGGTTCTGGATATGCGTGGCCGTGACCAGGCGCGAGTCCAGCTCCAGATCGCCCACGGAGTCGAGCCAGCCCTGGTACGTGGCCATTTCGGAGTCGCTGGAGGCTACGTACAGGATGCCGCAAGGACAGTAGCCAACCTCGGCACCGACGCGTGCCGGCAGGTCAGCCCACAACCGATCGCTGGCCTGGGCCAGCGGCACGTCCGGCGCCGAGCGATTCATCTTGCGAATCCAGCCCTGGTTGCGCGAGGACTGCTCGCCGGCGATCCGGCCTTTTTCCAGCACGACCACGGGAATGCCGCGCTCTGCCAGGACCAGGGCGGCGGTAAGGCCAATGATGCCTGCGCCGATGATGACCACAGTGGTCGCCTGGGGCTGGTCCAGGCATGTCTGGATCGAGGGGATCAAGGGGGCCAAGGTGCGTCTCCTGGCTTGCAGTGAATGGGCGGTGGTTTCAACGCAGGAGCGGCTGTTCCCACAGGTTCAACCTGACGCCGATTCCTCGCTCCAGCGCATTGCGGTAGACCACGGTGCCCCAGGCCACGTCCTCCACGGGCAGACCGCCCACGGACAGGATGATGATTTCGTCATCGGTGCGTCGGCCAGGAGCCTGGCCGGCGACCATCACGCACAGGTCTTCGAGTTGTTCGCGATCCATTGCACCGGCAGCGATCAAGTCCAGGAAGCGCATCCCGATCATCGGGACAGTGGCGTGGGAGGGTTTTGGCACCTCGTCGTACCAGGCCTGGTAGAGGCCGGTGTGGTCCAGCACCTTGCGGATCTCGGGAGCCTCCATGCCCTGATCCATGTTGCAGGTGGCGGGCATCGACAGGAAAGCCCCGGGCCGCACCCATTCGCGCCGGACCGTAGGGTAGGTCGATGGGTCGCTGACCACGCCAGAAGCGCAAAAGGTCACGATGTCGCTGTCACGCACGAGGGCTTCCAGGCTCTGGACCACCTGGACCTGGGTGATCTGCGGGAACGTCTCGGCCAGCCAGGCGAGGAAAGCTTGCAAGTTCTCCTCGCCACGGCCCTTGATCTTGACGGTGTCGATACCAGGGCACACGGCCATGAAGGCGGCCAGGGAGGTTCGGGCCATGACGCCCGGGCCGAGGATTCCCACCACCCTGGAGTCCTTGCGCGCCAGGTAGCGCGCACCGACGCCGGCCACGGCGCCCGTGCGGTAGGCCGACAGCAGGTTGGCCGACATCACGGCCAGAGGGGCGGCAGTGTCGGCGTCGTGGAGCATGAACATCAGGATCGAACGGGGCAGCCCCTTGTCGCGGTTTTCGGCGTTGGAGCCGTAGCACTTCATGCCGACCATGCGAAAGCGCCCTCCCAGGTAGGCCGGCATTGCCATGTAGCGGCGGTCGGCGGTGGGCTTGGGCATGTCGGGAAAGGGCGAGTTATCGGGGAACACCATCAGCGCCCCGTGCGAACTGTTGTTGACGCCTGCCATGCGGTAATCGTTGTGATGCAGCAGGTTGAATGTTTCTTCGATGGTGTCCACGCAACTGGCCATGTCAGTCACACCGGCACGGACCATGTCCGTTTCGGACAGGTAAATGAAGTCGATCCTCGTTGAGGCGTTCATTTCTGAGGTTCCTCGCGGTCGTTGTTGTTGTTGTTGTTGTTGTTGTTGTTGTTGTTGTTGTTGTTGTTGTTGTTGGGCGGATCTTGCCGCGCACCTCCAAGGCGGTAAATTGCAAAAGCGGATGCGAATTTTGCAGAATCGGCCAACCTGGAATTTCGCTTTGGCGGTCGCCGGAAAAGAGCGGACACTCCAGGCGACTGCACCGGCATGGACCTTGATGGCCATGCCTGGTGAGCTGGCCAGGACCGGCGGGTGCGGACCTGGCCGCTGGAGGGTAGGAGTGCTGCAGTTCGACTAACGCCAGGATGGCCCATTGGGTTGGTAATGCGCATGAAGGAACCGGTTCCCCCAGTGTGTGGGTGCAGCGCGGATGCCGAGGGGCCTGCGACGATCCGCACGTTGTATCTGATCACCTTGCTCAACGTGCTGGCGGAGGTTGGCAGTCGGGTCGATCCACTGCTGCGTGAGTTCGGCTTCCACAGGATGCAGGCAACGACACCTTATGAACGGGTGGCCCTGGGGCGTTATGTAGCGCTGCTCGAACAGGCGGCCGAGCGATTCGATCGACCCTTTCTGGGCCTGGACATGGGCGCGCGGTTTGGCCTGGAGGAGCTGGGACCGTTCCATGCCCTGTTCAGGGCTGCTGGCAACTTGCGCGAGGTGCTGGACTGCTTCCTGAAGTTCCAGCGGCGCTGGCAGACCCACACCTTGCTGGAGCTTGCCCGTGGCCCTGAGACCTCGACCTTGAGCTATCGGATCCAGGACCCCGGGATCTGGCCGCGGCGCCAGGACGCGGAGTTCACGATGGCCGGTTTCGTGTTGCTGACCAAGCAACTGGCACGGCCGCGATGGTCACCTGTGCAAGTACATTTCGAACACTCGATCGTTGGCAGGGAAAAAAGCCTCGCACGCTTCTTCGGCGCGCCAGTGCTGGGTAACCAGGCGGCCAATCAGGTGGTGATGTTCAATCAGGATCTGGAGCGCCCGTTCTACTGCGCTACCGGCGGGCAAGACCAGCGCTTGCACAGTGTGCTGGAGTGTCACCTGCTGGCTCTGCTGGGGCCTGAAGGTGCCGCCAGCCAGGATATTGCCACTCAGGCCAACGAGATCATTGCCCGTCGCCTGGGGCGGGGGGCGGTCGATTGCGACTCGATTGCCGCCGCGCTCGATCTTTCCTCACGCTCTCTGCGCAGGCGGTTGGCAGAGGAGGGCACCTGCTTTCGCAACCTGTTGCAGGAGGCGCGGCAAGCCAGGGCGCAGGCCTTGCTCCAGTCGCTGGACCTGCCGTTGTCGGCGGTAGCCCAGGGCCTGGGGTATTCCGACCAGGCGACGTTTTCCCGGGCGTTCAAGGAGTGGACGGCGGTGTCGCCGCGGCGCTACTCGAAAAGCCAGGGCTAGCGTTCAGCACGCCATGGCGCCATCCGGGCAATAAAAAACGCCGCGTATCGTGGAATACGCGGCGTTCTTTTTACAACGCTGGAACCTTAGGCTTGCACCACCGGGATCTTGGCGTTGGCGGCTGCTTCACGGAACTCGGCGATCTGGTCGAAGCTCAGGTAGCGGTATACGTCCGCTGCCATGCTGTCGATCTTGCCGGCGTATTCCATGTACTCCTCGACGGTCGGCAGGCGACCCAGGATCGAGGCCACCGACGCCAGCTCGGCCGAAGCCAGGTAGACGTTGGCGCCATCGCCCAGACGGTTCGGGAAGTTACGGGTCGAAGTCGACACCACGGTCGAGTTCGGCTCTACACGTGCCTGGTTACCCATGCACAGCGAGCAGCCCGGCATTTCCATGCGCGCGCCAGCCTTGCCGTAGATGCCGTAGTAGCCTTCCTCGGTCAGCTGGTGAGCATCCATCTTGGTCGGCGGCGACAGCCACAGGCGGGTTGGCAGTTGGCCCTTGACCTGATCCAGCAGCTTGCCGGCTGCGCGGAAGTGACCAATGTTGGTCATGCAGGAACCGATGAACACTTCGTCGATCTTCTGGCCGGCAACGCTGGACAGCAGACGGGCGTCGTCCGGGTCGTTCGGCGCGCACAGTACCGGCTCGCTGATGTCGGCCAGGTCGATTTCGATGACTTCGGCGTATTCGGCGTCGGCATCGGCTTCCATCAACTCAGGGTTGGCGATCCAGGCTTCCATCGCTTGAGCGCGACGTTCCAGGGTACGTGCATCGCCGTAGCCTTCGCCGATCATCCAGCGCAGCAGGGTGATGTTGGACTGCAGGTACTCGGTGATCGACTCTTTGGACAGCTTGATGGTGCAACCGGCAGCCGAACGTTCGGCCGAGGCGTCGGACAGTTCGAACGCCTGCTCCAGGGTCAGGCCTTCCAGGCCTTCGATTTCCAGGATGCGGCCGGAGAAGGCGTTTTTCTTGCCTTTCTTCTCGACGGTCAGCAGGCCGTTCTGGATGGCGAAGTAAGGAATGGCATGCACTAGGTCACGCAGGGTGATGCCAGGCTTCATCTTGCCCTTGAAGCGCACCAGGATCGATTCCGGCATGTCCAGTGGCATGACGCCAGTGGCGGCAGCGAAGGCTACCAGGCCGGAACCGGCCGGGAACGAGATGCCCATCGGGAAGCGGGTGTGGGAGTCGCCACCGGTGCCGACGGTGTCTGGCAGCAGCATGCGGTTCAGCCACGAGTGGATGATGCCGTCGCCCGGACGCAGGGAAACGCCGCCGCGGGTCATGATGAAGTCAGGCAGGGTGTGGTGGGTGGTCACGTCGATCGGCTTTGGATACGCCGCGGTGTGGCAGAAGGACTGCATCACCAGGTCAGCCGAGAAGCCCAGGCACGCCAGGTCCTTGAGTTCGTCACGGGTCATGGGGCCGGTGGTGTCCTGGGAACCCACGGTGGTCATTTTCGGTTCGCAGTAGGTGCCAGGACGAATGCCTTTGCCTTCTGCCAGGCCGCAAGCCTTGCCGACCATCTTCTGCGCCAGGGTGAAACCCTTGGTGCTTTCAGCCGGGGCTTCAGGCTTCTTGAACAGGTCGAACGCAGGCAGACCCAGCTCGGCGCGAGCCTTCTCGGTCAGGCCACGGCCGATGATCAGCGGGATACGACCGCCGGCACGTACTTCGTCCAACAGCACCGGAGTCTTCATCTCGAAGGTGGTCAGGACTTCGTCGGTGCCGTGCTTGCAGACTTTGCCAGCATGCGGGTACAGGTCGATCACGTCGCCCATGTGCATGTTGGAAACGTCGAACTCGATCGGCAGGGCGCCGGCATCTTCCATGGTGTTGTAGAAGATCGGAGCGATCTTGCTGCCGAAGCAGAAACCGCCGCCGCGCTTGTTCGGCACGTAAGGGATGTCGTCGCCGAAGAACCACAGCACCGAGTTGGTCGCCGATTTACGCGAGGAACCCGTACCGACCACGTCACCGACGTAGGCGATCGGGAAGCCGTCGTTGCGCATGGCTTCGATCTGCTTCATTGGGCCGGTCTTGCCTTGCTCGTCCGGAACGATGCCGTCACGGGCCATTTTCAGCATGGCCAGGGCGTGCAGCGGGATGTCGGGACGCGACCAGGCATCTGGAGCAGGGGACAGGTCGTCGGTGTTGGTTTCGCCGGTGACCTTGAACACCCGCAGGCTGATCTTGTCGGCCAGTACCGGGCGCTTCTTGAACCACTCGCCTTCAGCCCAGGATTGCAGCACGGCCTTGGCGTGAACGTTGCCGTTCTTGGCTTTTTCAGCCACGTCGTGGAAGGCATCGAACATCAGCAGCGTGTGCTTGAGTTCTTCGGCGGCCACAGGAGCCAGTTCGGCGTCGTCCAGCAGTTCAACCAGAGTGACGATGTTGTAGCCGCCTTGCATGGTGCCGAGCAGTTCTACAGCGCGCTTCTTGTCCAGCAGAGGGGAGGAGACTTCGCCCTTGGCCAGTGCAGACAGGAAACCGGCTTTTACATAAGCGGCTTCGTCCACGCCTGGTGGAATACGGTTGGTGATCAGGTCGAGGAGAACGGCTTCTTCGCCAGCCGGAGGATTCTTCAGCAGCTCGACCAGGCCTGCAGTTTGTTCGGCGTTAAGCGGCTGGGGAACGATACCCAGTGCTGCGCGCTCTTCGATATGTTTGCGGTAGGCTTCAAGCACAGTTATTACCCTCATCAGTGGTCCCAAATGGGTGTCCGGGACGCTCATCCCGAAATTGCCGTACTCATGCGCTGCGTGGCGTTGTGGGCCACTTAGCCAGAATTACCGACAATTCCTTACAGAAGCTGCTTTCAAAGTTTTACGCCTGCAGAACGGGAGCTGATGAGGGCTGGCGTTGGGCTTTTCCCCGCTGGAAAAACCCCTCGCCAACACCGCTCTGAAGGAACGACTGTGCTCGTGACGCTTTGAAAACAGCTTCAAACGGACATTGGCGCCTAAAAAGGCTGGCTGATTCTACGGCAAAAAAAATCTAAACGTAAGTTGGCGTATTGAAGTTTGAGGGGTGATCAATGTTAGACAAAGGGCTAACATGCCGGCCTGTTTTGTTTTTCCGCGTGTTGTCCACCTATGCCCAACCAGACCATCAAGACCCCCTGCGTCGGCCTTTGCTCCACTGTCTACGGCGACCTGGTGTGTCGAGGCTGCAAGCGTTTCCACCATGAGGTAGTCAACTGGAATGGCTACAACGAGGACGAGAAGCGCGCGGTCTGGCTACGCCTGGAACAGCTGCTGGTCCAGGTGATGACGGCCAAGCTCGAAGTCTTCGATCCGGCGCGGCTGCGCGCTCAGCTGGAGCAGCGCAAGATCCGTTTCGTGCCCCATCAGTCGGAATACTGCTGGGCCTACCAGCTGATTGCCCGTGGAGCACGGGTGATCAACCAGCTGGATGCCTATGGGATGGTGTTGTTGCCGGAGTTTCGCGACTGGGGCCTGCCGGAGTTGCGTGATGCCATCGATCGGGAGTTCTTCCTGCTGTCCGAGGCCCACTACCAGCGTTACATCGCCCCGGGCTTCCTCAAGGATGCGCTGGGTTCCTGACTGAAGGTCGTGGCAGGACCGGTTGCCCTGTCACGACCCCTCTGCCTCAGGCCTTGGCGGCCAACTCTTCCAGGTGCCCCATGATCTGTGCCGGCTTGAGCACCAGCACGTCGCTGTCCAGGGCATCGAGCACCACCTCGGCGGTGTTGCCGATCAGCGCCCCGGACAGGCCGGTGCGGGCCACGGTACCGATGATGGTCAGGACCGCTTCCAGCTTGTGGGCCAGATGGGGGATCAGCACGTCCGCCGGGCCTTCCTCGATATGCAGGTGGCCATCGTCGATGTCGAACTCGGACTGGAATGCCTGGCACGCCTCGCGATAGCGCTTCTCGATGGTTTCCTTGAGTTGGAACACCGGGTCGGCCGCCGACAGCATCGGCGACGGATGGGCGCTGATCACGTGCAACTGGGCCTTGGCCAGGCTCGCGATATCGAAGCCGTGGTCGACGATGCTGGCATGCAGGGCCCGGTGTTCACCGTCCAGGTTGCCGACATCGATGGCCGCCATGACTACGCCGCCTGTCCAGGGCGTAGCCGTCTTGACCAGCAGTACCGGGGTGGGGCAATACCGCAGCAGCTTCCAGTCGGCAGGCGTCAGCAGGGCCTTTTTCAACGGGGCGTCAGGCAGGTGCTGCTTGATCACCAGGCCGCAGCCTTCGGCCTGCTGCACATCGATGATGGTCTCGTGCAGGCTTTCGTTCCATGCCTGCTCGGTGGTGACGCTGTAGCCTTCGCCGACCAGGCTGCTCTTGAGCACGCTCAACAGCGCCGAATGCTCATGCTTCTTGTCGCAGACCAGCAGGTGCAGGTGGGCCTGGGTCACCCCGGCAATCAGCTTGGCGCGCTTGAGGGCCAGGCTTTCGCCGGGCGTGGGATCGATGACCACCAGAATGCTGCGGATGTCTTGCATGATCGGGATCTCCGGCAAAGGGTGAAGGGACGCTGTGCACAACTATAGTTGCTGGTGCCTGGGCCGGACGTTGATGCATATCAATCGCGGTCGCTGGTGGTCTGCGGCGTGGCCGGTATAATCGCCGCCCTTGCCTGTGAAGCCCTGTCTGTCCCGTGAGCCTCATGTTATCGACCACTGCTCAAACCGCCTGCCAGCCCCGAGCTGGGGCGGATCGCCCGGAAACTTGCCGATGAACTTCCTGCCCATTGATCAATTCCTCGGCTGCCGAACTCCCGATGCCTGGGTCCAGGCGGCCCTGGCCGACCAGGAAAACCTGCTGATCGACCACAAGAACTGCGAGTTCAAGGCAGCCAGCACGGCCCTGAGCCTGATCGCCAAGTACCACTCGCACCTCGACCTGATCAACATGATGTCGCGCCTGGCCCGCGAGGAGCTGGTGCACCATGAACAGGTCCTGCGCCTGATGAAGAAGCGCAAGGTCGAGCTGCGCCAGCTGTCGGCCGGGCGTTATGCCTCGGGCTTGCGCAAGGTGGTACGCAACCACGAGCCGGTGAAACTGGTGGATACCCTGGTGGTGGGCGCCTTCATCGAGGCTCGCAGTTGCGAGCGTTTCGAGGCCCTGGTCCCGCATCTGGACGAGGAGTTGGGCACCTTCTACTTCGGCCTGCTCAAGAGCGAAGCCCGGCACTACCAGGGCTACCTGAAGCTGGCCTACCAGTACGGCGACGCCGATGACATCGCCCGGGTGATCGACAGAGTGCGCGCCGCCGAGCAGGAACTGATCGAATCCCCTGACCAGGAGTTCCGCTTCCACAGCGGCGTGCCAGCCTGGTGAACAACGGCCCCCGCCACGCCGGGGGCAAATTGTTAAAAACTCTTAAAAAGATGAAATCTTGCATAAAGCCCTGTCGCTTTCGTGTTTTGTGCAGGGGCGTTAGCCTTTCTTTAATCCGATGCCGCTTATAATGCGCGCACTCAAATTGTGCGTTCGCAGACTGGTATTTATGGATAACCTGGGTCTTGGCAAAGTGTTGCTGGTGGAGGATGACGAGAAGCTCGCCGGGCTGATCGCCAATTTTTTGTCCCAGCATGGCTTTGAAGTGCTGACTGTTCATCGGGGCGACGTGGCCCTGTCGGCTTTTCTCGAGTTCAAACCGAAGCTGGTGGTGCTCGATCTGATGTTGCCGGGCCAGAGCGGTCTGCATGTGTGCCGCGAGATCCGTGCGGTGTCGGACACCCCGATTGTCATCCTCACCGCCAAGGAAGACGACCTGGACCATATCCTCGGCCTGGAGTCCGGCGCCGACGACTATGTGATCAAGCCGATCAAGCCGGCGGTGCTGCTCGCCCGCCTGCGGGCCCTGCAGCGGCGCCAGGTGACCGAACCCGCTGCCCAGCGTGGCGCCCTGCAGTTCGGGGTGCTGAGCATCGATCGCAGCAGCCGCGAGGTGCGCCTGGGCGGCGAGCCGATCGAGCTGACCACCATGGAGTTCGAACTGTTGTGGCTGCTGGCCGGCTCGGCGGGCAATACCCTGTCGCGGGACGACATTCTCAACCGCATGCGCGGCATCGAGTTCGACGGCCTGAACCGCAGCGTCGATGTCTACATCAGCAAGCTGCGCCACAAACTCAAGGACAATCCTCGCGAGCCGGTCTGCATCAAGACCGTGTGGGGCAAGGGCTACCTGTTCAATCCGTTCGCCTGGGAGATCTGAATGCTGCGGCTGTTTCTGGGGCTCTACCTGTTCCTGGTGCTGGGGTTCGCCGGGTCGATGGCGGCGGTGCAGCACATCTTCATCAACTACATGGCGGCCGACCTGATCGAGTCCTACAACCGCGAGGCGGTGAGGGGGCCGGCCTACAGCCTGAGCGAGCAGTTACGGCCGCTCGACGAGGCAGGGCGCCAGCGTCAGCTGGAGGAGCTCAAGCCCCACTATGGGCTGCTGCTGAAGCTGGTGAAGGCCGGCGATCTGAACCTGACCTCCCGTGAGCAAGCCCTGCTGGACTCCAGCCAGTTGGTGGTGCGCGGCGACTTCGAGGAGTTCATCTCCAGCATCGATGGCGGTCCGCAGCTGTTGAGCATCATGTTGCCGGAAGAGCAGCCCTTGACCCCGCTCTACAACATTGCCGCCTATGCATTGCTCGGCGCCCTGGTGGGGATCGTCCTGTACTTCTGGGTGCGGCCGCACTGGCGTGACCTGGAGCGCCTGCGCTTGGCGGCCGAGCGGTTCGGCAACAACGACCTGGGCACCCGCCTGCATCTGTCGCGGCGCTCCAACATCCGTGACCTGGCCCAGCATTTCAACCGCATGGCGGGCCGTATCGAAGGCCTGATCGCCAACCAGCGTGAACTGACCAATGCCGTATCCCATGAACTGCGCACGCCCATTGCCCGGTTGTCCTTCGAACTCGACCAGCTCAAGCAGAACCCGGACCCGCAGGAAAGCCAGGAGCTGATCTGCGACATGTACGCCGATCTTGGCGAGCTGGAAGAGATGGTTTCCGAACTCTTGAGCTACGCCAGCCTGGAACACGGCGCGGCGACGATCAATCGCGAGAATATCCAGGCCCAGAGCTGGCTCGACAGCGTGGTCGGCAGCGTGACCCTGGAAGCCGAGGCAGCCGGGGTGCAGTTGCTGATCCGTTCCTGCCAGGTGGAATACGTGAGCATCGAGCCACGTTTCATGGCGCGGGCGGTGATCAACCTGCTGCGCAATGCCATCCGCTACGCCGAACGGCGGGTGGAGGTTTCCCTGGTGCGCCTGGATAACGGCTACGAGGTGCGGGTCAACGACGATGGCCCGGGTGTGCCGGTGGAAGGTCGGGAGAAGATCTTCGAGCCGTTCTCCCGGCTCGATGCCAGCCGCGACCGGCGCACCGGCGGGTTCGGTCTGGGCCTGGCGCTGGTGCGCAGGGTCTCGCAATGGCACGGTGGCAAAGTGCAGGTCATGGATTCGGAGTGGGGCGGCGCTTCGTTCCGCATGACCTGGACCCATCCCGACTGAGCCGCGCCAGGCCTGAGGGGGAAAACAGAACGGCCCGTGATCACGGGCCGTTTTTTTTGCTGCTCTAGAAGCTGTATTCGATCTGGGTGGAAAGGACCGTCTGCAGGCGCCGGTCGACGATCGGGCTGTCGGCGGCTTTCTTGCCCAGGTAGTCCATCGACAGTTGGGTGGACAGCTTGGTCTGCTCGTTGAGCGGCAAGCTCCAGGTCAGGTCGGCACCGCTGCTGACCAGCCCGCCCTTGGCGTTGTAGGCGCCGAAGCGGCTGTTGGCCGCCTGGTTGCTGCTGACGCCGTACCAGGTCTGCATGTAGTCGGCGTTGCCGAACAGGGTGTTGACGCTGGCATCGAGGCTGCCGTAGTTGCCTTCATACAGGTTGGTGCCGATGCTCAGCTCCAGCTGGCTGTAGGCGCGGCCGGTATCGCGGTTGCTGTTCTTCTTCACCGCGTGGGTCACGGTAGCGCCCAGCTCGAACGGGCCCAGGTCGTAGCCCAGGTGGGCGCCGTACTGTGCGCGGGACTTGATGTCGCCCATGCCTCGCAGGCGCTTGGAGCCCTGGCCCACATGGTTCTTGTCGCGACGCGATTCGCTTGGGCCGACCCAGGTGCTGAACGACAGGTCGCCCCACTTGTTGCCCCAGCCCAGGCCCTGTTCGGTGTTGAGGAAGATGCCGTAGGGGCTGACGACCTCGGCGCCGAGGATCGGCACCACGGTACGCTCGTCGCTGCCGCTGTAGCGTGGAACGCTGGCCACCCCGGCATTGACGCCGAATTTCCAGTCCTCGGCATTCGCCACGGTCGAGGCCGTGGTCAGGCCCAGGGTGCCGAGCCACAGGGCGGTGGTGGCGGAGCGTTTCAGGGTTTTCATATCGGTTTAGAACCTCAAGTAGTTGGAGTTATAGGAGCGTTTGAACGAGTAGCCCAGGACGTTGACCCCGTTGATCTGGCGTCGCACGGTGCCGCCCAGGCCGGGACCATGACCGGCGATCACCGCATGCGCGTTGTCCACCGGGGCCAGGATGTAGTCAGTCAGGGTGCGGCCCTGCTGCAGGCTGCGGATCATCAGGAAACCCTCTTCCAGGGCGATGCTGACTCCGCTCACGGGAGTGCTTTCCTCGCTGTCGCCAAGGGCTTCGTAGGTGCCCACCGTGGCCAGCCAGTTGTCGGGCAGCGGCACCGGATCGATGCGCTCGCCCACCGCCAGCAACTGGCCGTGGCTCTTGGCGGTGAACACCCGGTGTCCCTGGATGCTGACTACATCCAGTTGCACCCGGCCCAGGTCACCCAGGTCCTGGAGCCAGAGGCCGAGGATTTTTTTCTGCGCCCGCAGCCAGCCATGTTCGTCACGCAGGAGTTCGAAGCGGATGTCGGCCACCTCGCCGAACAAGCGCTGGCCCTGGTCCTTGATCCGCAGCACCCCAAAGGCCGTGGCATAGAAGCCGGCCAGTTGCTGGCGGTCGGCGGCTTCCGGCACCCGGCGCCGTACCGCCGGCTCCAGGTGTGGCTGGCCAGTACCCGCGTATTGTTCCTCGGGAGCACCATGGGCCTGCAGCAGCATGCGCAGGGCCTGGGTCACCAGATTCGGGACGAGGGTTTCGCCCGTGTCGGAGTTGCTCATCACGATCACTGCCAGCTGTTGTTCCGCCAGCACGCTGACCTGAGCATGGAAGTTGTTGCCGATGCCGCTGTGCTGCCAGGTACGAATGCCGGGGCGTACCCACTCGTCGCCGCAGGGTGAGAGGAACCAGCCCAGGCCCACTTCACAGTCGAAATCCAGGGCATTGCCAATGTTCTGCGGGCGGGTCATCTCCTGGATCGAGTTGGCCGACAGCAGTTGGCGCTGCTTGTAGTGACCCTGGGCGAACAGCATCCGGATGAACTGGCTCAGATCCCGTGGGCTGGTCCACAGGCCGCCGGCAGCAATGTCGCGGTCCGGGCTGTGGGCGCTGGCGGCACCGTCCTGGTAACCGCGGGCGCGATAGGGCTCCTGGCGGCTGTCACCGATGAAGCTCGACTGGCGCATGCCCAGGGGCCGCAACAGGCTGGTTTGCAGGTGCTGCTCGAAATCCTGGCCGGTGCTGCGCTCGATGGCCGCGCCCAGCAAGGCGTAGCCGAGATTGGAATAGGCGGTCCGGGTGCCGGGGGTATTGTTCAGCCATACGCCGCTGACCTTTTGCGGTAGCTGGCTCAGGACATGGGGGGTACGCAGGTCATGCAGGTATTCGGCGGGCATGCCGGCCTGGTGGCTGAGCAGGCGGCGCAGGGTCACTGCCTGGTCGGCGGCGCTCTGGTCATCGTGGAAGCGCGAACGGACGTAGAACTCCTTGAGCGTGGACTGCAGAGGGGCGTCCAGTTGCAAGCGCTGCTGTTCCACCAGTTGCATCACTGCCGTGGCGGTCAGCAGTTGCGACAGCGCGCCGGCGCGAAACGCGGTGTTCTCGGTCACTTGCAGGCCTCGGTCCCTGTCGGCGAAACCAAAGCCCCGGGCCCATATCAACTCCTGGCCGTCTACCAAGGCGATGGACAGACCGGGCACCTGGTGCTCGGCCATCTGCTGCGGGATGTGCTGTTTCAGGTAGCGGATGATGCTGGCGTAGTCACCCTGGGCGATGGCCGGCGGGGTCGACGGCTGGCCATTGCAGCCCAGGTTGCTGAGCACGATGCCCAGCAGCGGCAGGCCAAAGAGTTTGGCGGACATGAAACACCCGGGCACAAGGATTGGATGCCGGGAATGCTAGGGAAGGGCGTGCGGCCAGTCTTTGGCAGCTTTGTCAGGAAAATGTCAAAGAGTGTTAAACCGGCAGTTAACCAGGGCTGCCGTGGCGCTGATGAAATTTTCACAAGTGGCAGGTTAAGCTGCGCGCCTCTTTGGGGAGTAGCCTGCCACCGTTTGTTGCGGTGGAGCCCGTATCAACATTCTCGGCAACTTGCCGTGGTGCGGGCGCCGTTGCGGTTGGTGAGACCATCGACATACCTGCGCTGAAGTCGGGCGCGTGGGCATGTCGTGGACTCAAGCCCGACCGGAAGACCCAAGATGAACCCAGCCTCGATCATTTTCCTCGCCTTCGCCATGTCCACCGACGCCTTCGCGGCCGCGGTCGGCAAGGGGTCTGCCATGTTCAAGCCGCGCTTGCTCGAAGCCTTGCGCATCGGCCTGATATTCGGCGTCATCGAAGCCATCACCCCAATAGTCGGCTGGTTCATCGGCCAGGCTGCGGCGCAGTGGGCGGCCGCCTGGGACCACTGGATCGCTTTCACTCTGCTGTCGGCGTTGGGCCTGCACATGATCTACAACGGGGTACGCCTGGAAGCCGAGGCCGAGCCACAGCCCCCCAGGGCACACGGGTTCTGGTTGCTGGCGGTCACCGGTTTTGCCACCAGTATCGATGCCTTGGCGGTAGGGGTCGGGCTGGCCTTCGTCAACGTCAATATCTGGGTGGCGGCCAGCGCAATTGGCCTGGCCACCATGACGATGGTCACCCTGGGTGTGATGCTGGGCCGGGCCATTGGTACGGTCATGGGGCAGCGAGCCGAAGCGCTGGGTGGCGTGGTGTTGATCATCGTCGGCAGTGCGATTCTCTACGAACACTTGTCGGCGGTGGCTTGACCCTATAGTTGCTATAGGGTTTTTACTGGCGATCACCTCAATACGGAGTGATCGACATGAGCTTTTTCAAACGTTTGCTGATGGGGCATCACGGCAGTGGACACGGCGGTTCCCGGGGCGGACATCAGGGTTCCCATGGCTCTTCGGGCGCCGCCGCCAGCGCCTGCGCACAATGCCGGGCTATGAATGCACCGGGTGCACGGTTCTGCCAGCAATGCGCGGCGGCACTGGTTCCGCTCGCCTGTGGCCAATGCGGGGCGTCGATGCCGCCCGGCGCGCGATTCTGCGGGCAGTGCGGCCGCGCCTCGGGTTGAGGCGCGGCCACCGGGTTTACAACGCCAGGCTGTGGATCACCTGGGTGGCGTCATCAGGGTCGATGGCGCTGCGCATGCCCAGGACCTTGGCCAGCCGGCGCATGCCGTAGTGGGTGGCCGAGTCCACCGAGTACATCTGCTGGAAGCCGTTGTGGCGGGCTTCGTCGATCAGGTGTTGCATCAGCAGCGCACCCAGGCCCTTGCCCTGCCACTCATCGGCGATGGTCACGGCGAATTCGCAACGCCAGGGCTGGTCGTCCACCTGGGCATAACGGCTGATGCCCACCTCGCGCAACTCGCCGTTGTCGTGCACCAGGGCCACGTAGGCCACCCGCTGCGGCGTACCCACATCCATCAGTTGATCCAGCAATTGATCGCCCACCTCCTTGACCTCGCCCAGAAAGCGCTGGTGCCGCGTGGCGGGGGAGAGGTTTTCGATGAAGGCCTTTTCCCGCTGGCGGTCCTGGGGTCGCAATGGACGGATCAAGACATGGCTGTCGTCGCTCAAGGCGTCGATCCAGTACTGGCCTTGCTGTGCCGGGAACGGTGGGTGAGGAAGCCTATCGAGAGCGCTGCTGGACATGGTCAAGTCTCCTGGGAGCAAGTAAGGGGCTGCAATCACGGCCCTGATTGCCCCCAGGTTTACCCCTGTGGCGATCTGGGGGCTTGATCGGCATCAATATCTGCTGCCGAGTGCGCAACCGGCTGATCATCGGTCATCGGTAGCACCGTGCAGGCAATTGGCTATTGGGTTTATCGCCTAATGTTCTGCGTGGGCCGGGCCAGCCCCCGCATTGGCTGATCTACGCTCTCGAGCAGGACAGACAGGAGTCATGACATGGACCGTCAGAGCCGCAGGATGGGTTCGTTGTGCACGTTGTTTTCCAGGGCCCTGGCCAGTGGCCTGATGCTGCTGGGCGCCTCGGCCCATGCCGAACCGGTGGCGATCACGGTGTCGCCCAATGTGCCGACCGATATCCCCGGGGGCGCACCCCAGGCATCGCTGGCCGCCGCCGCAGCCTTCGCCTGGCAGGAATTCATTGCCCTGAACTGGCCGGCCCGCGCCGGACAGCGCGATGTGCCCGACCTCAATCGGCCTTTCGGTTCCCCCGGCGGGCCGCTGGTGTGGCAGACCTACCGCAGCAAGGTGGAGATCTTCCCGGGCAACGGCAGTGCCAGTGTCGGGCCGCCGGGTTATTCCCCCTCCGGTGCCCCCAGCTATGGCTATAACACGGCGCCGAGCTACAACTATGCGATCCCGGTGCCCGCTTGCCCGGGTCAGGCCGCGGTGCCCCAGCCGGCCTGGATCAACCTCGACGAGATCACCCAGATCGGGCTGAACCAGATGTTCGCCGGAACCTCGCCCAGTGCCCCGGTCAATGGCAATTCGCAACCGCAGCTGGTGCGTTTCCTGGCCAAGGCCAACCAGGCGCAATACGCCTATGTCGCGGCCAACCAGTACTGGTACAGCAATGCCGCGTTGCGCCAGGCGGCGCAGAACTTCTTCAACGCGGTCCGGCAGACGCCCCCGACGTTTCCGGGCAGCAGGGTGGCGTTTCCCAAGGGCACGATCGAGGTCAAGTCGGCCTGGCGCAAGCTGGCACCCGGCGAGGCCCCGGCGCGCTTTCACCGCCAGGCCGTGCGTTTCTATGAGCGCAAGGGCGCGAATAACAGCCTCTGCTACTTCGAGGACCAGTGGGCCATGGTCGCGCTGCACATCATCCAGAAGACGCCGTCGGCCCCCAACTTCATCTACGCCACCTTCGAGCAGAGCGACAATATCCTGCTCGCCGACGGCTCGCGGGTCGAGGATCAGGACGGCGTCATCGTCCGGCGTCCACCGGTCTCGTCCCCGACTACTCCGCCCCTGACCTACCAGGACTCGCCGAGCAATCCCCAGGTCAAGGCCAATGGCCCGTTCTGCCGGCCCGGCAAGCAGTTGTATTTCCAGGAGACACCCGGCAGCGGCAAACCCGGTGGGGGCTCGATCTGCGTCAACCAGCGCTATGAGTCGATCACCTCCGAGGTGATCCAGGCCAATCGCAATGCGCACCAGGCCATCCAGGCCTACACCCAGAGCCGCAGGATCGCGGGTTCGCCCTGGCAGTACTACAAGCTGGTCTCGGTCCAGGCCCAGCCCTTCGACGTCAGCCAGATCTCCAGGAGCGACGTCAGCCACGGCCCGACAGTGTTCTACCAGGCCAACATCATGGTCGAGACCGACTACACCCTGCAGCAGTTCAAAGGTCGGATTGCCGCCAATGGCGCGCCGACGTCCTACCAGGCCGCAGGGGCGCCGCCCCCGCCCAATGTGTATTCACTGACCAACCGCCCACCCGTGGCCCAGGGCGTGAACATGGGCGGATGCATGGGGTGCCATGGCAACGCCCAGGTCGCCGGCTACGACTTCAGCTTCATCCTCAAGGGCGGCCAGGTCAGGCTGCCCGAAGCCCCGGGTGGCAATGCGGCGGCCGAAGCCAGTGCGCGTTACCTGGAGCTGTTCAACCCCCATATCGAAGGGCAATAGTCATGGCGCTCAATAGCTTCAAGGATGTGCAGAACCTTCTCGACACCTTTGTCGCGCAGAACAACCTGGACATTTCCGGGGCGCCCCACGGCGCGTTCTGGCAGACCTCCTACCAGGCCTTCGTGACGGGCAGTGTGCCAGGGGTGCAGAACCCGTCGACAGGGCAGGCGCTCCCGATCCTGGTCAAGGGTGATGGTGCGCATTCGAACATCATCTATGCCTTGAGTGGCACCCAGGGCACCTTCTGGGGGCCGGACGGAGCATTCGGCCAGATGCCCCCGGGCGGCCCCTACCTGGCCCAGGCCCAGCTCGATGAGCTCAGTGCCTGGATCAGCAAGGGCTGCCCGCCGTAAGGGCAGGGGGTCTTAGTTGCTGTAGCTGGCCAGGGCCATTTCGGTCCCTTGCGCCAGGGGCTTGCGGCCACGGGTGCGCCAATGCTCGATCAATGCCCGACCGTGGGCCATGCCGGCCTGCAGGGCGGCATCGGTGCTGGCGTAGTCATTGCCGTAGGGCGGGCAGGCGAAGTGCAGGGAGAAGCACGGGTGCTGGCCCTGGCCGGTCAGGCGCCCGACGTAGCTGTAGCTGGCACCGGATTGGTGCGGATCAAGGCTCGGCGAGCTCGGCTCGCGGATGATCATCACGTAGATGTCATGCTCGAATTGGGTGTCTTGGTACCAACTGCTTGAAGAATCCATGGTCCACCTCCTTGTCCGTATTCTGTCGCTGGCGAGAAACGCCGGGTCGTGCTGTGCAGGTTGCTCAGTGATCGATGCCTGGTGCGCCGGGGGCGTCGGCCAGGCCGTGGGGATGGGCGAACAGCGCCATTGGCTGGAGTTTCTCCAGGGCGCGTGCGGCCCGCAGCACCAGGTCGTCGCGACCGAAACGCGCGACGATCTGCAAGCCGATGGGCAGGCCGGCGGCGCTCAGGCCGCAGGGCATGCTCAGCGCTGGCTGGCGGCTGAAGTTGAACGGGAACGTGGTCGGCTGCCACATGCTGCTGGCCTGTTGCGGCCAGTCGGGCGGGCTCGACAGCTCCACGGCAAAGGGTTCGACCACCGCCGTCGGGGTCAGCAGCAGGTCGTAATCGCAAAGAAATTCATGCAGTGCCTGGGCCACCTGATGGCGCTCCTGCACGGCATTGGCGTAGTCCAGGGCGTTGAGCTGGCGGGCCCGCAACTGGGCCTGCTGGAGAAAGTCGCCCATCAGGTGCTGGTGCTCCTCGGGAATCTCCAGGGCCACCGCACAGGCGGCTTCCACGGGCCAGGACCGCACGAAACCCGGGGCCGGGTTGCCGATGTCCGGCGAAGCCTGGACCAGGGTCGCCCCGGCCTCTTGCAGGCGCCGGGCCGCGTCCAGGCAACTGGCGGCGATCTGCGGGTCGACATGGGCGGCATAACCCAGGTCGGCACTGAACGCGATGCGCAACCCCTGCACACCGTCCTCGATGTGTTCCAGGAAACCCTTGGGGGCATGGGGCCAGGCAAAGGGTTCGCCGGGTTCGTAGGCGCTCAGGTGTTCCAGCAGCAGGGCGATGTCGCGCACGTGACGGGCGACCGGGCCCTCGGCGGACAAGCCCCCGGGGTCGATGGCCGGGCTGGCGGATACCAGTCCATGGCTGGGCTTGAGGCCGATCACGCCGCAGAAGCTTGCCGGCGTGCGGATCGAACCTGCCGCATCGTTGGCGGTAGCGGCCGGGGCAAAACCGGCCGCTACCCCGGCCGTACTGCCACCGCTGCTGCCAGCGGCATGCAGGGCAAGGTTCCACGGATTGCGGGTGACTCCCGTCAGCGGGCTGTCGGTCAAGGGCGTGGTGGCCAGTTCCGGCAGGGTGGTCTTGCCGATGAAGATCGCTCCGGCTTCGCGCAGCCGTGCCACCAGGGCGCAATCACGTTCCTGCGCCGGACGGTTGGCCAGGGCCCTGGAACCGTTGCGGGTTTGCCAGCCCTGGATGTCGTGGTTGTCCTTGACCAGCACCGCGATACCGTCCAGCCGGCCCATGGGTTGACCAGCAGCCCAGCGCGCGGCACTGGCTCGGGCCGCCAGCAACGCGGCCGCATCCTGGCGTTCGCACAGGGCGTTGAGCCCAGGCTCATGCTGCTCGATGCGCTCCAGCAGAGCCTGCAACAGGTCCACCGGGGTGAACTGCAAGGAGGCGAAACCCTGCAGCAAGGCCTCGATCGACAGCTGGTGCAAGGGGAGATGGCTGGAGGTGGCTAACGACATGGACAGCTCTTCTTTCAAGGGCGCCGACCTCGGTTCGCGAAGTGGCGCCGCAGGCCTGCGGACGGGTTCGACACCACGTCCTGCAAGGCCTGTGGGTTCAATGGTTCAGCGCCCACTGGTGACCTTGATCCAGGTCCGGGTGCGGGTGCGCTCGGCCTTGGCCGGCAGGGGCGCCAGGGGGAACAGGCGGGTCATGGTCTCGGCGTTCGGGAACAGGTCCGGGTTGTCCAGCAGCGACTGCTGGATGAATGCCTTGGAATCGGTGACACCGTTGGGGTAACCGACGAAGTTGCTGATGGAGGCGATGACTTGCGGTTCCATCAGGTAATTGAGGAAGGCATGGGCGGTGTCCACATGCTTGGCCCCGGTGGGGATGGCCACCGTGTCGATCCAGGCCAGGGTGCCTTCCTTGGGAATGCGCATCTCGATATGCACGCCGTTCTTGGCTTCGTTGGCGCGGTTGGCCGCCTGCAGGAAACCGCCGGAGTAACCCACCGCCACGCAGATGTTGCCGTTGGCGATATCGCCCATCCACTTGGCACTGTGGAAGTAGCGCACATAAGGACGCAGCTTGAGCAACAGGGCCTCGGCCTTGCGGTAGTCCGCAGGGTTCTGGCTGTTGGGGTCCAGGCCCAGGTAGTGCAGGGCCAGGGGCAGCATTTCGGCTGGCGAGTCGAGGAAGGTCACGCCGCACTGGCCGAGTTTCTTCAGGTTTTCTTCCTTGAACACCAGGTCCCAGCTGTTGACCGGTGCGTCGCTGCCCAGCAGTTCCTGGACCTTGTCACGGTTGTAGCCGATCAGGTTGGTGCCCCACATGTAGGGGATCACATAGCGGTTGCCCGGGTCGTTCTGCTCCAGCAGCTTCATGACGGCCGGGTCGAGATTCTTCCAGTTCGGCAGCTGGCTGCGATCCAGGGGCTGGAAGGCGCCGGCCTTGATCTGCTTGCTGACGAAACCGCTGGAAGGCACCACCACGTCGTAGCCGCTGTTGCCGGTGAACAGTTTGGCCTCGAGCACTTCATTGCTTTCGAAGATGTCGTATTTGACCTTGATGCCGCTGCTGGCCTGGAAGTCCTTGATGGTGTTGGGCGCGATGTATTCCGACCAGTTGAAGATGTTCACCGTGCGCTCGGGAGCGGCCAGGGCGCTGGAAGTGGTGAGGGCCAGGCCCAGGCTCAAGGCCAGGCCGGAGAGGGCGGTGTGCAGCGATTTCATGCGACAACTCCATGTCTTTAAGAAAGCGGAACATTCCGGACGTCATTTTTCGCCGGAAGTGTCCCACAGAGAATGTTGGCAACGGTCAATAGGGGATATTTGACGTCATTCTTGCGAATGGTCTGACAAAGGACCGAGCTGGCCGGCCAATTGTCGGAAGCGACCCGGAGCGACACCGCTCCAGCGTTGGAAGGCATGGCGGAAGCTGGCGGTTTCCTTGAAACCCAGGGCCTCGGCGATGCGATAGATCGGCAGGCTGTGCTGCCCCAGCAGTTGCCGGGCCCGGGCATAACGCAGTTCGTCCAGCAGTTGCTGGTAGCTGGTGTCCTGGGCCCGCAAGCGTCGGCGCAGGGTGCTGGGCGAGCAGTGCACCTGGCGCGCCAGGCTGTCGAAGTCCGGTACCGCGTGCAGTTGCTCGTTGAGGATGCGCCGTACCTGGTCGATCCAGGTCGGGCGGGCGCTGAGTTCCTCGTTCAGGCGAATGCAGCGCTGCAGCATGTCGTTCTGGGTCACCAGGTCCGCCAGGGGCAGGCGCCGGTCCAGCCACTCCGGGTCGAAGCCGATGGCGTTGCGCCCGGCATTGAAGTGCACCGGGCAGTTGAAGGCCTGCTCGTAGCTGTCCAGGTAAGGCTGGGGCGGGTGCTTGAGGTGCACTTCGCGCAGTGGCAACGTGCAGCCCAGCAGGTCCTGGCAGGTGACCCGATAGGACGACATGCAGAAGTCGGTGTTGAACACCTCCAGTTCGCTCTCGCTGTACTGGTCGGCAACCAGCCACGCCAGGCCATCGCGCAGTTCCAGGTCGAGGCGGAAGAAGGTGCCCAGCAGCAGCGGGTAGCGCAGGGCCAGGGACCAGCCCTCGCGCAGGGTGGCGCTGGTCAGCAGGGTCAGGCCGAACATGCCATAGGCGCAGATGTGCAGGTTGCGTCCCAGCACCAGCCCCAGGTCCTGACGCAGGGCCACGGCATTGCTGAACACGCGCATTTCCTGGCTGATATTGATCAGGCTGTTGGGCAGTTCCAGGTCCGCCAGCTGAATGCCGCTCCCCTCCAGCAACACCTGGGTCGGAACATCGCTGTCGCGAAAAGCGTCCAGCACCGCTTGGGTGGTGTGCAGGGTGGTCAGGCGAAGGGCAGCAGCCATCGGCAATCTCGAAGCAGGAATCGGAAAGGCGTGACTTTAGGGGTTACGTCGCGGGGGTTCAATCGGCCACGCGACCTTTGTCGACCGATACCGGCCAATTCTGTGTGTATTGCGCCTTGAGGGGCTCGGAAGCCAGCCGTTTCAGATTTTGCGGGAGCGGCGCCAGGCCTGGTAGTCCTGCGCCAGGCAGCGGGCACAAGGGCGGTAGCCGGCGGCGATGGCCGTGGCGGCATCAAGAAAGAACACCCGGTGGCGCACATAACCGCCACGAGCGATGGCCGCCAGGGCACAAGGGCAATCCAGGCGGCCATAGATGCGGCTGCGTCGATGGCCGCCCAGGGTGCCGGGGCAGGGACTAGACCAGGGCCGACCGTGGCGGTCCAGCAGGGTCCAGTGCCGCGTGGTCTGGTCGCTCATGGCGCCGGTACCCGCCACAGGTACCAGGCGGCGGTGGTGCGCCAGGGGCTCCAGGCCAGGCCCAGCTCGCGCATCTGGCGCGGGCTGGGTTGCTGTTCGAGGCCCTTGAGGCGCCGATAACCCTCGCGGACGCCAAAGTCGTCCACGGGCAGCACGTCCTGGCGCTCCAGGCTGTAGATCAGCAGCATCTCCACGGTCCAGCGGCCGATCCCGGGCAGTTGGGTCAGGCGTTCGACCAGCTGTTCATCGTCCAGCTCGCGGGCGGCGTCCGCCGAGGGCACGTGGCCCTCCAGGGTGGCTTGGGCGATGCCCAGCAGGGTTGCAGCCTTGCGTGCGGAAAATCCGCACTCGCGCAGCTGTTCCACGCGGGTGGCACAGAGCTGCTGGGGGCTGGGGAAGGCCTGATCCGGGAACAGCGCCCGCAGTCGGGCGAGGATCGCATCGCCGGCCTTGGCATGCAGTTGCTGGTAGGCCACCGCACGCACCAGGGCCTGGTAGGGCTCGCGTTCCGGGCGGGGTTGGTGCAGGCAGGGGCCGATGGCTGCGATGTGCCGGGCCCAGTCGGCATCCAGGGCGGTGAGGAAGGTACGGGCAACATCGGGGCTGGCGGGCATTGGTGGTCCGGGCAAGAGTCGGGATGCCTGGCAGGTTAGCCGCTGCAACCTGTCCTCGCACTCCGTCTCTTGCGCTGGAACTGGGCTTCAGTCCTTGCCCGGGGACAGGTACAGGCGTTCCAGCAGGTAGTGCAGGGAAGCGCCCAGCGTCTGGCCGTGGTTGAGTTTCTCGAAACTGTGGTACTCCAGGGCCAGCCCGGGCACCTGGGCCAGTTGCGTGCGCAGTTGCCGGGCGCGCCGGTCCGCGTCGGGGTCGGGGGGTGACGTGGTGGTCTGGCGCGGGTCGCCTGGCTCGGCGCTGCCACGCATCAGCAGCAACTGGGCCCGGTGCGTGCCCAGACGTGCAGCCAGGCCCGGGGCCTGGCCGAGGATCAGGCCGTCGCCCCACCACAGCGAGGGGCTCGCGGCGGCGTAGTGGCGAAACTCCCGTGTATGGTCGAACAACGCCTGCAGCACCAGCAGGCCGCCATAGGAGTGGCCCCACAGGGTCTGCTGCGCAGCATCGATCGGTGCCCGGGCGGCCACCGCCGGGCGCAGTTTTTCGCGCAACCATTGCAGGAACTGCTCGCCACCTCCACTGGGCAGGCCGGTCAACGGGTCTTGTTGCACCGCCAGGCCAGGTTGCAGCGGGGTGTAGTCATAGGTCCTGGCCGTGCGCTCGATGCGTAGCGGAGTCTGGTAACCCACCGCCACCAGCAGCGGCGCCTGGCCCTGGCCCAGTTGCTTGAGCTGCTGCGGGTCGAGGGCGCCGATGGCGGCGTTGCCATCGAGCATCCACAACACCGGATAACCGCGCTCGGGTGCGGCCTTGAGTGGCTGGCCGATCCATATCTGGTAGTGCCGCTGGCCGTCGGCGGAATCCAGTTGCAGGCTGCTGAAGCGGTAGGGCAGGTCCTGGCGTTGCAGCAAGCTGCTGTCCATCCGCTGCTCGGGAGCCGGTTGGGCCGCCGCCAGGCAACTGGCGGCGGCCAGCGCCCAGCCCAGGGCCAGGCGCAAGGTCGTGGTTATCATCAGGCTTTCTCGTTATGGGCTTGGCAGGCCATTGAAAAACGTCGGCGAGGCAGTCAGTGCAAGGCAAAAACAGGCGAAAAAGCGCAGTTTACGCGTGGTAAATGAGCATTTTGACCGGGCTGGCGCACCAGCCTGTTTTTAACGCAGCGATGGCAACGCAGGCAGTTTTCAACGGCCTGTTAGAACGACGCACTCAGGCTGGTGTACAGGGTGCGCCCCGGTTCGTTGTAGGTGGCGGCGCCGGCCCCGGCGATGTCCACCACGCCCTGGGCATTGCCTTCGCGGTACAGGCGCTTGTCGAACAGGTTGTCGACCCCGGCGGTCAGGCTCAGGTGGCGGGTCAGGGCGTAGGTGCCGCTGATGCCGGCGATGGCGTAGGGGGCCAGTTGCTGGGTGGCGCTGCCGGTGACGCGGTCGCCGTGGTAGTCGAATTTCTTCGGTGTCTGCTTGCCGTACCAGGCCACGTTCATCTGCAACGACAGGTCCTGGGTGGCCTGCCAGTCGAGCATCGAGTTGAGGGTGAAGCGCGGGGTCACCGAGAGGTAGTCGCCGGTCTGCTTGTTCTTCGATTGCAGCATGTAGGTGAAGTTGTTGTTCCAGGTCAGCTGGCTGGCCAGGGGCACGGTCAAGGTGCCTTCCAGGCCTTCGACCACGGCCTTGGGCACGTTTTCCCACTCATAGACGGCGGCGTTCTTGTACAGCGCCGAGCTGCCACCGCTGGCGCGACCGGAGGGCGCGAGGCCCGACTCGACCTTGTTCTTGTAGTCGTTGCGGAAGTAGGTCAGGCCGGCCACCCAGCCTTCGGCCTTGTATTCCAGGCCCAGTTCCTTGTTGATGCTGGTTTCTGCCTCGAGCTTGTCGTTGCCCCGCAAGTAGCAGCTGGTGGTCTGGCCATAGCAGCCCTGGCCGCGGCTGTAGAGCAGGTAGTCGGGGTTGAGCTGGTATAGGTTCGGCGCCTTGTAGGCCCGGGCGATACCGGCCTTGAGGGTCAGGCTGTCGCTCAGCGCATGGGACAGGTTTAGCGATGGGCTCCAGTTGTCGCCGACGATGCTGTGGTGGTCGAAGCGCAAGCCGGGGGTGAGCATGGTGCCGGGCGCCAGCTCGATGTTGTCTTCGGCGAACAGCGAGAAGATCTGCGCGCTGCTCTGGCTGCTGCGATTGCCCGAGGCCAGCCCGGGGATGGCCCCGGCTTCCTTGGTGTCCTGGGTATTGGAGCTGGGGTCGTCGAGTTTTTGCTGCGACCATTCGCTGCCCAGGGTCAGGGTCTGCTCGAAGCCTGCGTGCAGCGGCAGGTTGAGCTCGCCATGGGCGGTCAGGTCGCGCAGCACCGAGGTGTAGAAGTTGGCGTCGCTGAAAATGCCTTCGGTGCCGCCGGCCAGGCCTTCGTTGATCCGGCTGTTGCGGGTCTTCTCGTATTGCAGGTAGGCCATGGAGCTGCCGAAGTCCCACTCGCCGCGATGGGTCAGCGAGTAGGTCTCGCGGTAGGTGCGGTTGGTCTCGTGGCCCAGGAGGCTTTTCACGTTCTTGTTGCTGTTGGTGTTCTGGGTATCGCCGGTATAGATATTGCCCTGGCGGCTGAAGCCGGCCTCGAAGTCCAGGCTCTGGTCCGGGGTCAGCTGCCAGCTCAAGAGACCGTTGAGGTCCTTGTTGCGCACGCCTTCGCGGCCGGCGGGCAGGGTGCCGGCCTGCTTGCCGGTGCGCAAGGACTCATGGCCCTGGTTGATGTCGGCGTCATCGGAGTCGGTGCGGGCCACGTTGCCATAGACCCGGTAGCTGAGGGTGTCGGTCAGCGGGCCGTTGAGACCGAAGCTCAGGCGCTGGGTCGCGCCTTCGTCCTTGTGAGTGGGAAAGGAGCTGTAGAGGGTGGCGTTGCCGTGGGTCTGGCGGCCTGCCTGCTTGGTGATGATGTTGATCACCCCACCGGCAGCGCCGTTGCCATAGCGGGCCGCCGCCGGGCCGCGGATCACCTCGATGCGCTCGACCTGGTCGGCCGGCACCCAGTTGGTGTCGCCCCGGGTATCGCGCTCGCCGCGCCAGCCATAACGCACCGAGTTGCGGCTGCCCACCGGTTTGCCGTCCACCAGGATCAGGGTGTTTTCCGGACCCATGCCGCGAATATCGATCTGCCGGTTGTTGCCGCGCTGGCCACTGGTGGAGTTACCGGTGAGGTTGACCCCGGGCATGGTGCGGATGATCTGCGACAGGTCGTTGGCCGGTGGGCGTTTCTGGATGTCCTCGGCGGTGATCACCGACACCCCCGGAGCCTGCTTGGTCTCTTCCTTGGCGGTGGCGACGATGCTCTGGGGTTCGAGCGCCAGCGCCGGCTGCGGCGTCTCGGCATTGGCGGCCTGGACGGCGTGGCTGAGCAGGCAGCAGCTGGACAGCAGGAAGGGAGCGAAAGAACGCATCGAGCGCATGGACATCGGTGATCTCCGGGATGGAAGCTGAAACAGGAAGATCACGAATGATAATGACTGCTATTTGCGAGTAAAGCGCATTAACTTTCTAAACACTTCTGCTGTGGGATGCACGGAGCCGGCAAGCCGCTACCGGCCCTGGTCAGGCCGCCGGCAGCAGCAGGTGCAGGGTCAACCCGGGATGGCCGTTGCTGGCCCAGATCTGCCCCTGGTGCAGCTCCACCGCGCGTCGGGCAATGGCCAGGCCCAGGCCGAAACCTTCGCCCTGGGCCGAGTCCAGGCGCTGGTAGGGCTCGAAGATGCGGTGCAGGTCCTGTTCGGCGACGCCGGGGCCCTGGTCTTCCAGGCACAGGTGCCAGTGAGTGCCCTCGCGCCAGCCACGCAGGCTGACCCGGCCGCCCTCGGGGGAATAACGGATGGCGTTGCGCAACAGGTTCTCCAGGGCCTGGGCGATGCTGTCCAGGTGCACGCGGACCCGGCAATCGGCGTCCAGCAGGCAGGGCAGGCGCTCGAGGCTCCAGCCGCTCTCGAAGCAGGCGTCCTCGCGCAGCGCTTCCCAGATCGACAGCACCTGCACCGGTTCGGTGGGCAACTGCGGGCGCTCGGTGTCGAGCCAGGCCAGGTCCAGGGTGTCTTCCAGCAGGCGCTGCATGTCGAGGATCTCGCGGTCCAGGCGCTGGCGCAGTTGCTCCGGCGCCAGCCCGCTGTCATGGGCGATGCGCAGGCGCGCCAGGGGCGTGCGCAGCTCGTGGGACAGGATTCGCAGCAGCAGGCGCTGCTGGGCCAGGCTCTGGCGCAGGCGCTCGGCCATGTGCTCGAAGGCCAGGGCCAGCTCCCCCAGTTCGTCGCTGCGCCGGGCCAGGGGCGCGGCCAGGCCCGGATTCTCCAGGTCGTCGGCGCGCAAGGCATCGGCGCGGTCGCGCAAGCGGTTCAGCGGCAGCACCAGGTGCCGGTAGAGCAGCAGGCCGAGCAGGGCGGCCAGCAGGGTTGGCACCACCCCGTGGCTGAGCACGTGGGTCCAGGGGGTGAGGCCGCCGGGCAGCAGGCGCTCGGGCAACTGCATGACCAGCCGGCCCTGTTCGGGGTGCTCCGGGAACTGGATGCTGACGTAGGGCAACTCATCCTGCAGGCGCCGGCTCATGGGCCAGTCCAGCTTGCGCATGAAGGTCAGGTGGCTGGCTTCCTCGGCGCTCAACGGGGTGCTGCCGAGGCTTTGCAGGCGCTCGCCGATCACCGCCACCCAGGTGTGTTCCCGGTCTGTCAGCTGGCGCTGGAACGCATCGACGCCGCTGGTTCCTCCCTGGCGCCAGGCGGCCTCGGCCTGCTGCGCGTAGCCGGCCAGGTACTGGCGGTCGGCCGGGTCGAGAAAGTAGGTGCTGCGCTCGGCCGACAGGCCCCAGGTCCAGATGATCCAGGTCAGCAGCAGGCAGAAGCCGATCTGCAACAGGGCCAGTTTCCACAGCAAGGGGTGCCGGCGCATCAGTGCCGGTCCGCTTCTACCAGGAGATAGCCAGCGCCCCGCACGGCCTGGATCTGCAGGTGCTGCACGCCGAGCTCGGCCAGCTTGCGCCGCAGGTTGCACACGTGCACGTCCAGGCCACGGTCCAGGCGGGTGTAGATGCGATGCAGCACCTGCTGGTAGAGGAAGGGTTTGCTCAGGGTCTGCCCCGGATGCTCGCGCAGGGTCACCAGCAGGCGGTATTCGGAGCCGGTGAGGCCGGCGGCGCGGCCTTGGCTCAGCACGTCCTGGGCCTGGTCGTCGAAGGCGAGCAGCGGGTCCTGGGGATTCTCCGATTGCAACTGTACCCGGGCCATGCGCCGCAGCAGCGCATCGACCCGGGCATCCAGCTCGGCGAGGCTGAAGGGCTTGGGCAGGTAGTCGTCGGCGCCCCGGGTGAACCCGGTGATGCGGTCCTGCTCGGCACCCAGGGCCGACATCAGCATCACCGGGATGCCTTGTTCATGGCGCAGGGTGTCGAGCAGGGCCAGGCCGTCCAGGCCCGGCAGCATGATGTCCAGCAGCACCAGGTCGAATTGGGCGCTGCGCAGTGCTGCCAGCCCCTGGCGGCCGTCGGAGCACGTGGTGACGGCAAAGCCGCGCTGATGAAAGTGGCGTTCCAGGTCCTGGCGCAGCCGGGCGTCGTCTTCCACGAGAAGCAGATTGGGGGTCATGGGGTGGGGTACTTTGTGCAAGCGGCTGGAGAGAGGATTTAAATGAGAATGTTTAGCATCCGCGAATAGTGAAGCAATGCTCCGGGTGATGCAATTGCCATGATGGCCAGGGCTGATCGAGATCAAATAAACAAAAAGTTGAATATTCAACATGGTGTTGATATTTTTCGTCGATCGTTTTTTCGGAGTTCCCATGTTTTCGGAGTTCTCATGAGCCAACCGTCTCCCGCCGTCCTGGCCGAGCGCCAACTGGTCCTGCAAGTGCTGCACAGCACTTTGCAGATGCTGGCCGGGGTGGTCGGTCCCCATGTGGAAGTCGTCCTGCACGATCTCGACCGGCCCGAACGTTCGATCGTTGCCATCGCCAACGGCCATGTCACCGGGCGCCGGGTCGGTGGCCCGGTGCTGGGCGGCCCGCGCCAGGACCTGGGGTTCGCCGCAGTGATCCGGGCGTTGCAGGATCGTTCCGGCAGCACGCCGCTGGTGCTGGAGAACTACCCGACCCTGGCCCCGGATGGCCGCGAGTTGCGCAGCTCCACGGTGATCTTCCGCGACAGCGGCGGGCAACCCTTCGCCAGCCTGTGCAGCAACAGCGACCTGAGCGGGATCGCCGCGGCCCATGCCTGCCTGGGGCAGATGCTGGGCCTGGGCAGTGCACCCGAACCGCGAGGCGACGAGCCCCAGGACATGGAACACCTGCTGGCCCAGATCATCCAGGGCGCCTGCCCGGAGCCCGGCGCCCGCTTGACCAAGCAACACAAGCTCGAAGCCGTGCGCCAGATGCAGGAGCGCGGCCTGTTCATCGTCAAGGGCGGCATCGAGAAGGCCGCCGCGGCCCTCGGCGTGACTCGCTACACCATCTACAACTACCTGGACCAGATCCGCGCCGAAGGCGCTGAGGAATGACCGCGATGCAGATCGATATCTTTCAAGTGGATGCCTTTACCTCCAGTGTCTTCGGCGGCAACCCGGCGGCGGTCTGCCCGCTGCAGGCCTGGCTGCCGGACGCGGTACTGCAGCGCATCGCCGAGGAGAACAACCTGTCCGAGACCGCCTACTTCGTGCCCAGCGGCGATGGCTTCGAGCTGCGCTGGTTCACCCCGACGGTCGAGGTCGACCTGTGCGGCCATGCGACCCTGGCAGCGGCCTGGGTGTTGTTCGAGCAACTGGGCGAGCAGCGCGATGTGCTGCGCTTCGCCACCCGCAGCGGCGAGTTGCGGGTCAGCCGAGATGGAGGCTTGCTGTCCATGGACTTCCCGGCCAAGCAGCCCGAGGCGGTAGCCATGCCCTCGGCCTTGCTGCAGGCCCTGGGCCTGACCCGGGCCGAGGCGCTGTACCGCACCGACGACTACCTGCTGGTGGTGGACGACGAGCGCCTGCTGGATGAGCTCAAGCCGGACTTCGTGGCCCTGGCCCAGTTCGGCGTGCGCGGCATCGCCGTGACTGCGCCGTCCCGGGAGTTCGATTTCGTTTCCCGCTGGTTCGGCCCCAGCGTGGGGGTCAACGAAGACCCGGTCACCGGTTCCGCCCACACCTCGCTGGCGCCGTACTGGGCCGAGCGCCTGGGCAAGAACTTGCTGCGGGCGCAGCAGGGCGGGGCGCGCAAGGGCCAGCTGCAGTGCCAGGTGCTGGACAACGGGCGAGTGATCATCAGCGGCCATGGCGCCCTGTACCTGCGCGGCAGCATTTTCCTCTGAGGCGGCTCCCGGGAGTTCAGGCTCCCGGGATTATTTGTGTCAGGGCCTGGCGAGGTTTAGAGTCGCGTCTTTTTCGCCTGACCCGGAAGCTTCTGACAATGGATTTGATCCGCGCCTTCTCCCGCCATTCAGCCAAGCCCCTGGCACTCGTGTTGAGCCTGTGGGCCGGTAGTTCGCTGGCGGGCAGCCTGAGCGACAGCCTGCTGCAATGCCAGCCGTCATTCTTCAAGGATCTGTACCAGCAGCGTGCCGAGCTCGGCCGGGTGGTGACTCTTGCGAGCGACGACAAACAGGGTATCGCCTGGATACCGGTGGCCGATCGGCGCGACGACTCGACCTCCACCGCCACCTTCTCCCGCCCGCTGCAAGACAAGGGCCTGAAGCTGACCGGCTACTACGACAGCGTGTTCGACCTTGGTAGCGAGGGCATCTACTACTTCTGGGGCCTGGAGATCGATGCCAGCCGGGAAGCGGTGATGGCCGCCATGCCCCAGGCCGGCTGGCAGGAGGCAGGCGAGTACTTCATCTCCCGGCCGCAGATCAAGGCCAGCGCCCAGGCGCCCTGGCAGGACAACCCCGCGGCGGTCTCCGAGATCGCCCCGGCTCCGGGCTCCGCGGAGAAGATTCTCATGCTCAGCGTGGAAGCCGGCAAGACCCGCATGCTCTGCTCGTTGCAAGGCAGCGTCGACGCCAAGTTGTTGCGCCAGGAGCGGCCAGATATGGCCCAGGGAGCCGGCCAATGAAGCGCCTGTGGTGGCTGGGTGGCTTGCTCCTGCTGGCGGGCTGCGCCCATGACCAGGCCCGCGATGCTGGCTCGGCACGTCCCGAGGCCATGTTCAAAGTGCTGGACACTCCGGAGTCGGTGACTTACTTCGCGGCCAACTCCCTGGCCTTGTATCAGAACAACCCGCATCTGCGGCAGTTCTACCTGATCAACAACTACAGCAAGCCCACCGATCCGGGCGATTCCAAACCCCTGATCCACAGCTCGCGGGTGGTGCGGATCATCAACTGCGAGCGCGACGAGTCGGCGCAAATGGGCCGGGTGTATTTCTCCGAACCCTTCGCCCAGGGCGCGGAGGTCATGCGCAAGGAGGCCCATGCGCAATGGGCGGCCTTTCCCCGTCAGTCGGTGATCGGCGAGCTGCGCAACATGGCCTGTGGCATCGATGCGGCACGCTTGGGCGCGCCGCCGTTCAAGGGCCCCCAGGGCGATTGAGGGCAGGGCGATGGCAGCAGGACCGATACGCGAGAACAACCGCAAGATCACGCTCACCGCAGACCAGGCGTTGCAAGCCCTGGCGCAGCTGGAGTTCATCGTGCTGTCGCTGCACCGCATGGGCAGCCATTACGTGGACAAGCCTGTGGCGGACTACCAGCGCGCGACCACCGACTTCATCGACAACGAGCGCGTCACCGGGCGTCTGGCGCAGGTGCGCAGGATCCTCACCGAGCCCTTCGACCTGACCCTGGGCGAGGACGACATGGATGACATCGAGCGGCATCTGCAAGGTGTCAAGCCCTGGCGCCCGGACTAGGGCAGGCCCCCACCGACTTTTTTGCAGGATCAGGACATGTCCAGAATCAGCATCGCCTTGATGGCCCCCAGCACCGACCTGGCGCTGGTGAAATTTCTCCACCAGCGCCTGGGCATGTCGCTGCGCATCGCCCGCGAGCACTTGGGGCAGGGGCCCCAGGGGGTGTTCTACAGCGCCTGGCTGTTCCATAACGACCATGTGCAACGGGAACAGGAAGTGCGCGACATCCTGGCGTTCTTCGGCGCCGCCCAGTTGCCCTTGCGGGTGCTGGAGTGCATCTCGGACCCTGACCAGGCCGGCCCCGTTGGCCTGGACGACGAGCAGATCGATGAGCAACTGCTGCTCAACCTGCTGGAGGCCTGCGATGGCTGTTACGAATGATGCCGTCTGCCAGCAACACGCAGTCCCTCTGTTTCAAGTGTGGGTAAGTTGATCGCCAACTAATTATAAGTTGGCTATTTATTTATATTGAAGTTTGATCTGTTTAACTTTAACGCATTAATTTGTCAACTAATTCCTGTGCCTGCCAAGGATGGTGGCGAGACTTTAAATTATTTCCTGCGGATCTTCCCGGGTTAATGGCTATTTGATATTCGCTGGCTATATTCAGGCTGTAGTCAATTGATGCATGCAGTTGCTGAATGTCATCAAGAATAAAATGACAACGGTCAATAGTCGGGTCAAACATGACCCAGGGAGTCAGTCATGGTGAGTCTGAAATGGGCAGGTATCTGGATTCTGGGCGTAAGTAGCGCCGGTTGTTCCGGGCCTGGCACAGTCATGGAACCCTATGAGTCGGCGTTGGGCGTGGAGAGCTCCAATGCCCAGAGTTTTCATTCCAGCCTGTACTTTCCCTCAGGCACGGCCTTGCATTACCCGGGCTACGTGGTAGCGCTGGAAAAGAGCTCGCAGGACACAGTGGGCGGGCCCAGGCCCTATCCCCAGGTCAGCTTCGTCAAGAGCGGGCAGTACATCCAGGCCGAGCAACCAAGTCGCTGGGGAACGCCCAGCCAGATCGATCGCTTCCAGAATAGCGACTCCAAGGCCATGTTCGTGTCGCATATCATCAAGAACTCGATAGCCAGGGATGATCATGACGGTCATGTTCCTTACTTCTCCAAGAACCACTGCTTTGTATATAACGCTTATGCCGCCAAACCCCTGGCCTTGATTCGCAAGGATTACGATCTTGCCAAGATAAGTGATTGGCATGCCTGTAAGGTTTCTACCAACCTGGACAAGGTGGATGCGAAGAAGTATCAACTTTATGACTATGGAAAGTATGCGCTGGTATCGCTACAAGATAACTTGATCGGTGATCTGAAACAGGGGGATTACACCCATGTGCTGGTAATAGTGATGGGCTGGAACACCGCGCAACAGGAAGCCATTCGCAACTTCAACGATCTGACCGGCAACTTGATGGCGGCTTCGCTGGAGGCTGCCAATGGCCAGCAGGAAAGTCCCATCGACCGCACCAGGGCGATCCAGCCCTTGGCCAAGGACCGTCCTGCCGGCAGTTTCCGGCCCCTGGTGATCGGCGTCACCTGGCCTTCCTACTGGTCCAACTCGTTCGGCAACGTGTTCAGTTATTCCAACAAGGCCAACGACGCCGACGAGATCGGTTTGTCTTGGTTGAACAAGCTGCTCAACGAAACCATCCCGCGCAGCCTCGAAGCTTCCGGCAGCCACGCCCGGGTGGTGGCCCTGGGGCACAGCTTCGGTGCTCGCGCCATGACCCGGGCGGTGTTCAGTTCGCCGGCACTGGTGCCTTTGCAAGGTGGCTTTCCCGACCAGTCCATGGTGACCAGCCCGGTGGACCTGGCGGTGGGCCTGCAGGGAGCCATGAGCATCAACCGGTTTGCGGCGCAGCTGGGCAGTGAAGGTGCTCCCTACCGTGACTTCGCGCGGCTGGGCAAGACCAAGATCGTCCTGACGGCCGCCACCGAGGACTCGGCCACGGGCGCGCCCTTTGTGGTCTGGACCGATCCTGCCGGCTCCATCGGCTCCTACCGCAAGGCCTGTGAGCAGGCCGGCTCGGTGTACCGGCCGATATTCGACTGCATGACCGCGTCCGACACTTCCGCCACGACGGGGGGCCGGTTCGAGGTTTGCAAGTATGGCCAACCAGGTTGTGTCGACCCGTTCGAGGGTGCCGGCCAGGGGCACAAGGTGGCCTATATCGACGCTTCGAACGGCATCACCCAGTTCAACTCGCCCGGATCGGGTGGCGGTGCCCACAGCGACATCTACCGCCTGCCCATGGGGCGCCTGCTGTGGAAGCTGGTGGAGCAGTACGCGCCTGCTCGTTGAGGCGGCGGCAACGAGGCGCTGAGGGAGGGCGAGTGTTCAGACCTTCAGCGCCTTGAGCAGCGTTGCGAAGGCTGTCTTGCGCAGATGGGCCTCGTTCTTCCAGGTCGTCATGATGGTGCTCAGGGTCAGGTCGTCGATGGCGGGCAATGGGTACCACTGGCCCTCCAGGTACAGCTGGATGTCTTGCTGGGGAATGTGCAGGTTGTCGTCATTGCAGATGATGTATCGACTCCCCTGATTGGCCTGGGTCTGGTCGAGATGGTTCTGTCGGCCAACCAAGGCTGCAGTGGTCTTCCTGTAGCGGGTCAGCAAACACAGCAACATCTTGTCGGCACAAGCCACTGGCATGCCGTTATCGGTACGGACGACCTGGCGATGAAAACTGTTGATCTTGGCTCGCCCGTCGTTGAACGAGTCGTAGTAATAGAAGGCATACACCAGGGCGCCGCCTGCGGCGGCCTGTTGAAGAGGAAGATTCCTCACCAGGTCCTGGGACGGCAGCCCTTTCGGGTTGCGACAGGTCACGCGAAACTCGGTGGTAAAAAAATCTCCCCACCCATTGGCGGCCTCGGTCCTGTAGTAGAAGTCGCCCGCTGGTTCGTGAGCGCAGGTCTGCATGGTTGCCAGCAAATCCGTGAGCGTCGGTGGGGCGGGCTCGGGTATTGCCGCTGGCAGTGAAAGGGGCGTTGCCGAGGCATTACGGCCAAACAGACGCTTGATCCATTCGATCATCGGGCATTCATCCTTGAAGAGCCGGGCTCGCCAGAGGAGCCCGGTGGGTGTGCAGGCCACAGAGGCGGCGGTGGGGTCAGCGCTGGCTCGACCAGTACTGGTGCAACTGGCGGGCGGCCGGCTCGATGCTCGCCACCTGCTGCTGGTGCCGGGCGATATCCAGGTCTGCCGGCAACTCGAAATTGTCCTGTTCGGCGCAGTCGGTGATGGCTTGCAGCAAGGCGGTCTGCGGTGCAGGCATCTGCGGCCAGTTGCCCACCGCGACCCCGCGCAGGTAGCCGAAGCACCATTCCTCGGCCAGCAGCAACGGCTGGCCCTGGTGCTCGGTGGCTTCCAGGCGCGCCTTGAACACTGCGGCGTCGCTGTCCAGTTGCACCGCCAGGCTGTTGATGTGGCGCACGCACAGGTCGATGAACTGCCGGCATTCCTGCGGGGTTTCCCAGGCCGGGTTCTCGCCGCCCCAGATCCCCGGGAACCACTCGGCGATATCCACCTGGGCTGGGCCCGACACCAGGGCGGTGAAGTAGCCGTCCAGCTCGCAGGGGTTGAGTACCGAGTGGTCGTCGCCGTACTTGAGCAGGGTGTCTTCGATCGCGTCGAAGTCGGCGGCGTTCAGAGGGGTGTTTTGCATGATGGAGGTCCCGGAAAAATCAGCGGCGATTTTCAGGCTTCGGCTCGTGTGCTGCAAGCGTCGGTTCCGTCTCAAGCATCCCGGAGCAGGTCCTGGGCGTCGAGCAGGCGGTAGGCGATTTCCGGACGGTTTTCCATGGCCCGGCGGATTGCCGCAGGAATGTTCTGCCGGGTCTTGCGGCACAGCCCGGGATGCTCCGCCAGGACAATGGCGATGCCGCGCATGCTGCGCACCTCATTGTCGCTGGGGGTGATCTGCAGGCGAATCCCCAGCTGCTGGTACATCCGACGCTGCATGTGCTCCAGGTCGGCCAGGTCCTGGAGGTTTTCCAGGCGTTCGACCAGGCGCTTTTCTTCCTGGCGCGTGAGGTTGAGGATGCGCAGGTCGGCTCCGGGAGTGTCCAGCAGTTGCTCGCGCTGGCAGACGCAGGCGCCGGGCGGACAGGGTTGGCGGATCGCGGTGCTTGGATTCATGGGAATCCATCATAGCGGCGGCGTTCGGGCTTTCGCAGCTAAATCTGCATCGGGCCGGCAACGGTTTGGCAGTCTTGGAAAGGGGGAAGGGAACCCTCCCACCGCAGGACTGCGGTGAGAGGGAGGTGGAACACAAGGAAGGGGTGCGGACAGGACTATAACGATGCCGAAAACGGCTCGTCATTAGTACAGATGGACTAGTTCGCCCCCCGGTTCTGCCGATATGCCCAGTGCCAGGGCTGGTGTGCCCCGGGAAACCCCGACAACCTCGCCGGGCTTGCCACGCTGGTGGCCGGGCTTGATCGGGATCAAGGTCGCGGCGCCTGGGACGTTCTAACGTGAAACTCCTTTCCCCGGCACCGGGAGTCCCCATGGCCAAGCCCTTTCCCCTTTCTCCCAAGCATCCCGAGCGCATCTGCTGGGGCTGCGACCGTTACTGCGCGGCCAATGCCTTGTCTTGCGGCAACGGCTCGGATCGCACCATGCATCCTTCCGAAATGCTCGGTGAAGACTGGTACCTGCATGGCGACTGGGGTTTCGACATCCCGGCCGGCGCCGAGCCAGCCCCGCCGGAGCGCGATACCCACTGAATCGGGAAGGGGCGGAGACGGCAGGTTGAATATTTTTACCCGGGTATATTGATTGATGGTTTATTACCCGGATATTATTTGGCTTCATCTTCATGAGACTGCTGCCATGTCCGACATCCTCACCAAACCCGTCACTGCCTTCCAGGCCCAGCGCTTGCTGGCCCGTGGCCCGTTGCTGGACGTGGCCCTGGCGGTGCGCGACGCGTCCCGGGACCCGGCTTGCACCAGCCTGCTGGTATTCGACGATGCCACGGGGCGGGTCATCGACCTCGACCTGCGGGGCAGCAACGCCGAAGTGGCACAGCGCTTGTCGGCCGCGCCCGCACCGGGTCGCGGGCGTTACCGGCCGGCCGCGCCCGCCGAACCCGAGGTGGACGCTCCGGCCGATTCGCCCCGTGGCCGTGGGCGGCCCAAGCTGGGGGTGATCGCTCGCGAGGTGACCCTGCTGCCACGCCAGTGGGACTGGCTGGCCAGCCAGCCCGGAGGCGCCTCGGCGGTGCTGCGCCGGCTGGTGGACGAAGCCCGGCGCAACCCGGACCCGGCACAGCAACGGCGCATGGCGCAGGAGGCTGCCTATCAATTCATGCTGGCGATGGCCGGGGACCTGCCGGGTTACGAAGAGGCCACCCGGGCCTTGTTCGCTGGCGATCTCGAGCGCCTGGGCCAGCAGTTGCAGCCTTGGCCCGAAGACATCCGGGCCCATGCCCTGCGCCTGGCCACCGGGGCCCAGCTCGCGGGGGCAGGGCAGTGATGTCCCGGCTGGATGCCGGCCTGCAGCGCTCACCGGTCAATGGCATCGAACTGGCCTGGGACAGTCATGGCGACGAGACCGCCGAGGCGATCCTGTTGATCGCCGGCCTGGGTACCCAGATGGTCCGCTGGACCCCGGCGTTCTGCCGGGACCTGGCGGCCCGTGGGTTCCGGGTGATTCGCTTCGACAATCGCGACGTCGGTGCTTCGACGCATCTGGTCGAGGCCGGTGTGCCGGATCTTGCGGCACTGATGGCCGGTCGGCCGTTGACGCTGCCCTACAGTCTGCAAGACATGGCCGCCGATGCCCTGGGGCTGCTGGATCACCTGGGCATCGATCGCGCCCATGTGGTGGGGCGCTCCATGGGCGGGATGATCGCCCAGGTCCTGGCCAGCGAACATCCGCAGCGGGTGCGCTCGTTGACCTCGATCATGGCCAGCAGCGGCAACCCGGCCTTGCCGCCACCCGCGCCGCAGGTCATGGCGTTGCTGACGGCGCCGGCGGCAGACCCGGCGCTCGACCTGGAGGGCCATGTGGCCCAGCGCCTGGCCCTGGCCCGCTGCATCGCCGGCAGCGCCCAGGCCTTCGACGAAGCGGCCCAGCGCGAACTGGTGCTCAAGGAACTGCAACGGGGCTGGAACCCCGCAGGTTTCATGCGCCAGCTGGCGGCCCTGGCCTGTGCCGGGGATCGCCGGGCTCGGCTGGCCAGCATCCAGCTACCGACCCTGGTGGTCCATGGCAGCGACGACCCGCTGGTGCCCGCCGCTTGTGGGGAAGACACCGCGCGCTCGATCCCCGATGCCGAGTGGTTGCTGATTCCTGGCATGGGCCATGATCTGCCACCGGCCTGCCAGCCTCAGGTGCTGGCGGCCATCGAGCGTACAGCGCGGCGGTGCCAGGGGCGGCAGGTTGTGTGAAGCCCTGGCGCCCTTTTATATTCCCGGCTGATCCGCCCCCCCCAAGCCCAGTCCAAGGGACATCGCCCATGAACCTCACGACCCTGGTTTTATTCCTGCCTGCCTGTTTCGCCCTGAACATGGCGCCCGGCCCCAACAACCTGCTGTCGGTGAAGAACGCCACCACCTATGGCTTCCGGGTTTCCTGCCTGGCCGGAGCGGGGCGGCTGCTGGCCTTCATGCTGATGATCGGCCTGGCTTCGCTGGGGCTGGCGGCGGTGCTGCAGGCCTCGGAGCTGCTGTTCCACGGGATCAAGATGCTTGGCGCGGGGTACCTGCTGTACCTGGCGTATCAACTGTGGACGGCCGATACCCGCACCGTGACCGATGGGCCGAGCACTGCAATCGGGCTCCGGGGCCTGGCCCGACAAGAGTTCCTGATCGCTAGCGGCAATCCCAAGGCCATCCTGATCTTCACCGCATTCCTGCCGCAGTTCGTCGATCCCGCAGCGCCGGTGACCGGGCAGTTCCTGGTGCTTGGGGGCTTGTTCCTGGCGCTGGAGTGCGTGGCGATCGCCGCTTATGCCGGCATGGGCCTGCACATGCGCCGCTGGTTCGGCAAACCTGCCGGGCGCCGTGTGTTCAACCGTGGTTGCGCGGTCTTGCTTTCGGGGGCAGCGTCATTGTTGCTACTGGCACGGCGAACCTGAGAGCCAGCCCCTCTCCCAGATGCAGAGAGGGGCTGGGGCCTCGAGAGCTAGCTGATGATGAAGTAGGGGTCCCAGGCGCAGTAGCCGAGAATCTTGTTGTGCTGGTCCACGATCATGAACGACCAGTTGTACCTCAGGTTGCTGCAGGCCTTGGCGGCACGCGCGCTCCAGTAGTAGGCCGTGACCATTTGCTGGAATGGCTGCTCGCAGTAGCTGCCCGGAGGGTTGCTGTTGTTGATGATGGGCATCGGGGTGTTCGGCGAGACATTGGCGGTGAGTTGATCCAGGTAGACATTCCTGTCTGTGGTGGGGTCGGGATTGGTCTGGGTGTACTGGTACAGGATTGCCGCGTACTTCATGTCCTTGGTCAGGGTGGTGGTGCGCCAGTGAACGTAGTCGTCCTGGTTCAGATCCACCGAGAGCTCGGCAGTGCCTTCACTGTTGCTGCCGCCGCTGACGTAGTTGCGGGTGGTGTACATGCAGACCACCTGGTCGGAAACCCGGGTAGACGAGTCGGGCATGGTGAAGCTGTACAGTTGAGTCGGCTGGTTGGGGTCCTGGCTCAGGCCTTTTTTGAATACGCCCTGTTCGTTGCACTGCAAGATGGTGAGGACATCGATGACGATCATGATGTCGACGACTTTTTCGTTTTCGTAGCTCATATCCAGCTCCCTGCTGTCAGGTTGGGCGCCCGGTTGTCCAGGCGCATGGGTAATCACCTTTCCGGGGTGCGACCACCGAGCATCGGGTCTCTGGCCCGGTATTCCGACAACGGGCTGGATGCACTTCCATGAAGTCGCGAGTGGAATCTAGATCGCCGGTATCCAGAGTCAAATCAGCAGGCGGGAAAAACGACGACGCTGGACGAGTGGTATCGCTTCGCCAGCCTGCAGTGCCTCATCGCACAGGGAGTCCTGTGCCGTTGTCCCGCATCGCGCCGCAGGCCGCCACAGCCGCGCGTTGGCGGTTTATCATGCGCTGTCGTCAACCCCGAGCCCGGGTCGGCGGCCTCTCTCTCGCCCAGCCCGGAGGCGCCCGCCATGCCCGATTCCTCTGCCATGCCCATCGCCGAATTTCCCGTGTGCCACGCCCGTGGCGGCACCTCCACCGGGCTGATCCTGGCCCGGGAAGATTTGCCCGAGGACGAGGCCCTGGTGGAGGAGCTGCTGCGCCACCTGATGGGCGTGCCCCTGGCAGGCGAGTGGCCGGGCAATAACCAGATCACCGGCCTGGGGCGGGGCGGCCCCACCAGCAACAAGGTGTTCATCGTCGAGCGTCGCCCCGGCGAGACGCGGATGATCAGCACCCTGGCGCAGTTGGCGGCGGGCAAGAGCGCCATCGACTGGAGCGTTAACTGCGGCAACATGTCGGCGGCCCTGCCGCTGTACGCCTGGCAACGGGGCTGGCTATCACCGGAAGTCGATGACGGCCGGATCGAGATCTTCAACAGCAACACCCAGACCACGATGCGCGCGCGCCTGGGCTTCCACGCCGGCCGCTTGCTCAGCGACACGCGGATTCCCGGGGTCAACGGCCAGTTCCCCGGGGTCGACCTGTTCCTCGATGACCCGGTAGGCGCCAAGACCGGGGCGCTGTTTCCCACCGGGCAGCGGGTCGACCTGCTCCACGGCGTCCCGGCCACCTGCATCGACGTGGCGGTGCCCATGGTGATCGTGCGGGCCGCGGACCTGGGCAAGACCGGCCAGGAAACCCCGGCACAGCTGGACGCCGACCCGCTGTTCAAGGAGCGCCTGCTGGGGCTGATGGTCGAGGGCGGCCTGCGCATGGGACTGCGTGGACGCGATGGTCACCTGTTGACGGCCGAGGAACTGCGGCGCAGCGAAACCATTCCCAAGATCTGCATCGTCAGCCCGGCCTGTGACGGCGGCGATATCGCCACCCGCTACTTCACCCCGCAGAATGCCCATCCGTCCCTGGCGGTATCCGGCGGCTGCTGCCTGGCGGCGGCCTGCCTGGCCGAGGGCACCGTGGCCCAGCAACTGCTGGCCCAGCCCCGGCAACTGAGCGTGACGGGACGTGAGTACCCGCTGGCCATCGAAAACCCCGCCGGCACCCTCGAGACCCTGATCAGTGCGCGCTTGCATGAGGGGCAGTTGCTGATCGACGGCGCCGCCTACCGACGCAGCGCGCAGATTCTGCTGCAGGGTCTGACCCCGCTCTACAACGCCTCCCCGGAATTGGCCCGGGCACTCCTGTAGCCGCTGCCGCAGGCTGCGCACGGGCGCGCAGCGGCCGCCCCATGAGATGGTTCGGCGGGTCGCTGAAGGCCCTGCGGGCCTTGTCGCAGCTTCGCAGGCTCAGCAGCGGCTACACGCTGGGTTCAACGCTCCGGCAGGAAGGGTGGTACCCGCTGCTGCAATAGCTGGATCAGCTGCGGGTCCATGAACTCGTAGTCATCGGGAATGTTCAGGCACACCACCTGCTGCGCGTGCAGCTGGGCCTTGAAGCGCTTGCGCAGCTTTTCCCGGTGCCGGGTTTCCATCACCAGGATCAATCCGGCCCATTGCACCAGCTCCGGGCCCAGGGGCACTTCGGCGTCGTGGTTGAGACCGGCGGAGGCGGTGGTGATTCCCGGCCAGTCGGCGAACATCTGTTCGGCGGTGGGACTGCGCAGCTTGTTCTGGCTGCAGACGAACAACACATTGAGCATTTGCCGAACTCCATGGCACCTGCGCCCCGCCATCAGGGGCGGGGCAAAAGCGCAATTTTTCGGGGCTTTTGCCCTGCTGTCCAGCAACTTGTGGCTCGCCGCAAAGTTTGCGCTGGTCAGCGCAAGTTGCTCGCCCGGTGCCCGGGCTGCGAAACTGTCGGCCCTTCTACCGCTGCGCCTACTCCATGACTGCTGCCATGTTCACTTCCCCCCACCTGGGCCTGGCCCTGCGCCGCTGGCGCCTGCTGCACCGGGTCAAGCAACAGCACGCCGCCGAACTGTTCGGAGTGGCGCAGTCGAGCATTTCCCGCTGGGAAAACGGCCAGCAGGCCATGGAACCGGCCGAGCGGGCGAAGCTGGAGCAGTTGCTGGCGGCCAACCTCAGCGCTGCCGCCGACCAGGCCCTGGCCCGGCTGGTGAACGACAGCCCGCGCGCGGTGCACCTGGTGTGCGACCTGACTCATCGCCTGCTGGCCAGTTCGCCGACCCGCGCCGGGCAGTTCGGCGTACCACTGAGCGAGCTGCTGGGGCAGTCGCTGTGGGGCTTCTGCACCGAGGAAATCGTGCGCAAGGAAGCGGCTCTCGATGACCTGGGCTGGCGCGAAGTGCTGGCGCCAGCGGCGCTGGAGTTCTTCAGCGGGCACAACGGGTCGGCCATCGTGCCCATCGCCCCAAGCCAATGTCGCTGGACCCGCCTGAACCTGTCCGATGGCAGCGCGGTACGCCTGGTCGAAACTCTCTGAAGCTGGGCCACGGATATTTTATCCGTGGACCGTGCTCCTGCTGCCGACTAGTCTTGCTGCCCATCGCCCACTGGCTTGTGCTACGGGCGTCCATCCCTTGCAGCAGGCTCCTTCATGAACAGCGAACTTCTCACCGGCCGCCTCGAGTTTCTCCGTGAAGCGGAACGGCTCAAGGATGTGTTGCGCAGTGCCCACACCTCCAGCGGTCGCCAGGAAAGCACCGCCGAACACAGTTGGCGCCTGTGCCTGATGGCGCTGTTGCTGGAGGACCAGCTGGAGGATGTGGACCTGCTGCAGGTCCTGAAAATGTGCATCGTGCATGACCTGGGGGAAGCGCTCCATGGCGACATCCCGGCGGTGGAGCAAGCGGCCCATCCGGACAAGGGCCAGCAGGAGCGCGAAGACTTGCAGACCCTCGCCAGCTGCCTCGACGCTCCGGCCCGCCAGCGCCTGCTGGGCCTGTGGGACGAGTACGAGGCTGCCAGCTCGGCCGAGGCTCGTACCGTCAAGGCGCTGGACAAGCTGGAGACCCTGTTGCAGCACAACCAGGGACGCAACCCCGCGGATTTCGACTATGGGTTCAACCTCGACTACGGTCGTCGCTACACCAGTGCCAGTCCATTGTTCGAGGCCCTGCGCGAACAGATCGACCGCGACACCCAGCGCCACCTCGCTGCACGCAAGTGATACCTGAAATTATTGTTTATCGAGAGCCTTATGACCCTGATCATCAGAAACGAACAGCCGAACGACATCCCGGCCATCGAACAAGTGACCCGTGAAGCCTTCCTCAGCGAAGCCCACTCCAGCCATACCGAGCAGTACATCGTCAACGCCCTGCGCAACGCCGGCGTGCTGACCTTGTCGCTGGTGGCCGAAGACAACGGCGTGGTGATCGGCCACGCGTCGATCTCCCCGGTGACGTTCAACAATGGCCAGACTCGCTGGTATGGCTTGGCGCCGGTGTCCGTGGTGCCGGCGCGCCAGGGCCAGGGAATCGGTTCGCGCCTGATTCGCCAATTGCTGGAGCAATTGCAAGGTCAGGGCGCGGCGGGTTGCGTGGTCCTGGGCGACCCTGGCTATTACTCGCGGTTCGGCTTCGAGGCCGGGCAGGGGCCAGTGCTGGCCGGCGTGCCTGCCGAGTACTTCCAGGCGTTGTCGTTCATGGGGCCGTGTCCGGTCGGCGAGGTCAGCTTCCACCCGGGGTTCGATGCCCAGGGCTAATGGCCGCACGGGGAGCTGATCAGAACAGCTCCTGCAGCGTTCGCTCGATGCTCGTGTTCGAGACTGGAGCGCCGTCCTGAGCGCCTGCGGCCGGTGCATTGTCGCTCTTGAACACTTCCAGGGCCGTGTTAGGCGCGTCCGCAGTGGTGGCAGTGCCATCCTGCAGGCGGATGCGCCGGGTGACGATGCCCGCCGGTTCGGGCTGGGAATAGGGTGCCTTGCCCGCCAGGGCCCGGCCCATGTAGTCCATCCAGATTGGCAGGGCGATGGTCACTCCCCATTCCCGGCGGCCCAGGCTTTGCGGCTGGTCGAAACCGGCCCAGACGCTGGTCACGTAGTCACCGTTGTAGCCGGTGAACCAGGAGTCCTTGGCCTCGTTGGTGGTGCCGGTCTTGCCGGCGATGTCCGGCCGCCCCATGGCGGCGGCAGCGCGCCCGGTGCCGCGCTTGATCACGTCCTGGAGCATGCTGGTCAGCAGGTAGGTGGTGCGGCCATCCATCACCTGTTCGGCCACGGCCGCAGGGGCAGGGTTGCGGGTGCTGGGGGCGCAGCGCGGTTTGGCCGCGAAGAGCAGCTGGCCATTGCGGTCCTCGATACTCTCAATGAGGTAGGGCGTGACCCGGTAGCCGCCGTTGGCGAACACGCTCCAGCCCGCGACCACTTCCATGGGCGTCACCGAGGCCGTGCCCAGGGCCAGGGACAGGTTGCGCGGCAGATCGCTGGCGGCGAAACCGAAACGGCTGATGTAGTCGATGGTCGGATCGATGCCCATGGCCTGCACCAGGCGGATCGCGATCATGTTCCGCGAGCGGTACAGGGCCTCGCGCAAGCGGATCGGACCGAGGAAGGTGCGGTTCTCGTTTTGTGGGCGCCAGGCGGGGCCGGCGTAGTCGGGGCCCAGGACGATGGGCGCGTCGTTGACGATGCTCGCCGGGGTAAAGCCGTTGTCCAGCGCTGCGGCGTAGATGAAGGGCTTGAAGCTCGAACCTGGCTGCCGCCTGGCCTGCAAGACGCGGTTGAAGTGGCTCTGCTGGAAGTCGAAGCCGCCCACCAGGGCGCGGATCGCGCCATCTTCCGGTGCCACCGACACTAGCGCGCCCTGGGCCTTGGGCACCTGGCTGAAGGCCAGCCGCCGTGCATCTTGTTGTTCGACGCGGATCACATCGCCCACCTTGACCAGATCGGCCGGTCGCGCGGGTGCGCGGCCCAGTGCATTGTGGCTGATGAAGGGCCGGGCCCAGGCCATGGTCGACCAGGGCACGGCGTGTTCCTGGCCACTGCCATCGACGATCACCAGGCTCTGGTCCAGGACCTGGGTCACCGCCACCGCCCTGAGGCCGCCCAAGGTCGGGTAGGCTTGCAGCGCTTGTGGCCAGTCCGGCCTCGGTGTACTGCGCAGGCGGGCCTCGGGGCCGCGATAGCCGTGGCGCCGGTCATACACCTTCAAGCCTTTTTGCAGCGCGCTGTTGGCCGCCTCCTGCAATGGTACGGTGACCGACGTCACCACTCGCAGGCCACGGGTGTAGGCCTGCTCGCCGAAACGCTCGACCATCTGCGCCCGGGCCATCTCCGCCACGTAGGGCGCGTCCACCTCGGGTTCGGGCGCGTGGTAGCGGGCCGTGAGCGGCTCGGCCAGGGCTGCCTGGTAGCGGGCGGCATCGAGGCTACCCAGCTCGTGCATGCGCCCAAGGATCCAGTCCCGGCGCTGCTTGGCCCGGGCTGGATTGTTGATCGGGTTGAAGCGCGACGGCGCCTTGGGCAGGCCGGCGATCATCGCCATCTGGGCCAGGGTCAGGTGCGCCACCGGCTTGCCGTAGTAGACCTGCGCGGCGGCGGCGATACCGTAGGCGCGCTTGCCCAGGTAGATCTTGTTGACGTACAGGTTGAAGATCTCGTCCTTGGACAGGCTGCGTTCGATCTGCAAGGCCAGCAGGATCTCGGTCAGCTTGCGCGAGAAAGTGCGCTCCTGGCTGAGAAAGAAATTCTTCGCCACCTGCATGGTGATGGTGCTGCCCCCGGAACGCACATGCCCGCTCCTGGCCAGTTCCAGGGCCGCGCGCAGCAGCCCCGAGGGATCGACGCCGGCGTGCTGGCGGAAGTTGCCATCCTCGGCGGCCATGAAGGCCGCGAGGAAGTCTTCGGGGATATCGGCGTTGGCGATGGGAATCCGGCGGATCTCGCCGAACTCGGCGATCAGCTTGCCCTCGTGGCTGAGGATCTGCAGCGGCTCTTGCAACTGCACGTCCTTGAGCGTCGCCACATCGGGCAGTTGCGGTTGCAGGTACAGGTAGGTGCCGCTGGCGCCGAGCACCAGCAGGCTGGCGATGGCCAGGGCGCACCAGCCCAGGTTCTTCAGTAGTCGCATCAAAGGTTCCTCGACTGCGGTTGGCGATTGGCCCGGCATGGGCCTCAAAGGGTTGCGCTGGCGGCGCGCCGTGGTTCGCCGAGCGCTGCCTGTTCCCCGGCGGCCGGCACGGCGTACTCGGCCTTGAGCCGGCCGCTGTCATCCAACAGCCAGGCGTCCATCACCTGGCGCACCACCGGGCCCGCCACCCGCGCGCCGGCCTCGCCGTTCTCGATCATCACGGCGACCACGATGGCCGGACGCTGGGCTGGGGCGAAGCCGACGAACAAGGCGTTGTCGCGGTGGCGTTCATGGGTCTTGGCGCGGTTGTAGCGTTCGCCCTGCTTGATCGCGACGACCTGGGCGGTGCCGCTCTTGCCGGCGATCCGGTACTGCGCGCCACGGGCCGCCCGGCGCCCGACCCCGCGCGGGTGGTGCATGACCATCTGCATGCCCTGGGTGACCTGGTCCCAGGTCTGCGGGTCCTTGAGGCGGATGTCCGGCAGCGGTTGCGGGTCGACCAGGGCCTGGCCGCCGACCGATAGCGCCAGGTGCGGCCGGTGCCAGATGCCCCGGCTGGCGATAAGACTGGTGGCCTGGGCCAGTTGCAGTGGGGTGACCTGCATGTAGCCCTGGCCGATCCCCAGGATCAGGGTTTCCCCGGGGTACCAGTCCTGGCGGCGGGTCGCGCGTTTCCACTCCGGGGACGGCATCAGCCCCGGCGACTCCTCGAACATATCGATGGACACCCGCTGCCCCAGGCCGAACTCGCTGAGGTAGTCGTGCAGCCGGCGGATACCCAGCTTGTGCGCCAGGTCGTAGAAGTAGGTGTCATTGGACCGCATGATCGCGTCGTACATGTCCACCCAGCCATCGCCGCCGCGATTCCAGTTGCGGTACTTGTGCTGGTAGTTGGGCAGTTCGTAGTAGCCGCGATCGAACACCCGCTGGCTCGGAGTGGTCACGCCGCTGTCGAGCCCGGCGACCACCACCATGGGCTTGATGGTCGAGCCGGGCGGGTAGAGCCCGCGCAGCACCCGGTTGAACAGCGGCATGTCGGCGGAGTCGCGCAGGGCGGCATAGGCCCCGGCGGCGATGCCCTTGACGAAGGAATTGGGGTCGAAGCTCGGGCGGCTGACCATGGCCAGCACCTGGCCGGTGGCCGGGTCCAGGGCCACCACCGCGCCCCGGCGCTCGCCAAGGGCGGCTTCGGCGGCGTCCTGCAGCCGTACATCGAGGCTCAGCACGATATCCCGGCCAGGCACGGGCGGGTGCCGGCGCAGCACCCGCATGACCCGGCCCTGGGCGTTGGTCTCCACTTCTTCGTAGCCCATCCGGCCATGCAGGGCGTCCTCATAGAATCGCTCGATACCGGTCTTGCCAATCAGTTGGCTGCGCAGGTAGGTGCCCGGATCGAGTTTCTTGTATTCCTGTTCGTTGATCCGCCCGACATAACCCACCGAGTGGGCGAAATGTTCCCCCAAGGGATAGACCCGGGAGAACTGTGCCTGGACGTCCAACCCCGGCAGATGGAACTGGTTCACCGCGATCAAGGCGATCTGCCGTTCGCTCAGGTCCGGCAGCAGCAACAACGGCTCGAAGGCCCGCCCCGGGCGTCGCAGCAGCTTGGCGATCCGCGCCTGCTGCCCGGCATCCAGGCTGAGGACCCGGCTCAGGCGGGCGATGACCGGCGCCACGTCGCCGGCCCGCTCGCGGGTGAGGAACAGGTTGAAGGTCGGCACGTTGCCCGCCAGCAGCACCTTGTTGCGGTCATACACCAGGCCCCGGGGCGGCGGGATCGGGCGCAGGTGGATACGGTTTTTCTCGGACACCGCCACCTGGTAGTCGTGTTGCGTCACCTGCAGGACATACAGCCGGCCCACCAGCGCGCAGGTCAGGACGATCACCAGCACGGCGCTGGCGATGATTCTTGTCCTGACAATCCGGTGATTGTCGTCCCGGTCGTGGAATGTGTTCAGCTCTGGCATTAAAAAACCTGGTTGCTCGCAAATGTCCGGGTACCGCAGTGCGCGGTCGTCGATGGGAAGGTTGGTTGTGGTCGGTGGCTCGTCCCGTGGCGTCGAGACCCCGGTCTATCCGGGCGGTGGTGGGTTACGGGTGCAGGCATCGTGCGCAGGCCGGCGTCAGCTGCGGTCCGGGGCGACAGTGTTCAGGCGCAGGGTCTCGGCCATGATCCGGCTGAACACCGGTGCGGACACCAGGCCACCAAAGAATCCGCGCTTGCGCGGGTTGTCCATGACCACCACCACCACGTAGCGCGGTTCGTTGGCGGGAGCGAAACCTGCGAACATCGCTCGGTAGGATTTGTCCAGGTAGCCCCGGGTTCGCGCGCCGGTCTTCCTGGCCGTGCCACTCTTGCCCCCCACCCGGTAACCCCGGACCTGGGCGCGATAGATGCCCCTCGGTCCTTCGACCACCTGGACCAGCATGTCCTTGACGCTGTTGGCCACGTCGGCCGCGATGACCTGGACGCCTTGAGGCGCCGTAGAGCGCCGCAGCAGCGAAACCGGCAGGCTCACACCGCCATTGGCCAGGGTGGCGTAGGCCCTGGCCAGTTGGACGGCGGTGACCGAGACGCCATAACCGTAGGCCAGGGTCGCGGTTTCGCTGGGGCGCCACACCTGGCGTGAGGGCAGCACGCCCAGCTGTTCGCCGGGAAACTGCAGGCCTGTGGGCTGGCCCAGGCCGACCCGTTGCAGCAGGTCGTGGATCTTCTCGGCACCGATGTCGAACGCCACCTTGCTGATCGCCACGTTGCTCGACCTGACCAGGATGCCGGTCATGTCCAGGGTCTCGCCTGCGGTCCGGGATGCATCGCGAATGGTGTAACGGCCGACTTTCAAGGTGCCGGTGTCGACGTGCACGGTATCGCTGGCTTTCCAGCGCCCGCTTTCCAGGGCTGCCGCCACCGAGAAGGGCTTGAGGGTCGAGGCGGGTTCGAACACATCCACCACGGCGCGGTTGCGCATCAGCGACGGGTTGAGCCGCGAGCGATTGTTGGGGTTGTAGCTGGGCTGGTTGGCCAGGGCGAGGATTTCTCCGGTCCTGACGTCCAGGATCACCACGCTGCCGGCGTCCGCGCCGTTATCCTCGATGCCCTGGTGCAACTCGCGGTGGGCGACATATTGCAAGCGCAGGTCCAGGGACAGCGCCAGGCTCTGGCCTGGGCTGGCCAGGCGGGTGACGCCCAGGTCCTGGATCAGTTGTCCGCGCCGGTCCTTCAACACCCGTTGCTGGCCGTTGCGCCCACGCAAGACCTCGTCATAGGCCAGCTCGATGCCCTCGCTGCCCTGGTTGTCGATATTGGTGAATCCCACCGCGTGGGCGGCCATTGAACCGGCAGGGTAGAAGCGTCGCGACTCCTCCTGCGCGTAGATGCCGCCAAGCCCGAGTGCCTGCACCTGCTGCAGCATGTGCTCGGCCACCTCGGGCGCCAGGCGTCGATGCAGGTAGACAAAGGCCTTGCGGCGATTGCCCAGCAGCAAGGCCTCCAGCTGGGAAGCCGGCATCTGCAGGGCGCTTGCCAGGGCCGGCCAATGAGTTTGTTGGCCGAGCAGTTGCCGGGGGTCGGCCCAGAGGGTGGTGACCGGTGTACTCACCGACAGCGGTTCGCCGTATCGGTCGGTGATCAAGCCGCGGTACGCGGGAATGCCAAGGTGTCGCAGGCTGCGGGCATCGCCTTGCTTGATCAGGAAGGCCTTGTCGGACACTTGCAGCTGGATGATCCGCGCGCAGATCGCCAGCGCCAGGAGCGCCACGATGGCCACCGCCAGGCTGAAGCGCCAGGGCTGTCGAGTTGAGGGTGCTGGGGTCATGATCCAGTACTTCGTGGGCCCGCTGACGGGCAGTCGATGGGGGAAACGCATGGAGCTGCGCCTGGCTCTCGCCGCGCAGTCACTCGGTGAGCCAGGCCGGGCTGGGGATGTTCAGTACCTGGAGGATTCGCGCATTGACACTGCCAGTCAGTGGCAGCTCGCAGTCCATCTGGAACAGGAAGATCGCCAGGGCGGTCTGTTCACCCGCCACGCCATCGACCAGGCCCTGGTAGTAGTCCCTTTCGGCCAGCGCTTGCTGCAGCCGGCTGATGACCTGCTGGCCGGCAGCCGAACCTGCAGGCTGCGCCAGGCACAGAGGCTCGGCCGGCTCGCAAGGCCCCGCCTGGACGGGGGAGTTGCGGGGCGCCGCCTCCGGCAAGCCGGCCATTGCTTCAAGCGTGACGCCCAGAAGCACCATGGCTGCGAAGCGCTTGACGTGCTGTTTCATGTTTCAACCCCTGATATCCGAAGTGTTCCACCAGGCACTCGCTTGGCCTGCACTTGAAAACAAGTCCTGCGGATACGCCTGCCTTGCCTGAAAAGCCTTATCGCTCAGTCTGTTAGTGGGCAATAAATGGTTATGAAGGGATATTTTAAGAAGGGTAAAATATAGAGCAACGCACTAGCTGGGCTATCTGATATGAATTCAATTGATATCGAGGCGGTAGACCTCAACCTGCTTCGGGTCTTCATCGCGCTGATCGAGGAGGGCGGTGCCAGCCGAGCGGCCATCCGCCTCGGCGTCACCCAGCCGGCGGTCAGCGCCGCGCTCGGGCGCCTGCGGGAAATCTACGGCGATCCGCTGTTCGAGCGCACCGGGCGAGGCCTGCGCCCGACCACCCGGGCCAACGAGCTGGCGCCGCTGATCAGCGAGGCCATCGATCGTTGCCGCCTGGCCCTCAGCCTGTCGGTGGGCGGCCGGGAGACCCGCGGCCGGACCATCACCATCGGCCTTTCCGACGACAGCGAGATCGCCCTCGGGCAACAGATCCTGGCGGCGGTGGAGCAGCGCCTGCCCGGGCTGCGGATCATCTTCCGGCAGACCCACAGCGGCGTGGTGCAGGACATGCTGATGGGCCACAAGATCGATATCGCCATCAGCGCCGGCGGCTTCTCATCCCAACTGGTGACCCGCACCCGCCTGGGCCGGGGCAACTACCTGTGCATCGCCGATGCCCACAACTCGATCCCCCAGAGCGCCGCAGACTACGCGCAGCGCCCGCACCTGCTGGTGTCCTCGGCCGGCTATGTAGGCATCGTCGACGAAGGGCTGAACGCCGCCGGCTACAAGCGCACGGTCAAGGTCTCGACCTCGCACTTTGCCGCCGTGCCGTTCCTGCTGGTGGGCTCCAGCCTGATCACCACCGTGCCGACCCACGCCGCCCGGGCGATGGAAAGGATCACCTCGCTCAAGACCTTTCCCTGTCCCGTGCCGATGCCGTCCTACGAGCTGGAGATCGGCATGCGCGTGGGCAGCAAGCACGATGAAGCGATGCAGGTGGTCAAGGCGCTGATCCTGGATTGCATCAAGGAGCATTTCTTTTTGCAGTGAGGGGGACCTATTTACTCGGACGGATGTTAGAAAGCCGGAGTCGACCAGCTATCAGCGGCCCCACCTTCCAGCTTGGCTTTAATTTGAGTCGATTAATCGGCGGACATAATCCATTGGAAGTTCAGTCGCTTTGCGTTCCGGTACCTTGATACCCGGAAAGATCTTGGCCACGCCTATGGCCAAGGTCATACAGTCGTTGGAACCTAAGCTATAGCCTAGGAGCAACGGACCGGCGGAAGTCATGTTTCCGGCGATTTGCTCCATCGAGGGACGAGCGAGCGTGAAAGCCCTGTCGTAATCCCCTTGGTTGACGGCGAGAACCAGGCACTGCTCTTGAGCATGCGTATAGCGTTCCTCGGTAAGGTATCCCGAAACATTCGGGATCAGGCCGGTGTAGGTCAACAGGGTTTGCGCCAATGGGGCGCTCGTGGTGTGGCCGATGGTGTAGTAGGTACGGTGCCCGGAGACGGCGGAGCGAGTGCTGAAGGCGAGGAACATATGGCCGGGAACACTAGCTGTTCCCGATGGACGAGCACAGATGAGTATCTCGCGCTCAAGCCCGTCGGCATCTGATTTCACCCGCAGATCCAGTTCCTTGTGTGGACCGGCCTGTGCGGCTGCAGAGGCCAGCAGTGCAAGGACTCCGAGGGTACGGGTCAGTATCGGCTTGAACGGCATAGTAAGAGCTCCGTTAACACCAGGGTAAACAAACACGCTTGCCACCGATTTTGCCCAGTACCATTGGTCGTGGCTGGGGCAGAATCTGGCCCGGGTTGTTGAAGACTGAATTTGGCCCACCGAAGACTTGCTGGGGATTGTTGAAAAACGAATTGGGCCCGCCCAGCACCTGATTGGGATTATTGAAGACTGAATTTGGCCCACCCCATATCTGACCAGGGTTGCGAGCGAAAGAGTTGTCGCCGCCCCATATCTGGTCGGGATTGTGAATGACTGAGTTAGGCCCGCCAGCAATCTCCCCGAGGCTTCGTGCTACCCAACCGTTTTTACCAATCAGATCGTTGCTGTCACCAAAACATCCGCTGCCGCCAATGCCCTCATTGAAGCATTTTGTAAGCTCGCGCATGGTGAGGCGGCTAGCCATGCAGCCAGCAGCGGAATACGGTTCACCGCCTGTGGCGGCGACGCACTGAACTGCTATTTGCTGTTCGGGATTGAGATTCAAGGCCATCAGGTTGGTACCGGCACAGACTGCGGTAGCCGTGGGATCACCACCACTTTCGGCGGCGCATCGTATGGCGATTTGTTGTTCGCGACTGAGATTCTTGGTCACTAGGTCGCCAGCTGCGCAAGCGGCAAAGGCACTGGTATCGCCCTCTGAGTCATGGGCGCACTTAAGCACGGCCTTTTGATCATTCGACAGGTTCTTCCCGGCAAAAGCGTTGCCAGCGCAGCTGAAAAAGTCGTTGGTGTCGCCTTTTGACTGCATGGCGCACTGAGCGACGACTCGCTGGTCCTCTGACGCTTTGATCGACAATTGGCCGGCGGCGCAAGAGGCAAATGCGCCACTGTCTTTTGACTCTACAGCGCATCGTAGGACCGCCTGCTCCGACTGCCCCATGACACTTGGCGCAGCGCAGTTGGCAAAAGACTCGGGATCGCCGGCAGTCGTGCCGCATTGAATGATGGCTCGCTGCTCGGAACTAAGCTCAATGGCAGGTATCGTCAGGCCCGTACAACTGATGAAAGCTTCTGGGTTGCCCTTGGCACTGAGGGAACACTGGACAGCTTTGCGTTGACTCTCGGGGAGGGTGAGCCCGAAGTTTGGTGCGGCGCATTTGCTGAAGTCCAGAGCAGTGCGATTGCTGACGGCGCAGTCCAGAAGTGCCTGGTCGCGCTGGGGCAAGATGATTTTCTGACCTGCACAACCTGCGAAGCGACTAACGTCAGCACCTACTAGTCTTGCGCATTCCCTGGCCAGGTGCATTGGTTCACTCTGAAGCGCTGCCGGTAAGCCAAACTGTTGCGGTCCTGGAACCGGGCCTGACCAAGCGTCGAGTCCCATCTGTGGAAGCAGGGTGCAGGGCATGGGGCCCATCGGCCCCTGGCAGACGGGAGATCGTCCGAACGGGGTATTTACATTGCCGACGACATTTAGCTGTTGCAGATTTGGCGCCGCTGGTGGAGCTAGATTCATCGATTGTTGAAGAATGAAGACCTTCACCTGGGTACATGGTCCTGGTCCAAGCGGGCCCGCACAGATCGGCCCCATAGGTGTAGTGGTCAGAACTGGTAGAAGGATGGTGTTCTCGGCTTCGCTGGCCATGGCGATCCACATCGCTACGTCATAGCACGGACCTGGACCTAAAGGGCCGGAGCAGATTGGTCCTACTTGTGGATGGAAGTTTATTGGGGGCGCCATATGAATCATGGCCGCACGCTGCTGTAGTCCGATGTAGCGATTCACTGACTCACACATCGCCGGGCCGACCGGACCTTCACACATCGGCCCGAAGGTAGGGTCATTGCCGACCTGCATACCAATCGGTTTCATGCCGTAATAGCCTGGTGTCACTGGACTGGGTACGGGACCGGGAATGAATACAGGCGGGCCGCCCTGCGCTATTGAAGCGAAGAACAAAAGGATAAGCAGGACACCCATTGGTAGCGCAAACTTCTTACGCCCTTGAGCACCCTGTACTAGGTGGGGCGCATAACAATCCTTGTCCATGGGTAGCTCCTTGTTCGGTCTTATCTCGTACTTGAAATACGAGATAACGCGAGGAGAAAGGGACATGGCTTCTGGCCATATCGTGCAGCTTAGCAGCGCATCCAGGGACTGCTGACTTTCTACAAGTCTCTTTTGTAGAGGGCGACCTTGGACCAGAGTCCAATCCTGAGGACTGTCCCTGATGGCCAGGTTGGATTCGCTAAAAACGACTAGGCTTCGAGCAAAAACGAGCAAGGGCTCGTCACGCGCTGCCACCCTTCATTCGGGGCAGGCATTGCATGTACCGCAGGGAAGCGCAGATGACTGCTTTATCCTGGACCCAGGTCAGTGAACAATCCGGCGAACCATTGGAGTTCGGCGCCGCCCATGTGCGTTGTGCCTGGCGTCGGCACGTGAACCACTCGCACAAGTTTGCCAGCCTGGAACACGCCTTTATCGGCGCCGATTCGTTGCCGAAACTGCTGCAGGATGTGGACGGCAACCGCAATGCCCGCAACCACAAGGATCGCGGGGTAGCCTTGCTTGCCGCTGTCTGGTACCGCTCAGGGCCGTGGGCGATTCTGTGCGATGCGACGCATGCCACCCTGGTGCCTCGCGCCGCAGTCGAGGCACTTGCGGCCTGCGGGCAACGCGATGACCGTGTTACCGAAGCGCTACGGGTGCTTTTTGCGGCAGCGCCGGCGAATCTTCTGCGGACGCTGGACGATTCTTTTTATCGTTTGAATATCGGGCGATCTAATGCCTGAAAGTTGCACCTGCCTGCCTATCAACGCGGTTAAATCGCACGTTGTTTCAAACACCGAAGTTGAAAGCGATGGATATTCTTGGCCGGTTGCCTGAATAGCGTTGCACCGAATGCAATAACCATGAGGGAAACATCAGGAAGGTGCCACTTTCCGGCGTTTGGGTCATGCCGAAACCCGCTGCCAAACAGTCCTTGATGCGCATGCGCAGTGCCGGGTTGTAAGTCGAGGCGATCATTCCTCTGGGGTCGATGAACTCCAGATCGCCACCTACTTGCAATTGTTCTTCACGACCGCCGGTGTCGACCCAGTAGACCCCGGACCAGAATGCACCCGGATGGCCATGCAATGCATTGGCATGGCCTGCCTGATTGACGTTGACCCAGGCATTGATATTCCACTCGAAGTTGGGTTCGACCAGGCCGTATTGTTCGCTGTGCACCGCAGTGAGTTGGCTGGCGAAGTCCTTGGCGAATTGCACCAGGGACTCGCAAGCCGTTCCTCCCCAGAGGTTGAAATCGCTCGGCGATTGCCAGCCGCCGTCGTTGCTGTGCTGTGCGCCGCGCAGGTCCTGGGCCATGCGGCTGTCGATCAGGGCCTTGAGTTGCACATTCAGCGCTTGGGCATCGGGGTGGCGCAGGCTCGCTACCGGCGTGGCGAACAGATGGCGGATGTTGATCAGTTGCGGGTCCACGAGGGTGTTGGCGAAAGGCATGTAAATTCCATTTAAAGCGCCAGGATGGCTCTGGCTAGTTGCTGGTCCGAGAGCTGCGAGTCCCCCGTTACTTGGCGAATCCTGGCAAATGCCGCTTCAATGCGGACGCCGCGAATATCGCCGTCACTGGCGACGAATGCCGCTGCGTCATCCTTGGCTGCCAGAACAATCTTGTCGTCCTTGAACGAGCCGCTAGTGCCTTTGGAGGCACTCATGGTGAGGCTGACCGAGATGTCGGTGGTCATGACGAAACTGGTGGCTTGGGCATGCATGCTCATCAGGCCCAAAACAACAAATAGCAAGTAGGACAAGTGTGGAAGTTTCATTGGATCTACGAAGGTTAAGGTGGGGTTAAATTCGGGGGTGAACCCTACCAACGGGTAACCTTCGGGTGCTTCAGGGCTTTTGCTAAAGATTGTTAAAAAGTGCGATAGGCAGATGTTTTGAGGGCTCCCGGAAACTTCGAAGTTGCAGCTAAAGACTTTAATTAGTTGCTTGGCAGATATGCCTGATTTCGCCCTTGATTGGCGGTTTTCAGTTAGGTTTCGGTATTTTTCATGTCTTGGGCAGTCTGCTGCCCCGAGTCTTGGTTGGCCTCCTGCAACGCGCCATGGATCAGCGCGGCGAATGTGCCGGTCACTTCATCCAGCGTCTGCCGTGCGCGAACCACGGCGCCGGAAAGCGCTTCCCCAGCGCCCACCAGGCCGGTGCAGCGGCGTTCCAGTTCGGCGGTGGGCAGGGCGGAGTGCGGCTTGAGCACGGTCACGAACATCTGCACGCAATTTTCCAGCAACTCCTGGAATACCGCAGCCTTGTCGTTGCTGCCTGCCAGCGCTGCGCCGATGGCATAGAACTCGTCGGTCTTGTCTGCCGCACACCGGATGTAGGCGCTGGCCAGGACCTGAGCCGTCTCCTCCAGGCTGTGCGTGGCGCGGGACATGGCCTCGGTAAACGCGCTGACCCGCTCGGTGTCGATCCATTTGTAGAGCGCGATCAGCAGGTCCGAGCGAGTGCCGAAGTGATCGTAGACCACCGGTTTGGATACCCCGGCGCAAATGGCCAGGTGCCCCAGGGTCAGGCGGTCTGCGCCTTCTTCGCGCACCACCTGCAACGCGCTGTCGAGCAACTGCTGGCGCCGATCAGCCTTGGCCAGCCGACGGCTGGCTGCAGGTGTGGCGGGGGCGTCTTGTTGCATTCTGTCGGCTCCAGGGCAAAAACCTACCAATGGTAGGTTGTGGGTGGAATGTTCGTGCTAGGTTTCCTACCCATAGTAGGTTCATCCGCAAACCAGGAGAACACACCATGTCACTTGATCCTGTCTTGTTGATGGGCGGCTCTGGCGCCATCGGCCATCACGCTGCCCGGGCCCTGCGTGCCGCCCATCCCGATATTCCGCTGCTGATCGGTGGCCGCGACCTTACCAAGGCACAGCGCGCCGCCAAACACATGGGCGGGGCGCAAGGGGTGCTGATCGACCCCGCCGCCGATGACCTGGGGCTCGGCACACGTCGGGTCAGCGCCGTGGCGCTGTTCTACATGGACCATGCCCTGGCGGGGTTGCGTTACGCCCAGCAGCAGGGCGTGCCCCACCTGAGTATCTCTTCCGGAGTGTTCGAGATTGCACCGCAGATCGCCAGCTACATGCACCGGCCCGATGCCGCGCCCATTGTCCTGGGTTACGAATGGATGGTCGGCGCAACCACGGTCTCGACGCTGCACCTGGCCAGGGCCTTTGGCCGGGTGCACGACATCCGCATCCATGCCCTGGTCGATGAGCAAGACTCCGGAGGCCCGACGGTGGCCACGGATTTCGAGCACTTGAACAGCTTGTTGCCCGCGGCCCTGACCCGGCGCGACGGCGTCTACCTCTGGCGCCAGGCGGAGCAGGCCGAGATCCGTTTTCGCGCGGTGGACGGCACGGCCATCGAGGCCCGCGGCTTTTCGTCCATCGACGTGGTGGGCCTGGCCACGGCGACCGGGGCGCCCAATGTGCAGTTCAACCTGGCTGCCGGGGTGAGTTCGAGCCGGCGCCAGGGCGGGGCCATGTCCACCGAAATCATCATCGAACTGGCGGGTGAAGACCGCCACGGTGCAGCGCTGCGCACGCGTCACGCGGTGATTCACCCCCAGGGCGCGGCAACCCTCACCGGTCTTTGCGTGGCCCTGCTCCTGGAGCGTTTGCTGGGGTTGGGCGATCAAGCGCCCACCGCGCCAGGTCTGTACTTTCCTTACCAACTGCTGGACGCAAGCGAGTTCCTGCAGCGCCTGGCGCAAGAAGGAGGAGAGCTGCGCGAATTGCCGCTGTCATGAACTGCCGATGACAACGCAGTGTGCTGCCAGCGATCTGGCGCTCGGCGATGGGTCCATACGCACATCGACGATTCCCCGCAGGCGCTTGGCGGCCTGGGGTTACCTGCCTTGTGCGAAGGGCAGGGCATCGCTCATGGCGGGGCCTGGATCAGGGAAGGGGAGCAGCGCGGGCGGCGCAAGGAGCGCTCGCCCGCGTGAGGGTCATTGCGCCTTGAGGTAGTCGTTGAGGAAGGCCTGGGCATTGCCATAGCTGGACAGGTTGTCGTCATAACCCACCTTCAGCGGCTTGGCCTGGCCCGGCAGGTGCAGCTCGCCATAGCCTTCCTGGAGCACCAGCACTACGAACTTCTGGCCGTCGATCTGGGTGGAATAACGGGTGTCGCGGGAGGTTTGTTCCACGGTCATTTTCTGGATGCGCATGTTCCAGTCGTGGTCGACGTCTTCCACTTGTACCAGGGCCTGGTTGGCGTTGCGCTCGCCAATGCGCAGGGTCCAGACCTTCACCCCGTGCGGGCCGTTGTAGGCCACCATCTTGTCCGCCACTTGCGGACGTTCCTCGGCCTGGGCCATCCCGGCTACCAGGGCCAACGCCATGGCCCATGCGGCCGTCCATCGGCTATACAGCTGCATCCTTCACGCTCCTGCGACATTGAAAAGAAGCCGCTATTGAAGCCGGCGCTTGCTGCGCTGCCAAGTACTTTGACCACCACGCACACTCAAATGGGCTCTCGCTCACAGGTGGCGGTGCGCAATGAGTGAGTGGGTTACCATGCGCCACCGCACGCCAGGCAGTCATGGATACGCTTTGGCGATGCAATGCTGGAACCCTTGTCTCGCCCCCCCATTGCGCTCCGACCGGGCTGGCGCCCCGGCCCGTACCGGGGTGTTTGAACCCACCGCTTGCCGCATGATGCACGGCGCATCTGCGACCATCCGCCAGGGGCGGAGTGCGGCAACCCTGAGGACACCTCATGAGTAAATTGACTGCGTTGATTGCCGAGGCCAAGGCCGGGCTCAGCGTGCAGCAGAACATCCCCCAGGCCGCCTGGGAGGCCATCGCCCTGCAGTGCGACGAGGCGGAAATCGTCGAGATCAAGGCGCGTATCGCCTCGCTGACCGCCCAGCGCGAAGCGGTGGAGGAGTGGGATGGCGACACCCTGGATGACCTGTATTTCGCCATCGCCAACTTCACCCGCTTGTTGGCACTGGCCGTGGCCCATGGGCGCGGAGAGTGAGGGGCGGTTGACCGCACGACATTTGCTCGACGGCTTGAGTCGTGGATCGGGCCTATGTTCGCGTGGGGCTTTGCACAATGGACATAACCCGCGACGTTTTGAGCATTGCCCTGGTAGGCACAGCCGCCTAGCCTGCTGCGGTCGCTGCAAAATCAGCGACCGGGCCTGAGAACCCGATCAGATACAGGCACATTGTTGATCAGGGAGTTTCAATCATGTTTGCCGGTCATCTGCCCGATATATTCTGCCATTCGTTTATCTTCCCAGCGCTCAAGCGCAATCTCCGCCAGCCCATGGCCGGAGGTGTCCAATGAACTCAAGCAAGCCGACCCAGACCCAAGGATTTGTCACCTTCGGCAGCTGCCCCGAAACCGACCACAGCCTGTTTTGCGTCAACGCCGGAGTACCTCTGCAACAGGCGCTGGAGCAGGCTTCGACATTGCTGTACTACGCCAAGAAACTCGCGCTGGATGCCGCTATGGAAGAGCAGGGCGAGCGTTATGCCTGGGCTTCGCATTTTTTGGCTGAGATGGGGAAGGCGGTGATTGATGATGTGTGTTTGGGGTTGGGGAATGGAGAAAGTGAGGGCGTGATTCTGAGTTAGTGCCGCATGGTAGGGAGTTGATGGAAACGCCGCTTGTTGTTGGTTGATAAGCGGCGTTTGAATCGCCCCGAGTTTCATAGCTGCTTTCGAGCCTCAGGGATACCAGCCCAGTCCCAGTGAGACTGTCCGCTTTTGGCTGCTTGCTGCCCCTCACGACAGGCAGCAATCCGGCCAGAAGTGGACACTCAACGGTGCCTAGCAAAGCGAGGTGATTCCCTTTAATGATGAGATGCGCACATTGCTCGCCAGATTCTGTACGGATTCTGGGATGTGCTTATTGCCCTTTACAGTAAGGGATAAAGTTCGATCAACTCGTTCGCTTTGATCACTTGAACTAGCTCAGGCTCTCCCTCTGGTCGAGCGTTAAAGAGCAAATTAAAGTCGATAATATGGAGGAAAATAAATGAAATTTAATGAGGGTGACAGGGTAAAAATCAAGCCCCACTTGTGGTGGCCGAATGGCGGAGTTGGGGTGGTTTCGTTACCTTCAGAGTTTGTAAGGGAAGCCTTGGCGGGGGAGCTGGAGCTCACTGGTACTCAGCGAACTATTGCTGGAAAAGACAGAATTATTACCAGTGTATGGGTGGAATTTGAGAAGCCCACCATGGATTGCAGTGATGACGGCCCTTACCTTGGCGGGGAGGTTTCCATGGAGTATCTGGAGCGTATCTGAAGCGGAGCGGCGTATTTCCCGACCTGGAAGTATCCAGACTCACTAAGTGAGAGGGTGGGGCATAACTCCACCTCAACCCAACCCTCAAAACGTCGGCGGCGTGATCACCCACAACACCACCGCATCCTCCTCCCCGGGGTTCCCATACTTATGCGGCTCCTGGCTGGAGAACCTGAAGCTGTCCCCCTCGCTCAGTTGGAAATACCGTTCCCCCACCCACAGCTCGAAGCTCCCCGTCAGCACATACCCGGCTTCCTCGCCCTCATGGCTGTAGCTTTCCTTGCTGTAGGTGCCCGGGGGAAAGCGTGAGTGCAAGAATTCCAGTTGCTGGGTCGGTTGCGGGGTCAGCAGTTGGTCGACGATGCCGTTTTCGTAGTTCACCTGCAGCCGCTGTTTCTTGCGCACCACGTAGCCCTGGTCTTCGGGGGCGGTCTGGGTTTCGCTGGCGAAGAACCATTGGATGGTCACGCCCAGGCTGCGGGCGATGTTGAACAGGGCGGGGATGGAGGGGTAGGCGAGGTTGCGTTCCAGCTGGCTGATGTAGCCGGCGGTGAGTTCGCTCTGCCGGGCCAGTTCGCTCAGGGTCAGGCCGCGGCGTTTGCGCAGGCCGCGGATGCGCGTGCCGAGAAACTGCGGGCCGCCGGGGGAGCCCAGGGCCTCGGGCGCCAGGGCGGCGGGCGGCGTGTTGCTGCGGTTGTTCATGGCGGGCTCCGAACCGGGTAGGGGCGCGTCCGGCGCCCGTCCTGCAAAAGCCCTGGAGTATAAAGCAGGGTCAAATCTCCCAGGCGACTTTCAAGCCCTCGTGGATGGCTTCTTCGACGGTGCGCGGGGCCAGGCAGTCGCCGATGCGCTGGAAGGTCACCAGGCCCTTGAGCTGCTCCCCCAGGTCGTCCACCGGCTGGTGACCCTGGCACAGCACCAGGCTGTCGACGTTTTCCAGCAGCATCGGCTCGCCGCTGGCGGTGTGCTGCAGGTACACGGTGTTGTCGTCGCAGCCGTAGAGGCGGGCGTAGGGGATGATCGGCAGCCCCAGCTTGTGCAGTTCGCCGGCCAGTTGGTCGCGCACGTACAGCGGCAGGCTTTCGCCGCAGTGGGTGCCGTTGACCGCCAGTTGCACCTGGTGCCCGGCGCGCAGCAGGCGCTCGGCGATGCCCGGGCCGATCCAGTCGCAGCGCCAGTCGGCCACCACCACCGAGCGCCCGAGCTGGACTTCATCGCGCAGCACTTGCCAGGCGTCCACCACTTGCAGCTCGCCGGCGCGCTCGAAATGGGGCCAGTAGGGGCGGGCGCCGGTGGCGATGATCACGTGGTCGGGCTGTTCGCGCTCCACCAGGGCGCGGTCGACCCGGGTGTTGCGCACCACCTCGACCCCGGCCAGTTGCATTTCCCGTTGCAGGTTGGTGCTGGCGCCGCCGAATTCGCTGCGCCGGGGCAGCAGTTGCGCCAGCAGCACCTGGCCACCGAGCTGGGAGCCGGCTTCGTAGAGGGTCACCTGGTGGCCGCGCTGGGCGGCGACGGCGGCGGCCTTCATGCCCGCCGGGCCACCGCCCACCACCAGGATGCGTTTGCGCTGTCGGGCCGGCCGAGCCTGGGCGTACAGCAGTTCGCGGCCGGTTTCCGGGTGCTGGATGCAGGAAATCGGCAGGCCCTTGTGAAAGTGGCCGATGCACGCCTGGTTGCAGGCGATGCAGGCGCGCACGTCATCGACCCGGCCACTGTCGCTCTTGTTGGGCATTTGCGGGTCGCAGATCAGCGCCCGGGTCATGCCGCACACGTCGGCCTGGCCCTTGGCGAGGATGGCCTCGGCTTCCTGGGGCTGGTTGATGCGCCCGGTGACGAACAGCGGGATTTGCAGCGCGGCCTTGAAGGTCCCGGCTTCGCGGGCCAGGTAAGCCGCTTCCACCGCCATGGGCGGGACGATGTGCACGGCGCCGCCGAGGGAGGCCGAGGTGCCGGCGACGATATGCAGGTAGTCCAGCTGGTCTTGCAACTGTCGGGCGGCGGCCAGGGACTCGTCCTCGGTCAGGCCCTCGGGGTCGCGCTCGTCGGCGCTGATGCGCAGGCCGATGATGAAGTCGTCGGCGGTGCTGGCGCGCATGGCCGCCAGCACCTCGCGAATAAAGCGCAGGCGTTGCTCCAGCTCGCCGTTGTAGCCGTCGCTGCGGCGATTGACCCGCGGGTTGAGGAACTGTGCCGGTAGGTAGCCGTGGCTGGCCACCAGTTCCACGCCATCCAGGCCGGCCTGGTGCAGGCGCCGGGCGGCGTCGGCGTAACCCTGGATGATCGCGTCGATCATTTCCTGGTCCAGGGCCCGGGGCATGACCCGGAAGCGCTCGTTGGGCACGCCCGAGGGGGCGTAGGCCACCGCCAGCAGGCCGTCGGCGGACTCCATGATCTCGCGCCCCGGATGGAACACCTGGGACAGCACCAGCGTGCCGTGGGCATGGCAGGTCTCGGCCAGGCGCCGGTAGCCGTCGATGCAGGCATCGTCGGTGGCCATCAGCACATGGCTGGTGTAGCGCGCACTGTCGTGGACCCCGGCCACCTGCAACACGATCAGCCCGACCCCGCCTTCGGCCCGGGCCCGGTGGTAGGCGATCAACTGCTCGTTGACCAGGTTGTCGGTGGGCATCGAGGTGTCGTGGCCGCTGGACATGATGCGGTTCTTCAGGCGCTTGCCACGGATCTGCAACGGCGCGAAGAGGTGCGGGAAGGCGGTGGTCATGGCGCGGGCTCCAGGCTGGCCAAGGGCAGGACGATGCCTCGGCGTTGTTATTGTTTGTCTATAAAAATTTACCGGTAGTAAAAAATCAACTTGTTTTTTTACTAATCCTTGCAGTAGCTTCGATTGGCGCCCCAACCTGCGGGGCGCCCCTCACAACAATAAAAAAGGGCCGTGCCGGCGTTTTCCGGCAGGGCACCGTCACGAGGAATCACTGATGAAAGCGCTCACCCGCAAGCATGGTTGTTCGTTCCTGGCCCTGAGCCTCGCCCTGACATTGGGCCTGGACAGTGCCCGGGCAGCCCCCGACATGGTCGTGGTGGGGTACGGCGGAGCCGGCCAGAAAGCCCAGGATGTGGCGTTGTTCCAACCCTTTGCCAAGGCCGATAGCAGCAAGCTGATCCAGAGCGAGTACAACGGCGAGATGGCGCGGATCAAGGTCATGGTCGACACCGGCAACGTCGATTGGGACGTGGTGCAGATCGAAGGCCCGGACCTGATGCGCGGCTGCGACGAAGGCATGTACGAACCCCTGGACTGGAAGGCCCTGGGCCACGCCGACGAACTGATCGCCGATGCCGCCCAGCCCTGTGGCTCGGCTGTGCTGGTGTGGAGCGTGGCCATCGCCTACGACCGCAACAAGCTGGCCAGGGCCCCGGCCTCCTGGGCCGATTTCTGGGACGTCAAGCAGTTCCCCGGCAAGCGCGGCCTGCGCAAGCGCGCGGTGTACAACCTGGAGTTCGCGCTGCTGGCCGATGGGGTCAAGGTCGAGGACGTGTACAAGGTCCTGGCCACGCCAGAAGGGGTGGATCGGGCCTTCGCCAAGCTCAGCCAGCTCAAGCCGTACATCCAGTGGTGGGAGGCCGGTGCCCAGCCGGCGCAGTGGCTCAGCGCCGGCGATGTGGTGATGACTTCGACCTACAGCGGCCGCATCGCCGCGGCCGCCCAGGACGGCGCGCCCCTGGCCGTGGTCTGGCCCGGCAGCCTGTATGGCATGGATTACTGGGCGATCATCAAGGGCTCCAGGCACGTGGCCCAGGCCAAGCGCTTCATCGCCTACGCCAATCGCCCCGAAGCCCAGGTCGACTACGTGCGCGCCATTCCCTATGGCCCCACCAACACCCTGGCCGCGGCCCGGCTCGACCCGGCGCTGGCCCAATGGGTGCCGACCTCGGAACAGAACCTCAAGGGCGCCCTGGCGATGAACGTGGAGTTCTGGGTCGATCATGGCGAGGAGCTGGAAGAGCGCTTCAACGCTTGGGCCAGCAAGTAATCCCAACGGGCTGGACGTCTGCGGATGTGCGGCCCTATCGTTTCCCAGCCCAACCGCCTGGAGGACTCCAACAATGAACAAGATCGTGCCCAGCCCCCACGCCCTGACCGCGCGCAGCGCCACCGAGCAGCGCCTGCGCGAAGAGCTGGCGGCCTGCTACCGCCTGATCGCGCACTTTCGCATGACCGACCTGATCTTCACCCATATCTCGGTGCGCCTGCCCGGGCCCGAGCATCACTTCCTGATCAACCCCTACGGGCTGATGTTCGAGGAAATCACCGCCTCCAACCTGGTGAAGATCGACCTCGATGGCCAGGCCGTGGAGCCTTCGCCGTACCCGGTGAACCCGGCGGGGTTCGTGATCCACAGCGCCATCCATGGCGCCCGCGATGATGCCCAGTGCGTGCTGCACACCCACACCAAGGCCGGTTGCGCGGTGGCGGCGCTCAAGTGCGGCCTGCTGCCGGTGAACCAGATTTCCATGGAGTTCTATGGCCGGGTGGCCTACCACGACTACGAAGGCGTGGCCCTGGACCTGGCCGAGCAACAGCGGCTGGTGGCTGACCTCGGCGACAAGAGCGTGCTGATGCTGCGTAACCACGGCCTGCTCACCGTGGGTGAAACCGTCAGCCAGGCGTTCCTGCGCATGTATTACCTGGAGAAGGCCTGCGAGATCCAGTTGGCGGCCCAGGCCGCAGGGGAGATCGTGCTGCCGCCGGACGCGGTCTGCGCCCACACCGAGCGCCAGTTCAACGACCCGGGCCGGCCGTTGCAAGAAGGCGAGCTGAGCGATCCGGATGCGATGCAGCTGGCCTGGGCGGCGCTGCTGCGCCTGCTCGAACGCATCGCCCCCGACTACCGCGACTGATCCCTCGGCGGCCGCTGCGCGCCCGTGCGCAGCCTGCGGCAGCGGCTACACGAAGCCCTGTAGCCGCTGTCGAGCGCAGCGAGGCTGCGACAAGGCCCGTAGGGCCTTCAGCGAACACTCGGCCAACACCGTCCTGGCGGCCACTGGGAATCTGGCCACTCCACAAAGGCTTGTTGTACAGTCGTTCAACTGTCATTTCCCGTCATTGCCAAGGAGTCATGCCCCATGAATCAGGAAGCGCGCTTCTCCCGCCTGGAACCCGGGTTGCGCAAGGCCGAGCTGATCGAGGCGACCCTGACCTGCCTCAAGCTCCACGGTTTCCAGGGCGCGTCGATCCGCAAGATCAGCGCCGAGGCCGGGGTCTCGGTGGGGCTGATCAGCCATCACTATTCCGGCAAGGACGAACTGGTGGCCGAGGCCTATCGCTCGATCACCGGGCGGGTCATGAACCTGCTGCGCGAAGCCATGGACCAGGCCGCGCCGGCGCCTCGGGAGCGTTTGTCGGCGTTCTTCCGGGCCTCGTTCTGCGCCGAGCTGCTGGACCCGCAACTGCTGGACGCCTGGCTGGCGTTCTGGGGCGCGGTGAAGACCGCCGAGGCGATCAACCAGGCCCACGACCATTCCTACGCCGAGTACCGCAACGAACTGGCGGGGCTCCTGGCCAGCCTGGCCGGGGACCAGGCCTGGGCCGCCTTCGACGCGGACCTGGCGGCCATCAGCCTCAGCGCCTTGCTCGACGGCCTGTGGCTGGAGTCCGGGCTCAACCCCGGGACCTTCAGTCCGCAGCAGGGCGTGCAGATCTGCGAAGCCTGGGTCGAGGGCCTGCTCGCCAGCCAGGGACGGGGCTTTCGCCAGCCGACACAGGGCTGTTGATCGATTGTTCAGTAATGGCTAGGCTGCTGCGCACAAGGCGACACCTCTAATAAAAATAATCAGGAACACAGGCGATGACTCCTCGGGTATTGATCGTCGACGACGATCCGTTGATTCGCGAACTGCTCCAGGCCTATCTGTCCCAGGAAGGCTACGACGTGCATTGCGCCGCCACGGCGGAACAGGCCGAGAGCTTCCTCGACCAGCACACGGTCGATCTGTTGATGCTCGATATCCGCCTGCCCGGCAAGGACGGCCTGACCCTGACCCGCGAGCTGCGGGTGCGCTCGGAGGTGGGGATCATCCTGATCACCGGGCGCAACGACGACATCGACCGCATCGTCGGCCTGGAATGCGGCGCCGACGACTACGTGATCAAGCCCCTCAACCCCCGCGAGCTGGTGTCCCGGGCCAAGAACCTGATCCGCCGCGTGCGCCATGCCCGCCAGCCGCCAGCGCCGGCCAGCCAACCCAGCCCGGTCAAGCAGTTCGCCGACTGGGCCCTGGACACCGACCGCCGCCGGCTGATCGACGCCCGTGGTGGCGAGACCCTGCTGACCCATGGCGAATACCAGTTGCTCAGCGTGTTCCTGCGCAACAGCGGCCACACCCTCAGCCGCGACCAGTTGATGGACCAGATCCGCAACCGTGAGTGGGTGCCCAGCGACCGCTCCATCGACGTGCTGGTGGGCCGCCTGCGACGCAAGCTGCACGATGATCCGGCCGAGCCGGAGCTGATCATCACCATCCACGGCGCCGGCTACCTGTTCACCGCCAGCGTGGCCGCCTGACGTGCTGCACCGCGCCTGGGGCCTGGGCCTGATGCTGCTGGCCGGCGCGGCGCTGGCCGAGCCCAGGCCGACCCTGAAATATTGCGATTACCCGGTGTACCCGCCGATTTCCTGGAGCGACGCGGGCCAGATGCGCGGCCTGGCCCCGAACCTGGTGCGCCAGGTGCTGGGGGAGCTGGGTTACCAGGTACAGGTGGTGGTGCTGGGCAACTGGAAGCGCTGCCTGCTCGATGCCGCCGCCGGCCGGGTGGACGTGGTGCTGGCCTACCGCACCGGCCAGCGCCAGCAGGACCTGGTGTTTTCCCGGGTGCCGGTGCTGCGCGAGGAGGTGGCGCTGTTCGTCAATCGCCGGCATCTGCCGCGTTTCCAGCACCTGCAAGACCTGACGGCCTACCGCGGCGGTTTGCTGTTCGGCGAGAGCTACGGCCAGGATTTCGACCGCGAGGTGGTGCAGCACGGCAACATCGAATGGGTCTCCAGCAGCCAGCAGAACTTCGGCAAGCTGATCCGCCAGCGCATCGATTTCATCCCCCACGAGCGGCGCACCGGGCAACTGTTCATCGAACGCTTGCCGGGCGCCGAGGACATCGTCGCCTTGCCCCAGGCGATCAGCGTCGACTACCTGCGCCTGGCGGTGTCGCGGCATTCGCCGCTGGCGGCGCGCCTGGACGAGATCGACGTGCAGTTGCAGCGCCAGGTCGACAGCGGCGCGATCCAGCGCTGGCTGGACCAGAGCCAGGACGACTACCGCGCCATGCTCAAGGCCCAAGCCGGTGCTGCGCGATGATCGGCCCGCGGCCCGGGGGCCTGCTGCGGCGCTTGCTGCTGTTCATCCTGCTGTTCAGCCTGTGCTTCACCGTGCTGGCCAGCGCCGTGCAGCTGTACTTCGAGTACCGGCGCGAGATGCGCGACATCGACAGCCGCATGGAGCTGATCCGCGCCGGTTACCTGGGCAGCCTGGAACGCAATCTGTGGGACCTCAACCAGGAACAGCTGACGGTGCAACTGCAGGGCCTGGTGGATTTCTCCGACGTGGCCCGGGTGCACCTGCTCAGCAGTGATTTCGACCTGCAGCAGGGCAGTGCCGAGCTGATCGGGCCGCTGCGGGTGGAGCGCTTCGCCCTGAGCTACCAGCCGCCGTCCGGGCCCCGTCGCGAGCTGGGCGAATTGCAGGTCAGCACCGACCTGGGGGCGGTGTATCGGCGCCTGTACACCACCGGCCTGGCCAGCCTGCTGTGGATGAGCGTGTTCCTCTGCGGCCTGGCGGTGGCGCTGTCCGGGCTGTTCTATCGCCTGGTCACCCGGCACCTGCAAGTCATGGCCGAATTCGCCCGCCGTGTGGCCGGCGGCGACCTGCACCAGCCCCTGCGCCTGGACAAGCGCCAGCGCCCGGGCGGCGACGAGATCGACACCGTGGCCGGGGCCCTGGACGACATGCGCCGGGCAATTCTCGACGACACCCTGCGCCGTGAGCAGGACCGCCTGGCCTTGCAGGACAAGCGCGACGAATTGCAGAAAATGGTCCAGCGCCGTACCGCCAGCCTGATGCACGCCAAGGACGAGGCCGAGGCGGCCAACCTGGCCAAGTCGCGCTTCTTGGCCACCATGAGCCACGAACTGCGCACGCCACTGAACGGCATCCTCGGCATGGCCGAGTTGCTGCGCGGCGCGCCGCTCGAGCACCAGGACCGCCAGCGCTTGCAGGCCTTGCACAAGGCCGGCGAAGGCTTGCTGACGATCCTCAATGAAGTCCTGTCCTTCGCCCGCCTGGAGGAAGGGCAAAGCCGCCCGGAGGCCCGGGACTTTTCCCTGCGCCAGCTGCTGGAGGAAGTCACCACACTGCTTGAGCCCCGCGCCCGGGAGCACGGCACACGGCTGCAGGTGCAGGTCGATCCACGCTTGGCGTCGGGGCAGCATGGCGCCGAGCAGTACCTGCGCCAGGTGCTGAGCAACCTGCTGGCCAACGCCATCCGCTTTACCGAGGGCGGCTGGGTGCGGGTCGAGGTCCAGGTGCTGGACGATGGACCACAGCAGCAACGGCTGCGTTGCTCGGTGGCCGACAACGGCATCGGCATCGCGGCCTCGATGCGCGACAAAATCTTCGAGCGCTTCGTCCAGGCCAGCGATGCGGTGAGCCGGCGCTATGGCGGCACCGGCCTGGGCCTGGCGATCTGCAAGCACCTGGTGCAGCAACTGGACGGGCGCATCGGGGTGTACAGCGAGCTGGGGCAGGGCAGTCGCTTCTGGTTCGAACTGGCCCTGGGCGTGGGGCAGGGGCTGCCGGCGCCTCGGCCTGTCGCGGCGCCGGTGCCGGGGCTGGAGATCCTGGTGGTGGAGGATGTGGCGCTCAACCGCGAGGTGGCCCAGGGCCTGCTGGAGCGCGACGGACACCAGGTGTGGCTGGCCGAGGACGGCGAGGCGGCGCTGGAGCTGTGTCGGCACCAGGGCTTCGACCTGTTGCTGCTGGATGTGCAACTGCCCGGCATCAGTGGCATCGAGCTGTGTCGCGAGCTGCGCCGGCGCCCGGGCCCCAATCGCCAGGCGCGGATCTTCGCCCTGACCGCCAGCGTCCAGCCAACCCTGGTGCGCAGCTACCTGGAGGCGGGGATGCAGGGCATCCTCGGCAAGCCTTTGCAGATGGACAGCCTTCGCCAGGTCCTGGCCATCGCGGAGCAGGCCAGCGAGGCACTGGCGCCGCCAGCCCGGAGCGCCGAGGGCGTGCTCGACCAGGAACTGCTGGACACCCACCGCAGCCTGCTGGGGGAGCAGAAGTTGCAGGGGCTGTTCAAGGTCCTGGCGAGCACCCTGGACCAGCAACGGCCGTTGCTCGATGAGGCCCTGGCGGCGGCCGACAGTACCCAGGTGCAGCACCTGGCCCACCGCCTGGCCGGCAGTGCCGACTCCTTGGGCTTTTGCGAACTGGCCCGGGTGCTGCGGGCGCTGGAGGATGCGGCCGGGCAGTCCGGCGTCGCGGCAATGGCGGCCCAGGTGCCACATCTGCAGCAGGCCTGGCAGCGGGCGCGCATGGCCCTGGAACAACTGCTGGCGGCCTGAGGTACAAAAAACTTACGACTTTTTACATCTTCGATCTTTTGCTTCAACCCGAACTTACATGGCTTTCCAATAATCGCTTGAGCCGCGCCCGGCGCGGTCTTCGAAGCTTATTGGAGATAATAATAATGAACCGCCTGCAAGCTGCTTCCCTGTCTCGCCATATCCCCTCGAACCGCGCCCTGCGCCTCACCGACTGCTGAGGTGCGCCATGACGACCACGACTGAACGCAAAGGCATCCAACTGACGCGCTCATTGAAGAGCCGGCACATCTTCATGCTGTCCCTGGGCGGGGTGATCGGCACCGGGCTGTTCATGGGCTCCGGGGTCACCATCAACCAGGGTGGTCCCTGGGGGGCGATCCTGTCCTACCTGGTGGCGGGTTTCCTGATGTACCTGGTAATGGTCTGCCTGGGTGAGCTGTCGGTGCAGATGCCGGTGTCCGGCTCGTTCCAGGCCCATGCCACGAAGTACATCGGCCCGGCCACCGGCTTCATGATCGGCTGGGTCTACTGGATGAGCTGGGCCACCACCGTGGGCCTGGAGTTCACCGCGGCGGGCATGCTCATGCAGCGCTGGTTCCCCGGGGTGCCGATCTGGTACTGGTCGGCGTTCTTCGTCGCCTTGCTGTTCGGCATCAATGCGCTGGCCACCCGCGCCTTCGGCGAGGCCGAATACTGGTTCGCCGGGATCAAGGTGCTGGCGATCCTCAGCTTCATCGTGGTGGGCGCCCTGGTGATCTTCGGCGTCATCGACCTGCCCAATGGCGCCCCGGCGCCGATGTTCGACAACCTCACCGGCGATTCGCTGTTTCCCAATGGCTTGCCGGCGGTGTTCGCGGTGATGATGACCGTGGTCTATGCCTTCCAGGGCTGCGAGATCATGGGCGTGGCGGCGGGAGAGACCGACCAGCCGGAAAAGAGCATTCCTCGGGCGGTGCGCAACGTGGTGTTCCGGGTGTTGATCTTCTACGTGCTGGCGGTGATGGTGCTGGCGGCGATCATCCCCTGGCAGCAGGCCGGGCTGGTGGAAAGCCCCTTCGTGCAGGTGTTCGACATGGTGGGCATTCCCTATGCCGCGGACCTGATGAACTTCGTGATCCTCACGGCGATTCTCTCGGTGGGCAACTCCGGGCTCTATGCCTCGACCCGCATTCTCTGGGCCATGTCCAAGAGCGGCATGGCGCCCAAGGCGCTGTCGCCCCTGAGCAAGCAGGGCGTACCGCTGCGGGCCCTGGCGATCACCCTGTGCTTTGCCCTGATTTCGCTGATGACCAGCTTCATCGCCGCCGACACCCTGTTCATGGTGCTGATGGCAGTGAGCGGCATGGCCGGCACCGTGACCTGGATCGTCATCGCCCTGGCCCAGTACCGCTTCCGCCGCCAGTTCCTGCGCGAGGGCGGGCAGCTGGAACAACTCAAGTACCGCGCGCCCTGGTTCCCCCTGGTGCCGTTGTTGTGCATCGTCCTGTGCAGCTCGCTGTTCGTGTTCCTGGCCCTGGATGAAACCCAGCGCCCCTCGCTGTACTGGGGGTCGGGGTTTATCGCTCTGTGCTATGGCGCCTATTACCTGATGAACCGCAAGCGCCAGGCCCAGCCATTGGCCGCCGCCACCTGAAGGCCCGCGTTTCGTGTGGTCGCTGGCGTAGGTTGGGTACGAATGCGTAGCGGCCGCAAGGTCTGCCTGTCACCCCCCATGCCTGAAGGCCCTGCGGGCCTTTGCGCAGCCTCGCCCTGGCTCGACAGCGGCTACAGGGTTTGGTGTAGCCGCTGCCGCAGGCTGCGCACGGACGCGCAGCGGCCGCAACGGGGTTGTAGTGGCTTGTTCGAAGTTGTAACGGCGGCTCGCTCATGGGCCGCTATATTTGTGATTTATTCAATAAAAACAACAAGATATAAAGATAATCCGGCTTTGGTCGGAGCTCCGGTCGAGCAATTGCCGGCTTGTTGAACACTCGTTTAGTATGGTCCGCAAGTCACCTCCCTCATGCCAAATACAATCATTCGAGGACGCCCATGAGCACTTCATCGTCGCTGCTTTGCCAGACCGAGGCGGGTATCGCCTGGATCACCCTCAACCGCCCGGACCAACGCAATGCCCTGGACATCCCCGGCCTGCGCCAATTGCATGCCTTGCTCGAGCGTTGCCAGGACGACCCGGCGGTGCGGGTGGTGGTGCTGGGCGGTAGCGGCCGCAGTTTTTGCGCCGGCGCCGACCTGGCCGAATGGGCCGAGGCCGAGGCCCGGGGCGCCCTGGAAAGCTACGGCTGGACCGAAACCGCCCACGCCCTGATGAGCTGCCTGCACAGCCTGGACAAGCCCACCATCGCCGCCATCAACGGCACGGCCGTGGGCGCCGGCATGGACCTGGCACTGTGCTGCGACCTGCGGGTAGCGGGGCAGTCGGCGCGGTTCAAGGCCGGCTACACCGGCATGGCCTATGCGCCGGATGCCGGTGCCAGCTGGCACTTGCCTCGGTTGATCGGCAGCGAACAGGCCAAGCGCCTGCTCTTCCTCGATGAGCTCTGGAGCGCCGAACGCGCCCTGGCTGCCGGGCTGGTGGGCGAGGTCTGCGCCGACGAGCAACTGCACGCCACCGTCAGCGAGCTGGCCGGCCGTCTGGCCAATGGCCCGACCTTCGCCTTCGCCCAGACCAAGCGCCTGCTGCGCGAAGGCGCCGAGCGCGACCTGCCCGAGCAACTGGCCGCCGAACTGGCCGCTGGCCTGCTGTGCGGGCGCAGTGCCGACGGCGCCGAGGCCCTGCGCGCGGCCACGGAAAAACGCCCGCCACGCTTCATCGGTCGCTGAGCCGCGCCCCAATCCACTTATTTCGCACCGTCAACCCGCCACAGGTAGCGCCATGAACTTCCAACTCAGCCAAGAACAAGAAATGTTGGTCGATGCAGTCCGCAGTTTTGTCAGCAAGGAGTTACTGCCCCACGAAGAAGCCGTGGACCGCGCTGACGAGGTCCCGGTCGAGCTGGCGGCAGAGATCCGCAACAAGGCCGTCGCCGCCGGCTTCTACGCCTTCAACATGCCCGAGGAGGTCGGTGGCGGCGGCCTCGACTACCTGTCCCAGGCGCTGATCGAGCGCGAACTGGCCAAGTGTTCCTGGGCCTTGCATGTGTTCGTCGCCCGGCCGTCGAAGATCCTCATGGCCTGCACCGGCTCGCAGATCGGCGACTACCTGCTGCCTTGCGTGCAAGGCAGGAAGATCGACTGCTTCGCCCTCACCGAGCCCGGCGCCGGCTCCGATGCCAATGCGATCAAGACCCGTGCCGTGCGTGAAGGCGGCGACTACGTGATCAACGGCGCCAAGCACTTCATCAGCCACGCCGGGCATGCGGATTTCGCCATCGTCTTCTCCGTCACCGGCACCTACGAGCACAACGGCCGCCAGCGCAATGCCGTGACTGCGTTCCTGGTGGATCGCGACACCCCGGGCCTGACCATTCGCCGTGGCCCCAGGTGCGTGAGCAACCGCGGCTACCACACCTTCGAGATGTTCTTCGACGACTGCCGGGTGCCGGCCAACCAGGTGCTGGGGGAGGTGGGCAAGGGCTGGGAGGTGGCCAACGCCTGGCTCACCGCCGGGCGGGTGATGGTCGCGGCCAACTGCGTGGGCCAGGCGCAGCGAGCGCTGGACGCCTCCCTGCAATGGGCGGCGGACCGCAAGCAGTTCGGCCAGGCCATCGGCAGCTACCAGGGCGTGTCGTTCAAGTTGGCGGACATGGCCACGCAGATCCGCGCCGCCGAGCTCTTGACCCTGCACACCGCCTGGAAGATGGACCAGGGCAGCATGACCGACGGCGAGGCTGGCATGGCCAAGCTGTTCGCCAGCGAAGTGCTGGGCAAGGTGGCCGACGAGGCGGTGCAGATCTACGGCGGCATGGGCCTGATGGACGAAGGCCCGGTGGAGCGCATCTGGCGCAATGCGCGGATCGAGCGGATCTGGGAGGGCACTTCGGAGATCCAGCGGCACATCATTTCCCGTGAACTGCTGCGGCCGTTGCTGCGCTGAATGACCTGGAGAACCGAACCATGTCCCAGACCCTACGTGACAACCTCAAGCGCCTGCTGGCGCCCCGGCACCTGGCCTTCGTCGGCGGCCGCAGCATGGCCCGGGCCCTCAAGCGCTGCGCCGAGGGCGGTTTTGCCGGCGACCTGTGGCTGGTCAACCCGCAGCACGCGCAGATCGACGGCGTGCCCTGCGTGGCCAGCATCGATCAACTGCCTTGCGGCCCGGATGCGGTGTTCGTCGCCACCCACCGCGAGTTGACCCTGGATTGCGTTGCCCAGCTGGCGGCCAAGGGCGCGGGCGGGACTATCTGCTACGCCTCGGGGTTCGCCGAGATCGGCGCCGAGGGCCAGGCCCTGCAGCAGCGACTGCTGCAGGCCGCCGGCGACATGGCCCTGCTCGGGCCCAACAGCTACGGCCTGCTGGATTACCTGCACGGCGCAGCGCTGTGGCCGGTGGCCCACGGCGGCCAGCAGGTGGAGCGGGGCGTGGCGGTGCTGACCCAGAGCGGCAACTTCGCCTACAACCTGTCCATGAGCGACCGTTCGCTGCCGGTGGCCTACATGGCCTCGGTGGGCAACCAGGCGCAACTGGGCATCGCCGAATTGATGGACGTGCTGCTGGACGAACCCCGCGTCACCGCCATCGGCTTGCACCTGGAAGGCCTGAAGAACGTGCCGGGGTTCGCCCGGGCCGCGTACAAGGCCCTGGAAAAGGGCATTCCGGTCATCGCCCTGAAGACCGGGGTGTCGCAGATCGGCGCCGAGTTGGCGCTGAGCCACACCAGTTCGCTGTCCGGTTCCGATGCGCTGTACGACGCGTTGTTCCAGCGCCTGGGGGTGATCCGCGTCAGCGGCCCGGTGAGTTTTGTCGAGACCTTGAAGGCCGCGTCCTGCGGCCAGTTGCCCGTGGGCCCAGGGTTGATGGCCCTGGCCTGTTCCGGGGGCGATGCCGGGTTGATCGCCGACTATGCCGAGCGCAATGGCCTGGAGCTGCCCAAGCTTGCGAGCGAGCAATGCCAGGTGCTGGCCCAGGTGCTGCCGGGGTACGCCAACCTGGTCAATCCGCTGGATTTCACCACCGCTATCTGGGGCGATGCCCAGGCCTTGCAGCAGATGCTCGATACCGTCCTGGGCAGCGCAGCCGACAGCGCCATGCTGGTGCTGGATTACCCGGCCGAGTTCACCGGCGAGCGCAAGGAATGCGACCTGCTGCTGGAGCTGTTCTGCACCGCGTTGCAACGCCATGGCAAGCGCGGTTTCGTCACCTCGGCCTTCCCCGAACTGCTGCCGGCGGCGGCCCGGGAGCGCCTGCACACCCTGGGCATCCCGGCCTTGCAAGGGGTCGAGGACGGCCTGGCGGCCTGGGGCCGGATCGCCGCCTACCAGGGCCGGCGCCAGGCCTTGCTGGAGCTGGGCGAGGCGGCCCTGGTGCCGCTGTGTCCCGAGGCCCTGGAGGGCGCAGGCCAACTGCTGGATGAATGGCAATCCAAGCAGGCCTTGGGGGAATTTGGCCTGCGCATTCCCGAGGGCCTGCTGAGCACCCCCGAGCAGGCCCTGAGCGCAGCGGCGGCGGTGGGCTACCCGCTGGTGCTCAAGGCGGTCAGCGTCGAGCTGCCGCACAAGACCGAAGCCGGCGCGGTGGCCCTCAACCTCAAGGACCCCGAGGCGCTAGGGGCGGCGCTGCGGCAGATGCGCGCGCGGATCGCCGAACATGCCCCGGGGGTGGCCTTCGACCGGGTGCTGCTGGAGCCCATGGCCGCGCCGCCCTTGGCCGAGCTGATCGTCGGCATCAAGCGCGAGGAGCATTTCGGCCTGGCGCTGGTGATCGGCGCCGGCGGGGTGCTGGTGGAGCTGCTCAAGGACAGTCGCAGCCTGCTGCTGCCGACCAATCCGGCAGCGATCCGCCAGGCCGTGCTGCAACTGCGCAGCGCCGCCTTGCTGCAAGGCTTTCGCGGGCGCCCCGCGGCCGACCTGGAGGCGTTGGTGGCGGCCATCGGCGCGGTGGCCGATTACGCCTGCGAACACGCGGCAACCCTGCTGGAACTGGATGTGAACCCATTGTTGGTCGGTGCCCGCGGCACCGTCGCGGTCGATGCGTTGATTCGCCTTGGCCGGGTATGAGGAGAGAGACATGCACGAACAGACCTTGACCGGTGGCCAGGCCCTGGTGCGGCTGCTGGCCGGCTACGGCGTCGACACGGTATTCGGCATCCCCGGGGTGCACACCCTGGAGCTGTATCGCGGCCTGCCCGGCAGCGGCATCCGCCATGTATTGACCCGCCACGAACAGGGCGCAGGCTTCATGGCCGACGGTTATGCGCGGGTCAGCGGCAAGCCCGGGGTGTGCTTCGTCATCAGCGGCCCGGGGGTGACCAACGTCGCCACGCCCATTGGCCAGGCCTATGCCGATTCGATCCCGCTGCTGGTGATTTCCAGCGTCAACCACAGCGCCAGCCTCGGCAAGGGCTGGGGCTCGCTGCACGAAACCCAGGACCAGCGCGCCATCACCGCGCCGATCACCGCCTTCTCGGCGCTGGCCCTGAGCCCCGAGGACCTGCCCGAGCTGCTGGCCCGGGCCTTCGCCGTGTTCGACAGCGAGCGCCCGCGGCCGGTGCATCTCTCGGTGCCGTTGGATGTGCTGGCGGCCCCGGTGGCCCGGGACTGGACTGGCGAGGTGCGGCGACGCCCGGCCCGTGGTCCCGCCGCAGCGGCGGATGTGCACCAGGCGGCGGACCTGCTGCGCCTGGCCAGGCGGCCGATGATCATCGCCGGCGGTGGCGCCTTGCACGCCGGCGCGGCCTTGCAGGAACTGGCGACCCGCCTGGGCGCGGTGTGTTTCAGCAGCGTCGCCGGCAAGGGCCTGCTGGCGGACCAGGCGCCGCTCAATGCCGGCGCGACCCTGTGCGTGGAGCCCGGTTGGCAGTTGATCAGCCAGGCCGATGTGGTGCTGGCGGTGGGCACCGAGATGGCCGACACCGACTACTGGCGCGAGCGCCTGCCGCTCAACGGGCAGCTAGTGCGGCTGGACCTCGACCCACGCAAGTTCAACGACTTCTACCCCTGCGCCGTGGCGTTGCACGGCGATGCCCGGCAGACCCTGGAAGCCTTGCTCGACGACCTGGAACAGCCACCAGCGGACTCCAGCTGGGCGGTCGATGCGGTGGCTCGGTTGCGTCGTACCGTGGACGAAGGGCAGGGGCCCTTGCAGCGCATTCACCAGCAGATTCTCAAGCGGGTGGCGGCCGAGCTGCCCGAGCGCGGTTTCATCAGCAGCGACATGACCCAGCTGGCCTACAGCGGCAACTACCTGTACCCCAGCCAGGGGCCGCGCAGCTGGTTGCACCCCACTGGCTACGGCACCCTGGGCTACGGCCTGCCGGCGGCCATCGGCGCCAAGCTCGGCGCGCCCGGCCGCCCGGGCCTGGTGCTGGTGGGCGACGGTGGTTTTCTCTACACCGTGCAGGAGCTGGCCACGGCGGTGGAGGAGCTGGACAGCCCGCTGGTGGTGCTGCTGTGGAACAACGACGCCCTGGGCCAGATCCGCGATGACATGCAGGCCCTGGACATCGAGCCCATCGGGGTCTTGCCACGCAACCCGGACTTCATCGCCCTGGCCCGGGCCTTCGGTTGCCCGGTGAGCCAGCCGGCCAGCCTCGACGAGCTGCAACAAGCGCTGCGCCGCGGGTTCGCCCAGCCCGGGGTGACGCTGATCGAACTCAAGCACGCCTGCGCCCAGGCCTGACCTTCATTTCCTTGCCAGGAGTTTCGCCATGCGTTTTTCCAAGCTGACCCAACGTATCGCCGGCGATGGCGCTGCGGCCTGGGACATCCACTACCGGGCCCTGGCCAAGCGCGAGCGGGGCGAGCCGGTGTGGCTGCTGTCGGTGGGCGACCCGGACTTCGACACCCCGCAGCCCATCGTCCAGGCGGCCATCGACAGCCTGCGCGCTGGCCACACCCATTACGCCGATGTGCGCGGCAAGCGGGCCCTGCGCGAGGCCATCGCCCGCCGTCACCAGTTGCGCTGCGGGCAGGTGGTGCAGGCCGATGAAGTGGTGGTGCTGGCCGGCGCCCAGTGCGCGCTGTACAGCGTCGCCCAATGCCTGCTGGACCCGGGCGACGAGGTGATCGTCGCCGAGCCGATGTACGTCACCTACGAGGCGGTGTTCGGCGCCTGCAATGCCCAGGTGGTGCCGCTGCCGGTACGCGCCGAGGAGCGCTTCCAGGTGCGTCCGGAAGACGTGGCCGCGCGCATCACCGGCAAGACTCGGGCGCTGGTGCTCAACAGCCCGCACAACCCCACGGGGGCGAGCATTTCCCGGGCCACCTGGGAGGCCCTGGCGGCGCTGTGCATCGAGCATGACCTGTGGCTGATCTGCGATGAGGTCTACAGCGAACTGCTGTACGAGGGCGAGCACGTCAGCCCGGCCAGCCTGCCGGGCATGGCCGAGCGCACCGCGACCCTCAACAGTTTGTCCAAGTCCCATGCCATGACCGGCTGGCGCCTGGGCTGGGTGGTGGCCCCGGCGTCCCTGGCCGCGCACCTGGAGAACCTGGCGCTGTGCATGCTCTATGGCTCGCCGGAGTTCATCCAGGACGCCGCCATCGTCGCCCTGGAGCAGCCCTTGCCGCAGCTGGCGGCGATGACCGAGGCCTACCGCCAGCGGCGCGACCTGGTCTGCGATTGCCTGGCCGACTGCCCGGGCGCCCGGCCGCTGAAGCCTGACGGCGGCATGTTCGTGATGGTCGACATCCGTGCCACGGGCCTCAGTGCCCAGGCTTTCAGCGAACGGCTGCTGGATGAGCAGGGGGTGTCGGTATTGGCCGGCGAAGCCTTCGGTCCCAGCGCCGCCGGGCATATCCGCCTGGGCCTGGTGCTGGAGCCCGAGGCCCTGCGCGAAGCCTGCCGGCGCATCGCTCGCTGCGCCAGCGATTGCCTCGCCTAGGCGGAGGATCGTCGGAAGGCCCTGCGGGCCTTGGCGCAGCTTCGCGGGCTCAGCAGCGGCTACAGGCTTGGTGTAGCCGCTGCCGCAGGCTGCGCACGGGCGCGCAGCGGCCGCAAAATTGGGGATCGTTGGAAGGTCCTGTGGGGTTATGGGCGGTCTGTTTCCAGGGGCGGGTCGAAGGCCACGAACAGCTGGTCGGCGGTGATGTTGGCCAGGTCCTGGCGCATGTTGCGCTCCAGCAGGCTGAACAGCCGGGTGAAGACGTCGAACACCTTGCAGTGCTCTTCCATGCCGGAGAAGGGGTTGTCGATCTTCTCGGCGATCAGCGAGCTTTCCTGCACCGCGTCGTAGACGTCCTGCAGGGTGATCTGCGCCGCCGGGCGAGCCAGGGTCAGGCCGCCCTTGGGACCACGGCAGGAGGCGAGGATATCGGCCTTGACCATCTGCGACACCAGGTTGCGCACCCGCGCCGGGTGGATCTTGACCCATTTGGCGATGGTCTCGGTGCGCAGCTTCTGCGGCGCGTTGGCGGCCACGAAGGACAGGATGTAGGAAGCGGTGATCAGGCGGGTCGACTGGCTCATGGGTGTCTGCAGATCCCTGGGAGGGCGCCAGTATGCCAGTGCCGGCTGTTCAACGGCGTGGCGATGGCTGCTGTCTGGAAAATAATGTATTTGTTACGGTAACAATTATAAATAAACCCCGAGGAACCACCATGAATGTGCTGATCGTCCACGCTCACCCCGAGCCGCAATCCTTCACCGCCGCGCTGCGTGACCAGGCTCGCAGCACCTTGGAGTCCCAGGGGCACCAGGTGCGGGTCAGCGACCTGTACGCCATGGACTGGAACCCGGTGGCCAGCGCCGCCGACTTTGCCCAGCGGGACAACCCCGAGTACCTGGTCTATGCCCTGGAGCAGCGGGTGGGGGTGAAGAACGGCGGGCTCGCCGCCGACATCCAGGGCGAGCTGGACAAGTTGCTGTGGGCCGATCTGCTGATCCTCAATTTCCCGGTGTTCTGGTTCTCGGTGCCGGCCATGCTCAAGGGCTGGATCGACCGGGTGCTGGTGTCCGGGGTGTGCTACGGCGGCAAGCGTTTCTACGACCAGGGCGGCCTGGTGGGCAAGAAGGCCCTGCTGAGCCTGACCCTGGGCGGGCGCGAGCACATGTTCGGCGAGGGGGCGATCCACGGTCCGCTGGAGGACATGCTGCGTCCGTTGCTGCGCGGCACCCTGGCCTACGTCGGTTGCCAGGTGCTGGAGCCGTTCGTGGCCTGGCATGTGCCCTATATCAGCCAGGACGCGCGCGAAGGGTTCCTGGCCCAGTACCGCCAGCGCCTGGAGCGTGTGGCCGATGAGCAGCCACTGGTGTTCCCGTGCCTGGAGCAGTTCGACGACGCCCTGTATCCGTTACCGGCGTGATGGGCTTCGTGTAGCCGCTGCCGCAGGCTGCGCACGGGCGCGGAGCGGCCACGGGGCTGGCGATTGTTGGAAGGCCCTGGGGGCCTTGGCGCAGCTTCGCGGGCTCAGCAGCGGCTACAGGGCTTGGTGTGGCCGGGTCAGAAGCGCAGGGTGGCGCCGGTGGTCAGCCAGCGGTCGCGCTGATCGGTCAGGTGCTGGCCCAGCAACAGGTCCAGGTCCAGGTCGTGGCCGATATGCAGGCGCGGGCCGGCTTGCCAGGCCTGCTCGCCGCCGCGCTGGCCGTAGCGTTCGGCGATCAGGGTGAGGTTTTGCAGCAGGTCGTATTCCACCCCGGTGCCCCAGGTCCAGCGATGGTGCTGCTGGCCGTCGTCATAGGCATGGCTCCAGCCGGCATTGAGGTTCAGGTGCAAGCGGTCGCTGGGGCTGAAAGTCAGCGGCAGGTTGAGATCGCCGCCGTCGAAGCTGTGGTTGCGGTTCAGCGCCCAGTGGACGGAACCGGCCAGGGCCAGTTGCAGGCCCAGGTCTTCGCGGTCCAGCAGGGCCAGCTTGACCTGTGGGCTGACCTGGGTTTCACCGTGATCGTCGGCGTACTGACGCTGCAGGGCGGCGCCCAACTGGATCCCGGGCAGTTGCCTGAAGGTGCAGGCCGGGACCAGTACGGTGCCGTGTTCGGAACCTTGCTGGCGATTGCTCCGATACCAGAGGTCGACGTTGCATTCACCGGGGGCGTTGATCCCGCCGTTGTCCACCACATAGGCGCCCCCGGCGGCCTGGGCCTTGGAGCACAGGGCCAGGGCCGCGGTGGCGCTGGCGGTGATGGCGAGGAACAGCAGATTGCGCTTGAGCATGCGGCTTTTCGCGGCGGGCAGGGCGTGGCCCCAGGCGTGGGAACGGGAGGAGCGATGCGGGCGGTGCTGGGTCATGGCGGATCTCGCAGGATTGGGCGCCGGTTCGGTGGCGCGCTTGACGATGCTTGGGGTCATGGATGGGCAGGGCATTGCGGGCCCAGGCTCAGGGTCCGGATGCCCTGGGCCCGGGCCTGGGCCAGCAGTTCTTCGGTATCGCCGCCACCGGGCAGGGCGAGGACGATGTCGGGACGGCTGTCGGCCAGCATGAAGCGGTTGCGCAGGCGCTCGGCGTGTTTGCCGTGCAACTGCCAGTTGGGCGGGTAGCGGACGATGTCGGCCCCGGCCTCCCGGGCCCAGTCCTCGATGTGCGCGCCGAGGAACTGGCTGCCGCCGTGGATCACCACGCGGACCGGGTGCAGGCGCTGGAAGGCGTCGAGGGCCTGGCGGCACAGGCGGCTGTCGGCGCAGTGGCGGCCGGCGCAGATCAGGACACGCATTGGCTGTCCTCCCGGGCTTCGCTGGGTTGGTCGGGCAGCGGCTCGTTGAGGTAGCCGTGCTCCAGCTCGCGTTCGCCGGCCCGCTCCAGGGCCGGGTAGGCCAGGGCTGCAATATGGTGGTGGACCCGGCGATAGTCGCGCAGCAGGCGCTGGAAGATGTCGCCGGATTCGGCCCAGGCACTCTTGTTCTCGCGCAGCAGGCGAAAGTGCTCGCGGCCGGCGGCGGCCTCCAGCCGGCGTACGTTCTCCTTGCGCGCCACCAGTTGATGGGCGGTGGGCAGGTCTTCGCGCAGGAATACCGTGACCGCCAGGCTCAGGCTGGCCAGCAGTTCCTGGTGCAGCGGCACCAGGGTGCCCAGCTCGAAGGCGGAGAACGGTTCGCCACGACGCAGGCGGCGCAGCGCCAGTTGCGCCAGGCTGCTGCTGAGAATGTCGCCGGCATGTTCCAGGTTGATCACCAGCAGCAGGATCTCCTGGGAGCGGTCGGCATCCTGGTCGCTGATGCCTTCCTTGCCGATGTCGGCCAGGTAGGCGCGGATGGCGGCGCTGAGCAGGTCCAGGGACTGATCGATCCGGCGTACCTGGTCGGCGCTGGCCGGTTGCGAGGTCCGCAGCAAGTGCAGCACCCGGTCGAGCATGCCCGAAAGCATGTCGGCCATGCGCAGGGCCTCGCGGGCGGCATTGGCCAGGCCGATGTTGGCCACTTCCAGCCCGGCCTCGTCCAGGTACAGCGGCATGCCGGGGTCGGTCACCGGCGCGGGGGCCGGTAGCAGCCGGGCCAGCAACTTGGCCATGGGCTCGGTGCAACCGATGAACAGCAGCGCCAGGACCAGGCTGAAGGCGCTGTGCAGGTAGACCACCAGCAGTGCCCCGGGCAACTGGCGCACGCCATCGACTTGAGCCAGGGTGCCGACCCACGGCAGGAGCAGCGCCACCCCGGCCAGGCGCACCAGCAGGTTGCCCAGGGGCAGGCGCCGGGCCACGTTGCCGCTGGCGCTGAACAGCGATGGCAGGCCGCCGCCGAGATTGACCCCCAGCACCAGGGCCATGCTGGTGGCCGGCGATAGCAGGCCGGTGCCCGCCAGCGAGGCGATCAGTAACACCACGGCCACGCTGGAGTGGCACATCCAGGTCAGCACGACCGCCACCAGCAGGGCCAGCAGCAGGTCGCCATCGAGGCTTTCCATCACCAGGCGAAACACCGGGGTGCTTTCCACTGCGCCCAGGGTGGCGCCGAGCATGCCCAGGGCCAGGAGCATCAACCCCAGGCCGATCAGCGCGCAGCCAATGCTTTCAAAGCGTGAGTCGTCCCGCAGGCGAAAGCATAGGAAGCCCGCCAGCAGCGCTACCGGGGCCGCCAGCGAAAGGTCGAGGCTGAGCAGCTGGACCACCAGGGTCGAGCCGATGTTGGCCCCCAGCATCACCGCCAGCGCCGGGGCCAGGCCCAGGGTGCCGGCGGCCGTGAAGGAACTGGCCATCAGGCTCACCGCCGTACTGCTTTGCAGCACGCCGGTGATGCCGACGCCGCACAGCAGCGCCAGCCAGCGGTTGTTCAGGTGTTGCCCGAGCCAATGGCGCAGCGGGCTGCCGAACCCGCGCAACAGCGAGCCGCAGATCATCTGCGAGCCCCACAGCAGCAGGGCGATGGCCCCAGCCAGGTTGATCAGAAGAGTGGTTCCCGACATGAGTGTTCTCCCGGGACGGGTGCAGGTTCAGGCGATCGCCAGGCGCAGCGAGGCGCGACTGAGGGCGGCGCTCAAATCCAGCACGAAACGCATTTCAACGGCGCTCAACAGGCCCCGTGCATAAAGGCGGCAGCCCAGCCGGGCGAGGACCCGGGCGCAGGCGCACAGGCCGCAGACCAGCAGGGCCTGGAGGCCGCGTTGCAACGACGAAAATGGCTTGAGGTACATGGCGATGCTCCTTTTCGGGCGAGCCGTGTCGCCGTCGGCACGGCGCTGGCCGCGCCGACGGTGGCGTCAAGGGTCTCGATCACAAGCGACCGCCACGGGCGGCCGCGCCACGTTTCAGGCTGTTAGAACCACTGCTTGAAGCGGCGGATGTACAGGGTCTTCATGGCTTGGGCGACCACGCAGTAGCTGAGCAGGGTGCCCACCAGCCAAGGGAAGTATTCCCAGGGCAGCGGCACCAGGCCGACCATGCTGCCCAGCGGCGAGAAGGGCACGTAGATCCCCAGCGCCATCACCAGCCCCGTGGCCAGCATCACCGGCAAGGCCGCGGTGCTCTGGATGAACGGGATCTTGCGGGTGCGCAGCATGTGCACCACCAGGGTCTGGGACAGCAGCCCCTCGATGAACCAGCCGGACTGGAACAGCGCGGCCATTTCCACGCTGTTGGCGGCGAACACGTACCACATCAGGGCAAAGGTGGTGATGTCGAAGATCGACGAGGTCGGCCCGATCCAGATCATGAAGCGCCCGATGTTGTTGGCATCCCACTTGCGTGGTTTGGCCAGGTATTCCTTGTCCATCTTGTCCCAGGGCAGGGCCAGCTGAGAGAAGTCGTACATCAGGTTCTGCAGCAGCAGGTGGATCGCCAGCATCGGCAGGAAGGGGATGAAGGCACTGGCTACCAGCACCGAGAACACGTTGCCGAAGTTCGAGCTGGCGGTCATGTTCAGGTACTTCATGATGTTGCCGAAGGTCTCGCGGCCCTTGATCACCCCTTCTTCGAGCACCATCAGGCTCTTTTCCAGGAGGATGATGTCCGCCGATTCCTTGGCGATGTCGGTGCCGCTGTCGACCGAGATGCCGACGTCGGCATCGCGCAGGGCCGGGGCGTCGTTGATCCCGTCGCCGAGGAACCCCACGGTGTGGCCGTTGGCTTGCAGGGTCTTGAGCACGCGCGACTTCTGCAGCGGGGTCAGCTTGGCGAACACCGTGCGTTCTTCCACCAGCCGGCCCAGGACGTCATCGTCCATGTGCTCGATCTCGCGGCCCAGCAGCGGCTCGCCCACTTCCAGGCCGACCTCGCGGCAGATCTTGGCAGTGACGATGGGGTTGTCGCCGGTCAGCACCTTGACTGCCACGCCGTTGTCACGCAGGGCGGCGATGGCCGGGCCGGCGGTTTCCTTGGGCGGATCGAGGAAGGTCAGGAAACCCTCGATCACCAGTTCGCGTTCATCGCTGGCGCTGTACTGGGTTTTCGCCTGGCCCTTGGGCAGTTCCCGGGTGCCCACCAGCAGCACGCGGAAACCATCGCGGTTATAGCCTTCGGCCAGGTGCAGCAACTGCGCCCGGCGCTCGGCGTCCAGCGCCACGGTGATGCCGTCCTGGCGTACCTGGGTGGCGGTCTCGAGCATTTCCTCGACGGCGCCCTTGCACACCAGCAGGTGCTGGCCCTGGGCATCGGCGACGATCACCGACAGGCGCCGGCGCACGAAGTCGAACGGCAGCTCATCGACCTTGCGCCAGGCAGCGGGCGGGGTGAAATGCCGGTTGTCCTGGGCGAAGGCCACTACCGCACGGTCCATGAGGTTCTTCATGCCGCTCTGGTGGTAGCTGTTGAGCCAGGCCAGTTGCAGCACCTGGTCGCAGCGCTGGCCATCGATGCCTACATGGTGCTCGAGGATGATCCGGTCCTGGGTCAGGGTGCCGGTCTTGTCGGTGCACAGTACGTCCATGGCGCCGAAGTTCTGGATCGCGTTGAGGCGCTTGACCACTACCTTGCGCTTGGCCATGGCCGCGGCGCCCTTGGCCAGGTTGGCGCTGACGATCATCGGCAGCATTTCCGGGGTCAAGCCGACGGCCACCGCCAGGGCGAACATGAAGGCATCGGCCCAGTCGCCCTTGGTGAAACCGTTGATCAACAGGACGATGGGTACCATCACCAGCATGAAGCGAATCAGCAGCCAGCTGACGCTGTTGACCCCGCGATCGAAGGCGGTCTGCGAGCGCGAGCCGACGATGGAGCGGGCCAGGGAGCCGAAGTAGGTACGCGCACCCGTGGCCACCACCACGGCGGTGGCAGTGCCGCTGACCACGTTGGTGCCCATGAAGCAGATGTTGGGCAGGTCCAGCAGGTCTTGCTGGTCGGCGGCCTGGGCGTTGGCGGATTTCTCCTGGACGGCGCCCAGGGTGTCGTATTTCTCCACCGGCAAGGCTTCGCCGGTGAGCACTGCCTGGCTGATGAACAGGTCGCGGGATTCGATCAGGCGGATGTCGGCGGGGATCATGTCGCCGGCCGAGAGCTGGATGATGTCGCCCACCACCAGGTCGCGCATCGGCACTTCGCGGACCCGGGCCTGCATGCCCATCTGCTCGCGGCGCAGGACCGCGGCGGTGGTGCGGACCATGGCCTTGAGGGCCTCGGCGGCCTTGGCCGAGCGGTGCTCCTGCCAGAAACGCATCAGGCCGCTGGCCAGGACCATCACCAGGACGATGATGACCCCGGTGAGATCGGTTTCTTCGCCGGCCTGCAGCGGCAGCCAGAAGTCGGTGAAGAAACTGATACCGGTCAGGGTCATCAGCACATAGATGAAGGGGTTGTTGAAGGCTTGCAGCAATTGCACCAGGGCGTGCGGTGGACGGTCGTGGGCGACCTCGTTGTGGCCGTCCCGTTGCAGGCGGCCCTCGGCATCCAGTTCGGTGAGGCCGGCGGTGGTGGAGTTGACGTTGGCCAGGGTCACGGCCAAGCCGTTCTGGGCTTCGCGGGCGGCACGCATCGACAGTTTGTGGCTATCGCTGGTGGCGCTGGTGTTGCGGGAAGTTGTGATCTTTACAGTCATGGGTGTGTGCTCCTGCCGCTTGCTGACGGCGCGACACACGAGCCACTCAACTAATCAAAGGCGAGCGAAAGTATGTCGAACCGCAGGTTGGCGATCGATTTTGATCTGGGCGTCTTTCAGGATTTGATGTTCGCTGCCCGCGCAATGAAGTTGCAGGGGCAGCGAACCTACTACTGGCCTCTTCCATAACTTTCTCCGGTATCTTTATTAACTTTAAGGCGGCAGGGTTCCGACAAGTTCCTATGTAAGGAAGTTGTCTCTGGATAACCAATGGTTATCGTTTTCTGGAACTTAGGTGCGCGCCCCGAGATACAGGCCGAAGATCAGACCGGCCTGCTGCAGGAACAGGGCCGCGCTCCGACTCTGCGGGTCCTGGCTATCGTCGAAGCTCCAGCGCTGTTGCAGCTGGCCGGTAGCCGGGCACACGCGCCAGTTGGCCCGCAGGGAGGCCGCGTGGGCAGGCATGGCGCAGGAAAAGGGCGAATGGGCCCGGGCCTTGGGCTCAGGGCGCAGCTTGACCCGCATGGTCGCGGCGAAGGCGCGGACCCCGGGCATTACAGAGGAGGTGAAGATCATAACGTTTGCCTCGCGACCGGACTGGCTCCGGAGGAGGCAAGTTACGTTGGAGCGTCAAGCTCTAGCGCAGCTTACCCGACCGTGGAGTCGAGTCCCGTCTTGTTCAGGGTTAAGTGCCTGGCGGTGCCCTGGGGCCGCGACCAGACAGCGTCTAGATACTGTGTCCATTGGCTTCTTTGGTGAGTTGAAAAAAGGGCCGGTTTGACCGGCCCGCGCAATTTACTCAGGGCGCCTGCATGAGTCAAGTTCAAATTGCCCGGAAGTGGATGATTGATGATGAAGTTTTCAGCTGAGGTTCAGCCAGGAGGGAAGTAACTTGTAGGGTTGGTTATATGTACGGCGGATAAATAAAAAGTGCCCATGGCTGAAAGCATCATGAGCACTTGAATACAGTATGACCGCCAAGGCATCAGTTCAGCAGATGCTGGGAAATGTCCTTGTAAGTTGCACTATCGGTGGCGGCCATCAGTTGCCGGCCGTCCTTGAAGGTGCCGATGAACGTCACTTCGTTTTCGGTACCGGCCATCAGGTAGCCCGCAAGTGCGCCCACCGGACCCAGCAGCATGGCGCCGGCCAGCCCATAGCCCAGGGCGTCCCGGTTGGTCACGGGGCTTTCGCTGGCGATTTCCAGGGACTGGAACGCCGATGCCTTGACGTCGACCCCGGAGCTGTTGAATACCGTCTTGAGCCTGAAGGTACCGTGCCGGTACTCACCGGTGCCTTGCAGGAAATCACCCGATAAAACCTCGATCTTTGCCATGTTGAATCATCCTTATCCAAGCATAACCAGACAGGCCATTGAGCTCGTCGCCATGGAGAGCGTCAACGGGGTTGCGATGAAGGGCACTACCATCAGTCAGCAGCCCTCGTGAATCCAGCCTCGGCCAGTACTCCGCTGGCGATGCTGATCCAGATCAGGGCTGTGAATGTTTGTAGCAGCCAGGCGACCAGTGCCCTGGGGCTTCCGACCAGTGGCGGGGCTGGCGGCAGGGGAAGGGGACGAGCGGTGTGAATAGCCAGTGGCCGGCCATCACCTTGCCGTCACCCACGGTGCCTGTATTACCCTGCGCCTCTGACCGTCGTTCTTCCTCGGGTTCCTGGAGCCGCCATGCCTCGCTTCGCCGCCAACCTCAGCCTGCTGTATCCGCAACATGCCTTCCTCGATCGTTTTGCCGCAGCCGCGGCCGATGGTTTCAGTGGTGTGGAATACCTGTTTCCGTACGACCATCGTCCCGAGGTGCTCAAGCAGCACCTGGACGATCACGGGCTGCAGCAGGTGCTGTTCAACGCACCGCCGGGTGACTGGACGGCAGGGGAGCGCGGCACGGTTTCGCTGCCCGGGCGCGAGCAGGAGTTTCGTGCAGGTTTCGCCCGGGCCCTGGAGTACGCCGCGGTGCTGGGCAGCCCACGCATCCACGTGATGGCCGGGTTGCTGGCCGACGAACGCCAGCGAACCCGGCACCACGAGGTCTACCTGGAGAACCTGGCCCACGCCTGTGCCCAGGCCGCCGAGTTGGGCATCACGGTGCTGCTGGAGCCGATCAATACCCGGGACATGCCGGGGTTCTTCCTCAACCGCCAGGACCAGGCCCAGGCCATCCGTCGGGAACTGGGGGCCAGCAATCTCAAGGTGCAGTTCGATTGCTACCACTGCCAGATCGTCGAAGGCGATGTGGCCACCAAGTTGCGCCGGGACCTGGCCGGCATCGGCCACATCCAGATCGCCGGGGTGCCGGACCGGCATGAGCCGGACCTGGGGGAGCTGAACTATCCCTACCTGTTCCAGTTGCTGGATGAGCTGGGGTATGCCGGCTGGGTCGGCTGCGAGTACCGGCCCCGTGGCGACACCAGCGCCGGCCTGCAATGGCTGCGGGACTGGCGGGCGCGTTGAGGGGCTGGTGGCGCAGCGCTGAACGCCTGCAGCCGCGATTCCCCCTCCAGGACCTCAGGCGGCTCTGAGCAGGCGCTTGAGCAGGCGGGTCAGGGGTTCCCGGGCCTTGCGGCTCTTGAACAACGAGGGGATATGTCGCAGGAAGTGCTGCCAGGGATAGCCGCCGGGGGTGCGGTGGGTGGACAGCAGGTAGTCGTGCAGCGCCAGGGCCGACTCGCGGTTGTAGGCCCACAGCAGCTGGCCTTTGTACGGCACGGCATAATAGGCCTCGGTCGGCCAGTTCAATGCGTGCCGGCCCTGGTAGTCGCAGTGTTCGCAATGGATCGAGCCCAGGTCCAGGCCGTGGTTGCGGTACCAGTAGCGTGGCTGTTGCCATTGTTCGGCACGGTAGCCCTCGGGCAGTTGTTGCAGGCTCTGCAATGGGTCGCCATGCAGGCCGGGAAAGTACAGGGCGTAGTGGCGGTAGTGTCCGCAGCTGTCTTGCTCCTGCCAGTACTCGAGCAGCGGGTGGGCCTGGAACCCCGCTACATCGGCCTTGCGTTCGATGGTCGCCGCCACCGGGAATTCGAAGCTGGCCCGGGCCGCGCAGTGCGGACAGGTGAGCGCCAGCTGATGGGGCATGGGGGTCCATGGATAGAGACGAGTCATGTGCGTCTCAATCTGCCTGCAAGCGTGGCCGGTCGATGTTCCAGCGCTGCTTGAGCTGCTGCAGGCTGCCATCTTGCTCCATCGCTTGCAGGGCCTGTTGCCAGCGGGCGACCTGGGCGGGATCGACCTTGGGCGAAAAGGCGATATAGGCATCCTGCTGCATCAGGGGGATCTGGTAACGCAGCTGTTCCAGCGCCATGCCCTGCTCGGCGGCGAAGGTGCCGACGCTCATGGTATCGGCGACCACGTACTGCACACGGCCGATCTGCAGCAGGCGCATCATGATCTCCGGGCTGTCCACGCCCCACAGGTTGTCCAGGCCCTGCTGGCGCAGGACGCTGTAGACCAGCCATTTGCGCGGCACCGCAATCTGGCCCCGGGTCTGGCGCAGGTCGCTGACCGGGGTGTCATCGCTGCTGCGGGTGTAGAGGGCGGTTTCGGTCTGCATCAGCGGGCCGACCCACTGGTAGCGGGTTTCACGCTCGGCCGTGCGCAAAATGGTGAACACGGCGGTGTCGGCGTCCTCGCTGGCATCGCGCAGCGCCCGCAGCATCGGCCTTTGCTGCACCTGGATGCGATCACCGCTGCGCTGGGCCAGGGCCTGCACCACATCGACGCCAAAGCCTGCCATGCGCTCGCCTTGCTGGAAGTGCAGCGGCGGATGGTTGTCGGTCAGCATGCGCAGTTCGCCCGCGTGGGCCGCAAGGCTCAATAGCGGCAACAGTGCCTGCAGCATCCATTTCATGCAGTGCCCTTGGAGTTTCAAAACGCAGAGCTTAGTACGACTGGTTGCCGCCTGTCGCGATAAAAGCTGCCGGCTCTGTGCCAGGCTTCAGAGGGCGATTCCCTGGGCTTTTTTCGTCGGGATATCGCTGAAAACACGCCACTGCAGTTATTCTTGCGCCGCCTTTTCAGAATGGAATCGACCCATGTTCGCTCCCCTTGTTCGTCCCTTGCGAGCCTCTGGCTTGCTGTTCGCGGTCCTGGCCTGTTCCCAGGGCGTGCAAGCCAGCAGTTTCGACTGCGCCAAGGCCGCCAGTGCCAGTGAAAAGGCCATCTGCGCCGACGCTTACACCGCCAAGCTGGACAGCCGGCTGGGCAAGGCCTGGACGGCGACTCTGGGCGAGGCCAAGGACCCCAAGGCGCTGCGCCTGGGCCAGCGTGAATGGCTCAAGCAGCGCGACCAGTGCCAGGCTGATCTGGGCTGCCTGCGCAGCCAATACCTGAGCCGCCTGATGGTGCTGCGCCATGTGAATATTCCGTTCAACTGGCAAGGCACCTGGCAGCGGGTCTCGGTCAGTCCGTTCTACGGCGGTGAGCTGGTGATCCGGCACGCCGGCGAAGAGAGTCTGAGCTTCGATCTGTCGGCCATGGGGGGCGCCAATTCCGGTGCGCTCGCAGGCAAGCTGGAGCTCAAGGACGGTGAAGCGCGCTACGGCGTCGATGGCTGCGCGTTGCGCTTCACCCCGCGCAACGGCCTGTTGCAAGTGACCCAGGAGGGCGACTCCTATGCCTGCGGCGCCGGTTCGGGGGTGTATTACGACGGGCTTTACGTGGCCTCCCGGCAGATCCTGGAGAATCAGTACGATTTGCTGTCCACCGCGCTGGTGCGCACCGAGGAGGAAGACCAGCGAGCCCGGAAGCTGTTGAAAAAGGACTACCAGACCCTGCTCGACAGCGGCTCGGCGTTCTCCCAGGACACCTCGGCCGAGCTCAAGGGCGCCGAGGTCACCGATATGTGGCTGCGGGGGCTGGCCAATACCAATGCGGCGATTTTCGTGCGGGGAGCCCAGGGGCAACTGTGGGTCGCGCTGCTGGCGGTGGTGGGGCCCAAGGATGAAGTGCGGGTGCGCTACTACACCACCGAGCCCGAGTGGAAGCACAGCCTGCCGGACGTGGTCCAGACCTGGTACGAGGCGCGTACCAAGGGCAAGCGCCTGGCGCTGGACATGATGCCCTGAACCCGGCGCCGGGGGATTTCCTCGCACGGATGCTGAAGCCTGCCTGCGCAGCTGCTAGAGTCTCGCCCCTGGCAGCCGGATGCCCGGACCTGCCGGACAAATTCCAGCGGTTGGTGACGCGAAGCCCGCGAGAGCGTCTACGACTAGTGCAAGTGACACTGCCGCCGCCGTTATCGGCGCCTGGCACTTTGAAATTGGGAGAATCTGTATGGTCATCAAACCCCGCGTTCGCGGCTTTATCTGCGTGACGACCCACCCGGTCGGCTGCGAGGCCAACGTCAAGCAACAGATCGATTACGTCACCCGGCAGGGCGCCATCGACGCAGGGCCGAAGAACGTGCTGGTCCTTGGTGCGTCCACCGGCTACGGCCTGGCGGCGCGGATCACAGCAGCCTTCGGTTGTGACGCCAATACCCTGGGCGTGTTCTTCGAGCGCGGCAGTGCCGACGGCAAGCTGGGTACCGCCGGCTGGTACAACAGCGCGGCCTTCCACAAGTTCGCCGAGCAAAAGGGCCTGTACGCCAAGAGCATCAATGGCGACGCCTTCTCCGATGCGGTCAAGGCCGAAACCATCGAGACCATCAAGCGCGACCTGGGCAAGATCGACCTGGTGGTCTACAGCCTGGCCGCCCCGCGCCGCACCCACCCCAAGACCGGTGAAGTGCTGAGCTCGACCCTCAAGCCCCTGGGCAAGTCCGTGACCCTGCGCGGTGTCGATACCGACAAGGAAATCGTCAAGGAAACCACCCTGCAACCTGCGACCCAGGAAGAGATCGACGGCACCGTGGCGGTCATGGGTGGTGAAGACTGGCAGATGTGGATCGACGCCCTGCACGAGGCAGGCGTCCTGGCCGAAGGCGCCAAGACCACCGCCTTCACCTACCTGGGCGAGAAGCTGACCCACGACATCTACTGGAACGGTTCCATCGGCGAAGCCAAGAAGGACCTGGACCAGAAGGTCATCGGCATTCGCAAGGAACTTTCGGACCTGGGCGGCGATGCCCGGGTATCGGTGCTCAAGGCCGTGGTGACCCAGGCCAGCTCGGCGATCCCGATCATGCCGCTGTACCTGTCGCTGCTGTTCAAGGTGATGAAGGAGCAGGGCAGCCACGAAGGTTGCATCGAGCAGGTCTACGGCCTGTACAAGGACAGCCTGTACAACCCGAACCCGATCATCGACGAAGAAGGCCGCCTGCGCGCCGACTACAAGGAACTGCAGCCTGAGGTCCAGGACCGCGTGAAGCAGCTGTGGGACGAAGTCACCAGCGAAAACCTGTACCAGTTGACCGACTTCGCCGGCTACAAGCAGGAGTTCCTGCGCCTGTTCGGTTTCGAGATCGACGGCGTCGATTACGAAGCCGATGTCGATCCGGACGTGAAGATCGACAAGCTGGTCCAGCTGTAACCGCACTGCCCGCGTGACCCAACGCCCCTCCATCGTGAGGGGCGTTGTCGTTCATGGCTCAGGCCAGCTTCACGTTCATGGTGATCTGCGCCGTGAACATCGCCTGTTGCTCGCCATCGAAGGCCGTTACCGCCACCACCTTGTCCCCGGCGCTGGACCAGTCCACCGCGCTGCCGTCGGCCACTGCCCGGATATCGCCCTTGGCCTTGGCCAGGTAGGCGACGGTCATGCCCTTGGGAATCCACCGTGCGCCCACGGGAATCGACACATCGGTCATGACCCCGGCCGCCAGCTCGGCGGCATTGCACAGGGCGATGGCGTGCACGGTGCCCAGATGGTTGGTGATTTCCCGGCGAAACGGTACCCGCACCTGGCAATGGCCGGCCCGCAACTCATCGATCAAGGGCGCGATGCTGGAGAAGTAGGGCGCCATCTGGCAGGCCATCTGGGTGAATTTTTCCGCCCCGGCGGCGTTGAACATGCTGAGAACCTGACTCATGAGAATTGCCTCGGTGTGTTAGGGGGGAGAAGGTTTACAGAATAATATTCTGTAAAAGAACAATATTCTGTAAAAAGAAAACCTGTCAAGCTACGGGCCTTGGCAGGCCGTTGAAAAACATGGCAACGCAGGTGGTTTTTAAACGGCCTGTTAGGCTCGTGCCTGCCCCATCCATTGACCCTGCAAGGAGCCAGATCCCCCCATGCCGGATACCGATCTGCTGGAACGCTGCTACCCGGGCCGTCGCGCCGAACTCAAGCGCACCATCCTCCAGCAGGCCCTGGGCTGCTTTAACCGGCTGGGCCTGGAGGCCACCACCATCGAGATGATCCGTGCCGAATGCGATACCAGCGTCGGCGCGATCTATCACCATTTCACTAACAAGGAAGGCCTTGTCGCCGCGCTGTTCTTCGCGGCCCTGGACGACCAGGCTCAATTGCGCGACAGCTACCTGGACCAGGCGCAGACCCTGGAGCAGGGCGTCCAGGCCCTGGTGCACAGCTATGTGGACTGGGTCGACGCCCAGCCGGAGTGGGCGCGGTTCCAGTTCCATGCGCGGTTTGCCGTGACCCGCGGACCCTTCAGCGAGGCGTTGGCCGAGCGCAACCGCACGCGCAACCGCGGCTTGCTGGAGTGGCTCAAGGCCCGCTCGGCATCGGACGCATTGCCAGCCTTCCCAGCGGAGCTGCTACCGTCGTTGATCATTGGCCAGGCCGAAAGTTATTGCCGGGCCTGGCTGTCGGGACGGGTCCAGGGTCGCCCCCGCGAGTACCGTCAATACCTGGCCGCCGCGGCCTGGCGCTCCATCAGCGGCCAGTAGCGGTCAGGGGCAAGTGCGCAAGATTGTTCAAGCCAGAGTCGAGCTGGGCTGGCACAGTCAGGTTTCTTCATTTGCGTGCAGGGTTCCATGTCCAGCGTTCTTCTTCCGCGCACCGCCTTCATCCGCGGCGCCATCGCCATCATGCCGTTGTCCCTGGCTACCGCGCCCTGGGGCTTGCTGGCAGGTTCCATGGCCATCGAGGCCAATCTCACGCCGTTGCAGGCCCAGGGCCTGTCGAGCATCGTCTTCGCCGGGGCCGCGCAACTGGTGGCCATCGGCATGCTCAAGGGCGGGGCAGGGATCTTCTCGATCCTGCTGACCACCTTGCTGCTCACCTCCCAGCACTTGCTGTATGGCATGAGCATGCGGTCGGTGATCGCCCCCTTGCCTGGGCGCTGGCGCCTGGGTTTGGGATTTCTGCTCACCGACGAGCTGTTCGCCCTCACCAGCGCCCATGACAAGCAGCAGTTCGATCGCTGGTATGCCCTGGGCGTGGGCCTGACCTTCTACGTGGCCTGGAACCTGTTTACCCTGCTGGGCATCGTGCTCGGCAAGAGCATTCCGGGGCTGGAACACCTGGGCCTGGATTTCTCCATCGCCGCCACCTTCATCGCTCTGATCACGCCCCTGGTACGCAACGTGCCGACCGTGGTGTGTGTCGCGGTGTCGCTGTTCTGCTCGGTGCTGCTGAGCTACTGGCAGTGGGGTTCGGCCCTGGTGATCTCGGGTCTTGCGGGGATGACTGCAGGCTTTGTCTGCAACAAGCTGTATCGGGGGCGCGCATGATGGTCTGGGCAGTGATTTTCGGCATGGGCCTGCTGGTCTTTCTCAACCGCTACGTGTTCCTCGAGCCACGCCTGCCGCTGCGCCTGAGCAGCAATGCCCGGCAGTTCCTCGGTTTTGCGGTGCCGGGCATGCTCACCGCGATCTGCGGGCCGATCGTGTTCATGCCCGACCACCAGTTGAACCTGCACTGGGACAACCCCTACCTGCTGAGCTCCCTGGTGGCCATCGCGCTGGTGATCTACACCCGCAATACCTTGCTCAGCATGCTGTTGAGCATGGGGTTCTTTTTTCTCCTGCGCTGGTGGCTGTAAAGGCCGATTGCGGTAGCCTGGGCGACTTTCGGCCCAGGCCGACCTTCAACCGCAATGGAAGCAACGGATGAGCGACTTTCCCCACGATATCGACCTGGACGCGTTCTGGGATCACGACCTCAGTGCCAAGATCAGGCAGCCTGCGCCCAGCGATGAACTGATCGCCCAGGTGCAGCAACTCCTGGGCTACCGCTTGCCGGCGTCCTATGTGGCCTTCATGCGCCGTTACAACGGCGGTTACCCGAACCTTACGTGTTTCCCCATGGGGGACGATCACTGCGATATCGACAGCTTCATCAGCGTCGGCATCACCCCGGGCCGTTCCCTGGGAGGGCAACTGGGCAGCCGTTTCAGCATCGAGGAGTGGGGTTACCCGGACCTCGGCGTGTACATCTGCGATTGCCCGTCCGCCGGCCATGACATGATCGCGCTGGACTACCGCGCGTGCGGCCCCGAGGGTGAACCCCGGGTGGTGCATGTGGATCAGGAAGGCGACTACGAGGTGACCGTCCTGGCACCGGACTTCGAGACCTTCGTCCGTGGCCTGGTGTCCTGGGAGGTCTACGACACTTCCGAGCAGGACTACCTGGATGACCTGGACAAGGTGGCCAATGCCGAGTTCTCGCCGATGCTGGCCGAGCTGCTGGAGCACTTCGCCCTGGTGCCGGACCTGGGCCCGCGCATCCGCCACATCGCCCTGGGCATCGTCGAGGACAAGCGTTACTTCGCCCTGCATGCCGACCCGCTGTCGCAGTTGCTGTACGACCTGCAGTTCTGGCTGTACCAGAACCAGCATCCGGTGACGAGCGAGGAGCAGTACCTGCAGGTCTACAGCGAGATGATCGCCTTCGCCAGGGGGTTCGGCACCGGCGGTTATGCCCCGGGCTTCATCAGCGACTGGTGGCGTGCACGGGTGGCCGGCGGCCAGTTGTGCCAGGGGGATGGCGGGTTTGCCTTCAGCGCCGGTCATCGCCAGCAACTGCTCGAGCAACTGGCGTCTTTCCCTCCCGAGCCCCCTGCGATCCAGGAGCAGCCATGACCGAGGCGTCGATCCGCATCACCGGCGAGCAGACCCTCTCCGACAACTGGTACCTGCTGAAAAAGTACAGCTTCGAGCTGCGCCGGCGCGACGGCAGCTGGCAGGCCCAGACCCGCGAAGTCTATGACCGGGGCAATGGCGCCACCATCTTGCTGTACAACCTGGAGCGGCGCACGGTGCTGCTGACCCGGCAGTTTCGCATGCCGGCCTATGTCAACGATCACAGCGGCTACCTGATCGAGACCGCTGCCGGACTGCTGGACAACGCCAGTCCCGAGGTGCGTATTCGCCAGGAAGCCGAGGAAGAAACCGGCTACCGGGTCGGCGAGGTGCAGAAGGTCTTCGAGGCCTTCATGAGCCCGGGTTCAGTGACCGAGCGGGTGCACTTCTTCATTGCCCGCTACCAGGCCGAGGACCGGATCGACGAAGGCGGCGGCCTGGAGCACGAAGGCGAGGACATCGAGGTCCTGGAACTGGATATCGACCAGGCCCTGGGCATGATCGACAGTGGGGACATCGTCGACGGCAAGACCATCATGCTCCTGCAATACCTGCAGCTGCAGGTGCTCAAGCCCCGCAGCCTGATGGTGCTGGTGGCCGGCCCTTATCGCTCCGGTACCGGTGACGATCCTGCGCTGCTGGCGCGCAACGTGCAGGCCATGGAGCAGTGCGCCGCGCAGGTGCTGGCGGCCGGGCACTTTCCGCTGCTGGGCGAATGGGTGGCGTTGCCCATGACGCGCCTGGCCGGTTCCCTGGCGGTGGGCGACGAGGTCTACCAGGCGCGGTTCCAGGCCTACGCCGAACGCCTGCTGCAGCGCTGCGATGCGGTCCTGCGCATCGGCGGGCCCTCGGCCGGATGCGACGCCATGCTCGAGCAGGCCCGGCGCCAGGGCCTGGTCATCTATCACGGGGTCGAGCAATTGCCGGTAGTCGCCGTCGAGGGCACCTGAAGCGCACCGAGTTTTCCCACCACCATGCTGGCGGCGCCCGGGTTCATCCCGGGCACCGCAGGCCGCCGCCCATTCGTGCATTACCAGGTACGCAGTGCTTGCCAGGGCCCTGCGGGAAAATACTGTCTATCGTCTATAGGCAAGCGGGAGCTTCGTCGAACGCCACGCGGGAGCCGCAGGGACGCGCCGGTCGATCTGTCGTCATGGCACCTGGAGCACTATGGAAAACCACGGTCCTGTTCTGCCTCATGGGCTCAGCCCCTCCAACCAGGCGCTGACCCGGGTCACGTTGCTCGGTTGCTGCGGGTTGCTACTGGCGCTGTTCCTGTTCACCGCGACGCTGCTGGTCTTCATCGCCCAGGAACAGAACCTCAGCGCCGAACAGCACCATCGGCTGGACATCGACAAAGCCCTGCAAACCCTCGCCAGCTCCACCGGTACCACCATCAAGGACTACGCCCTGTGGGGCGACGCCTACCAGAACCTGCACTTGAAGGTCGACCTCGACTGGGCCTTCACCCGGCAGAATTTCGGCCCGACCCTGTACCGCGACCTGGGTTTCGATGCCGTGTTCGTGATCGATGCCCAGGGAGCCACGACCTATGCGCTGGTGGCCGGCCAACTCGCCGCGGTGGATGCCCGTGCCTGGCTGGGCCAGCGCCTCGATGCCCTGGTGGAGCAAGCGCGCCAGACCCCGGCGGGCAACCCGGTCAGTCGATACGTATCCATCGGTGGCACCCCGGCCCTGGTGGCCGCCGATGTGCTGAGCCCGGGCAACGACCCCCAGGTGCGGGCCGATACGGGGCCGCAGTCGGTGGTGATCTTCGTTGCCCGGCTCAATCCGCCACGCCTGCTGGCGATGGGGCAGGGGTTGGAGATTCAGCAATTGCAGGTGGCCCCTGCGGGCCCGGCCACGGATCTGCCACGACTGGCCTTGCCCGACGGCGCCGGCTTCTTGCAGTGGCAGCCGGCCCAGCCGGGTCACCAGCTGTTGGTGCTGGTGATGCCGCTGCTGTTGCTGGTCGGATTGCTGGTGGGCGTACTGGCGGCCTTCCTGCTGCGCCGCACAGCGCTCGCGGCCCAGGTCATGGACCAGCAGATGCAAGCCTTGCAGAGCGGTCGCGCGGCATTGGCGGCCAGCGAGGCGCGCTTTCGCGATGTGGCCGAAGTGGCCTCCGACTGGATCTGGGAAGTGGATGCGAAACTGCGCCTGACCTACCTGTCCGAACGCTTCCAGGTGGTCACCGGGCTGTCGCGCGATGCAACCCTTGGCCAGCCGCTGGACGCCTTGCTGAGCAGTGAACAGGGAACCTTGTCGCAGTGGCTGGCGGCCCCTGATCGGCCCGCCCGGGCGGTGCTGCAATGCACTTACCAGGATGGCAGCCGGCAACCGCGGATTTGCCGCCTGGCCATGCGCGCCTTGCCGGAGGGCGGATTGCGTGGCACCGCCAGCGACATAACCGAGGAGGTCATGGCCCGTCGACGCATCGAGTACCTGTCTCAGCACGACACCCTCACCGGGCTGGCCAACCGTACGCGGATGCAGGAGTTCCTGGAGGGCAAGCTGCTGGTGTCGCCGCCCCTGCAGGAACCGCTGTTGATGCTCAGCATCGACCTTGACCGTTTCAAACCGGTGAACGACCTGCTGGGCCATGGTGCTGGCGACCAGGTGCTGCATGAGGTGTCCCAGCGCCTGTGCCGATGCCTGCGCAGTCAGGACCTGGTGGCCCGGGTCGGTGGCGACGAATTCGTGCTGGTGGTACCAGGGCATGTGACCCAGGTGGAGATCGAGGGCCTGTGCCGGCGGGTGATCGAGCACATTGACGCGCCGTTCTACGTGGCCGGCCATGAGGTGTTCATCAGCGCCAGCATCGGCATCGCCCGGGCCCCGGCGGATGCGATCCAGGCCGATGAGTTGCTGCGCCTGGCCGATATCGCCCTCTACGAGGCCAAGGCCGCAGGGCGCAGCACCTGGCGTTTTTATGCGGTGCAGATGAATGCCCGGATCGTCGAGCGTCGACGCCTGGAACAGGACCTGCGCCAGGCCATCGACCAGGGCCAGTTGCAGCTGCAGTTCCTGCCACGCTACCGCCTGGCCGACCGGCGACTGGTGGGCGCCGAGGCGCTGGTGCGTTGGCAGCATCCCCGGCACGGACTGCTGGGGCCTGAAGTGTTCGTGCCGATCGCCGAGGACAGCGGGTTGATCCTGCCGCTGAGCAACTGGGTGTTGCAGGCCGCCTGCCAGGCGGCGCTGGACTGGCCGCAAGCCCTGCCGGTGGCGGTCAAGGTCTCGTCCGCGGAGTTCCAGCGGGCCAAGCTGGTGGCACGGGTCAAGGCGGCGCTGGACCGCAGCGGCCTGGCGCCGGAGCGCCTGGAACTGGAGCTGACCGACAAGCTGCTGCTGGACGATCGCCGCCAGGTGCTGGACATCATGCGGGGGCTCAAGAGCCTGGGCGTGCGCCTGTTGATGGATGATTTCGGGACCGGCTACTGGGGCCTGCAGCATTTGCAGAGCCTGCCCCTGGACGGCTTGAAGATCGATCGCAGCTTCGTGGCCGGCCTGACAGGCGACACTGCCGGTCGCTCGATCATCCAGGCCATCATCGACCTGGGGCATGCCCTGTCATTGCGGGTGGTCGCCGAAGGCGCACAGAGCCTGGAACAGTTCGAAGCCCTGCGGGACATGGGCTGCGATGAGGTACAGGGGCTTTCCCTGGCCGAGCCGCTGACGGGCGAAGTGCTGGGCCGCCAACTTGCCGAGTTGGCTGGCGGCTGGCGGTCAATGCGCTAAGGCACCGCCACGGGCCCGCCGCGGGGCATCAAGCCAGGCTCGAAACCGGTTCGCCCTGGCGCAGCGGCAGCTCCACGCGAAAGGTACTGCCGCTGCCCACCTTGCTGCGGACGCTGATCCGCCCGCCGTGTTTCTTGACGATGCCATAGGACAGCGACAGCCCCAGCCCGGTGCCCTGGCCGATGGGCTTGGTGGTGAAGAAGGGGTCGAAGATCTTCTTCAGGTGCTGTTCGTCGATACCCGAGCCGCTGTCGCTCACCTCCAGCCAGACCCATTGCCCCTCCACACCCGTGCGCAAGGTGATGGTGCCGCGTTCCGGGCCGATGGCCTGGGCGGCGTTGACCACCAGGTTCATCACCACCTGGTTGAGCTGCGAAGGCAGGCATTCGATATCCGGCAACGGCTGGTATTGCTTGATCACGTCGGCCTTGTACTTGATCTCGTTGGCGACGATGTTCAAGGTCGAGTCAATGCCCTGTTGCAGGCTCGCCAGCTGCCATTGCTGGTCGGTATCGACCCGGGAGAAATTCTTCAGGTCCTTGACGATCTGTTCCACCCGCCCGATGCCCTCCTTGGATTCCCTGATCAGCAGCGGGATGTCCTCCTGGAGGTAATCCAGCTCGATGCTTTCGCGCAAGCTGCGCAGATGCTGGCGCACCGTCTCGTCGGCAATGGCTTCCTCGCTTTGCCGATAGGCGTTGAGCATCTGGTCGATTTGTCCGAGGTACCCGGCCAGGCTGCCCAGGTTGGAGGAGACGAAGCCAATGGGGTTGTTGATTTCATGGGCGACGCCAGCGGCGAGCTGGCCCAGGGAGGCCAGCTTCTCGGATTGCACCAGCTGGTTTTCCAGCTGCTTGCGTTCATCGATTTCCTGTCGCAGGGCCGCTCCGGCCTGCTCCAGGTCCGTGGTGCGCTGTTCCACCAAATGCTCCAGGTGATCCATTTGCAGTTGCGCCCGAGCGGTCATTTCCCATTTGCTGGTCAGGGTGCTGGCCAGTTGCTGGACTTCGATGTTGTCGAACGGCTTCTTCAGGATCAGCAGTCGGTCGTACCCCTGCAGGCGTTCCAGCAACTCTTCCCAGGAATAGTCGGAATAGGCGGTGCAGACCACCACTTGCAGGCGCTGGTCATGCTGCCAGAGCTGTTCGATGGTTTGCGCCCCGTCCCAGCCCTGGGGCATGCGCATGTCAACGAAGGCCAGGGCATAGGGTCGCTGCTGTTCCAGGGCCCGGCAGAGCTTGTCCAGGCCTTCCTGGCCGCCGTAGGCCGAGTCCAGTTCGAAAGCCTGCTGGTGTGTCTTGCCCGGGTCGCCGAACAACCGGCTTTCCAGGTCGTCCAGAACCTCGTTCTCGGCCTGGGCCGGACTCAGGATCTTGCGAAAATCCTCGTGGATCGATGGGGTGTCGTCGATCAGCAGGATACGGCGGTTGGTCAGCTCGTCCATCATTGGCCCTCGGCACTGATCAGGGGGATATCCAGGGTGAAGGTGGCGCCTGTCCCCGGACCATCGCTGTGCACGCTCAATTGCCCGTTCATCTCGACCGCCGCCAGGGCACAGCTGTGCAGGCCGAAGCCATGGCCCTCCTTGCGGGTGGTGAAGCCGTGGACAAAGATCCGGGTCAGGTTTTCCGGGGCAATCCCTTCGCCCTGGTCCTTGACGCTGATACGCAACGTCTGGCCATCGACCACATGGGCGCCGAGGGTCAGGTTGCGCGAGTGCTCATCCAGGCTGGACATGGCGTACTTGGCGTTGCTGATCAGGTTGATCAGGATCAGCAGCAGGCGGTGCTTGTCGCCCATGATCGGTGGCACATCGGTGTAGTCGCGGATCACCGTGACCTGGTGTCGGGTCAGCGCACCGGAGTTCATGCGCAGGGCGTCGTCCATCAAGTCGGCTACGCGCAGGGGCTCGATCAGGCGAGAAGCGCCGGCATAGGATTGCTGGGTCGCGACGATTTCCTTGATGTGGTCGACACTGCGGCCGAGCTGGGTCAGTTCCTCGCCCATGCCCTGCTGTTCGTCGGCAATGGCCTCCACCAGTTGGTTGAGATAGCCGGGAAGCATCTTGCCCTTTTCGTCTTCGGAAAAAAAACGCCCCAGGTCATCGCTGTGCTGGTTGACCAGCTGCATGGCCTTGCCCAGGCCCAGGGCCTTGCTGGAGCGCAGCTTGCGGCTGAGGATCTCGCTGGAGATATTCACGCTGTTGAGCACGTTGCCGACGTTGTGCAGCACATTGGTGGCGATCTCTGCCATGCCGGCCTGACGCGCGGTATCCAGCAGTTCGCTCTGGGTTTCCTTGAGTTCCCGGGTGCGTTCCTCGACCCGTTGCTCAAGGTGTTCGTTGACGCTCTGCAAGTCGGTGTTCACCTTGCGGATCACCGCATAGCTGCGCATGAGGCGCAGGGCCAGATACAGGATCAGCAGCACCAGCAGCACCGAGAACACCAGCAGGTACTGATGAGCCTTCTGGTCTTGCAGGTCCGCCTGCAATTGGTCGCTGTTGAGCAGTACGGTGATGTCGTCCAGGCGTTCGGCTATGGGGATCGAGGTGATCCGATCCAGCAAGTCGTTGACGATCGGCTGTTCGCGCAGGATCACCGAGACGTGGCTACTGAGTATTTCCACCGGATCATGCATGGCCTGGGGCAAGCGCTCCTGGTTCACCGCCAGCTTGTTCAGCCCCACCAGGATGTCCGCTGCCTTGTCCTCGCTGGAAACCTGGGCGAACTCCAGGCTGCTGAGCAGCAGGTCATAGGTGTCGATCGCGATATTCTGCTGGGACATTCGCTGCTGGTCGTCGAGATCGGACAGTTGGTGCTGGATGTCATCCTCGGCGCTGGGCAGGAAGGCCAGGGAGTTGCGCAATACCGAATTGTGCGATTTGAAGCGTTCCACCAGCCCGGCCTTTTCCTTGAAGGCCTCGAGAAATGCAGCCTGGCTGGCTTGCCACGCTTGCTGGTTGCTGTGCTGCTGCTTCGAGAGCTGGTCGAATTGGTTCCACAGCATGTTGATCTGCTGCACCGGGGACACCAGTGGATCGTAGTTGTGGGTGATGGCGATCCTGGCCTTGAGCACTTCGGTTTCCCATTGGGCGTTCAACTGCTTGATATGCCCGATCAGGTCCCGGGACAGCGCATAGCTGGACGAGGGTCCCGTCACCATCTTGAGGTAGAAGAAACCCAGGGCCATGACCAGTCCCGCAGCCAGGAGGCCCAGCAATGTCGTGGGCAAGCGGCGAGTCAATTTCATAGTGGCTTGCCTTCCCATTCACCGGTCAGGGTCTTGAGAAACTTGACGATCAGGCTGGTATCCAGGGGATTCGGCGGGCGACCCAACTGGTACTTGAACATCACGTCCACCGCTTGTTCCAGGGTCTGGGCCGAGCCATCGTGGAAGTACGGGGCGGTGACCGCCACGTTGCGCAGGCTGGGGACCTTGAAGACATTGCGGTCCTGCTCGTCGCCAGTGATCAAAAAGCGACCCAGGTCGGCATCGGTGGGCGAACCCCGGGCAGCGAAATAGTCGCCCATCACGCCGAACTTCTGGAACATGTTGCCGCCGATATTGACCCCCTGATGGCAGGCGATGCAGCCGTAGTCCTTGAAGCGCTGGTAGCCGTATTTCTCCTCCAGGGTGAGGATGTCGGTATTGCCCAGCAGGTACTGGTCGAACCGAGAGTTGCTGCTCAACAGCGTTCGCTCGTAGGTGGCCAGGGCATCATGTACGTTGGCTGCGGTGAGGGCATCCGGGTACAGCTCGCCGAACGCCTGGCGATACCCCGGGTCCTGGCCCAGCACGCGAACCACGTCTTCCCAGTTGCCGCCCATCTCGATGGGGCTTTGCACCACGGCGTCGATCTGCTCCTCGAGGGTTTCGGCGCGGCCATCCCAGAACTGACGAAAATTCAGCGCTGCGTTGAATATGCTCGGGGCATTGACCCGGGTGACCTGGCCCTTGATGCCCGATGACTTGGGTTGCCCGTCGGCACCTCCCAGGTCCAGGCGATGGCAGCTGGCGCAGGAGCGGCTGTTGTCCACGGACAGGCGGGGATCATTGAACAACTGGCGCCCCAGTTCGACTCGCTGAGGGTCGAGGATGGGAGGCGGGGGCAGGGGCTTGAGCGGTTCGTCCAGTGGCGCGGCCTGGGCAGGCAGGCCTATGCAGGCCAGCAGCAGGCCGAACGTGACGTGGACAAGGCGTTGGCGCTTGGCCGGCAGGCACTCAGTGATCATGATCGGCCATCCATGGGTGCAACGCCTGGTTGTCGAGCAGGCGGGCGAAGTCTTCGGCCGGCAAGGCCTTGCTGAAATAGTAGCCCTGGCCTTCTTCGCAGCCTTGCAGATTGAGGTACGTCAGCTGTTGAGCGGTTTCCACTCCTTCGGCGATGACGTTCAGGTGCAGGCTGCGTCCCAGGTTGATGATGGCTGCGACCAGGGCCGCGTCACGGGGCTCGTGCTCCAGGCCATGGATGAAGGACTGGTCGATCTTCAGGACATCCACCGCAAACTTGCGCAGGTAGCTCAGGCTCGAGTAGCCGGTGCCGAAGTCATCGATGGCCAGGCGCACCCCCAGAGTCTTGATGGCCTGCAGCGTGGCCAGGGTCGCATCGACATTCTGCATCAGCACGCCTTCGGTGATTTCCAGCTCCAGCCATGTCGGGTCCAGCCCGCTGTCGTCCAGCAGTTGCTGGAGCTGCTGGAGCAGGTGTGGCTGCCTGAAATCGCTGGCCGAGAGGTTCACCGACAGGCGCATGCGGTCCAGTCCTGCCCGTTGCCAGGCACGGGCCTGGGCGATGGCCTCGCGCAGCACCCAGTGGCTGATGCGGTTGATCAGCCCGGTATCCTCGGCCACCGGAATGAACTGCGCGGGGCTGATCCAGCCTTCCCGCGGGTTGTACCAGCGAATCAGGGCCTCGGCCCCGACGATCTTGCCGGAGGCCAGATGAACCTTGGGTTGATAATGCAGCTGGAACTCACCCTGCTCCAGCGCCAGGCGAATACCCGATTCCAGGTGCTGCTGCTCCCGGGCCCGGTGAGTCATGTCCTCGGTGAAGAAAGCGTAGCTGCCCGGTGCCTGGTCCTTGCTGCTGCGCATGGCCATCTCGGCGTTCTTGATCAGGGCCAGGGCTTCCTGGCCGTCGCCTGGATACAGGCTGATACCCAGGCTGGTAGTGACCCGCAGTTCGTGCCCGGCGATGTCGTGGGCCTGGTTGACCAGGGCCAGGATTTTCTGGGCGATGCCTCGGGCATGGGCCGGTTGCAGGTCGGGGATCAACACCACGAACTCGTCGGAACCATAGCGAAAGACCGAGTCCGATCCGCGCATGCCCTCTTGCAGGCCCTGGGCGATTTTCTGCAGCAGCTCATCGCCCGCCGGATAACCCAGGGCATTGTTGATCCGCTTGAAACGGTCCAGGCCAAGGAACATCACCGCCAGTTCCTGTTCGTAGCGCCGGGCACGGGCCATGGCCTGGCCCAGGCGGTCGCCCAGCAGGGCGCTGGAAGGCAGTCCGGTGAGCAGGTCGTAGTGCAACAGATGGGACACCCGAAGCAATTCCGCGACCCGTTCTTCGATGGTGCGCTGCAGGTCGTCGAGCTTCTGCCGGGCATCCTGCGCCATCTGCCACTTCCAGGTCAGGGCGCTGGCCATCTGGCGGATCTCCAGGCTGTCGAAGGGTTTCTTCAGGATCAGCAACTGGTCGCTGAATGCCAGCCGCTCGGCCATGGCTTCCCAGGAGTAGTCGGAGTAGGCCGTGCACAACGCGATCTGCAGGGCCGGGTCGGCTTTCCAGAGACGCTCGATGGTTTCCAGGCCGTCCCAGCCGGGGGGCATGCGCATGTCGGTGAATGCCATGGCGTACGGCCGCCCATCCGCGACCGCTTGTTCGACCCGGTCCAGGGCCTCCTGGCCCTGATAGGCCGAGTCGAGTTCGAACGTCGGAAGGGTGGGGGGGCGGGTACCGAACAGTTCCTGCTCGAGGCTGGCCATGGGCGTCTGCTGGCTGGCGTCCGGGCAGAGAATCTTCCTGAAATCATCATGGATTTGCGGTGTATCGTCGATGATCAGGATGCGTCGGTTGGTCTGGGGGACCGTTAGCTTCATGCCTCATCCTCCCTGGAAAGTGGCGCTCCCTGGCGTCTTTCCTTGAGTAGCTGGGCCGCTTGCCGGGAGCTGACCGCTTCGCTGAAATACAGGCTCTGCACGCTCGGCAGCGTGCTGCAGGAGGGCTCGGCAGGAGGGTGGGAAGAAGGAGGAGCCCCTTCGGCGATGATGCCGATATCCAGGTCCCGGGCAAAGTTGACGATGGCCCGCAGGGTGTTGGCATTGCCTGCGTCTTCGGCTGCCCCCCTGATGAAACCATGGCCGAGCTTGAGATGATTGACCCGGTAGGTCTTCAGGTAATCGAATGAGGAATACTCGGTGCCGAAGTCGGCGATGGCGATCCTGACGCCCAGCTCGCGCAGTCGTGGCAATACATCATTACGGGACCACGTAGTCTGGGCCAGGGTCGCCTCGGTGACATCGAAACGCAGGTCCCAGGGGGCAAGCTCCCACCGCGCGGTGGCGCGCAATACCTCGTAGATGAGTTCGGGCCCGCTTTTGAGCTGGGCCAGGGAAATCTTGAGCGCCATTACCGGTGGCGCAACCCCTTCGACAGACCACAGGTGCATCTGCCGGCAGGCGTGGTCGAGTATCCAGCGCCCCAGCGCGATGATGGCTCCGGTCGTTTCGGCGGCGGGTACGAAATCGCCGGCCCGCAGCAGGCCGCGCCGCGGGTGATGCCAGTTGATCTGTGCCTCCATGCCCAGGACCTTGCCGCTTTGCATGTCCAGTTCCGGTGCGTACTGCAGTTCCAGCTCGTCGCCTTCGAGGGCCAATAGCAGCTCACTGGCGATGGCCATGCGTTCGGCCACTTCCTGGGTGATGGCTTGCGAGTGGAAGTGATACTGGTTGCGGCCCAGTTCCTTGGCGCGGTACAGCGCCATGTCGGCCTGGCTCAGCAGGTCGTCGGCGTCGAGGGTGGTGGCGCTGTAGCTGCTGATGCCGATGCTGACCGAGATGTGCACGGCATTGCCGGACAAGCTGTACGCAGCCACCAGCGCATCGCGGATGTTGGCGGCCATGGCAGCCGATTGGGTCGGGTCGCTGACGTCCAGTTGCAGGATGGCGAACTCGTCGCCACCCAGGCGCGCCACCACATCGTTTTCCCGCACCGTGAACCTGATGCGCCGGGCAACCTCCAGCAGCAGCAGGTCGCCCACCGGGTGGCCCAGGGTGTCGTTGATCCGCTTGAAATGGTCCAGGTCCAGGTAGAACACCGCGAAGGCTGCCGCGCCCCGGCGGGCTGCGGCGAACGTCTGGTGCAGGCGCTCGATCAGCGTGGCGCGGTTGGCCAGGCCGGTGAGCGCATCGGTCCGGGCCAGCAGCGCCATCTTTTCTTCGGCCAACCGGCGTTCGGTGATGTCGAGGATGATGCCTTCGATTTCCAGGAGCCGCCCATCCTCGTCGCGTACAGGGACATAGCGGTTTTCTACCCAGCGCCAGTCTCCTTGGCCGGTGCGCAGACGAAATTCGATCGAGGCGCCCAGTGCATGGCGGTCGAGGACTCGGGCCATGGCGGCATCGACATTGGCCTGGTCATCCGGATGGATCAGTTGCTGGGCCCAGTTGGTCGCGCTCACCAGGTCGTTTGCCCGATGGCCGTAGCGGGTGATGTTGTGGGAGATGTACATCAGCGGGAACGAGGGCTCGCCGCGCAGTCGGTAGAGAATCGTCGGGCTGTTCTGCACGATGATATTGGCGTCGGACAGCTCCCTGGTGCGCTCCTGCACCGCCTGTTCCAGTTCTTCCATCTTGAGCGCGGCGTCCTCGGTCATCTGCCACTTGACCGTGAGGGCGCTGGCCATTTGCCGGATCTCGATGGCGTCGAAGGGTTTTTTCAGGATCAGCAGGCGATCGTTCACCACCAACCGCTGGTCGATGTCCTCCCAGGAGTAATCCGAGTAAGCAGTGCATAACGCCACCTGGAGTTTCGGGTCGGCCTGCCACAACCGTTCAATGGTCTGCAGGCCATCCCAGCCCGGCGGCATGCGCATGTCGATGAAGGCCATGGCGTAGGGGCGCCCGGCAGCGAGCGCTGCTTCGAGCATTTCCAGGGCCTGGCGACCCTGGAAGGCCGAGTCCACGTCGAAGTCGATCGTCTGGTTGCCGGGCGAGGTGCCAAACAACAGGTTTTCCGTTTCATCCAGATCATTGCCTTGCCCTGTACCGGGACACAGGATCTTGGTGAAATCGTCGTGGATCGACAGGGTGTCGTCGACGATGAGCACGCGGCGATTGATTCGGGCCGATGGCGTGCTCATGCTGCAACGCTCGTCGAGGCACACAGGCTTGCCATCGGGATCATCCTTTGCCCCCTCCATGTACCTGCTCACTGGCCGTGTCACACGCGGCGTATGGAGCATAGTTAGTGGGCCGGGTTTTTGCCTGCCGCATCGACGCTGCGGCTTCGTGTGGCCGCAACTGAAAAATCATCTAGCCTTTGAATCGAGTAGGGGCGCCAGTGGTGGCCCGGTTGACGGTTGCCACCCCATTTGCTCGAGGCCAAACATGGATGAACAATCTGAGTTGACGCCGGCTGAACGGCCGAAAGTGCTGTTGGTCGATGACGAAGAGTCGATCCTCAACAGCCTGCGGCGCCTGTTGCGCGGCCAGCCTTATGAGGTGCTGCTGGCCAATGGTGGAGCCCAGGCGCTGGACATCCTGGCGCAGCGACCGGTGGACCTGGTGATGAGCGATGCACGCATGCCAGGCATGGATGGCGCCACCTTGCTGGCGAAAGTTCGGGAGGGGTATCCGGCCACCCGGCGGGTCCTGCTGACCGGCTATGCCGACCTGGACACCATCGTCAAGGCCGTCAACGACGGGCAGATCCACCAGTACTTGAGCAAGCCCTGGAACGACCAAGAACTGTTGCTGGTGCTGCGTCAGAACCTCGAGTACCAACAGGCCGAACGTGAGCTCAAGCGCTTGCAGCAACGGGTGCTGGAACAGAACCGCCAGCTCAAGGCGAACAACGTCACCCTGGAGCAGCGGGTTGCGGCGCGGACTGCAGAGTTGCAACAGACTGCGGACATGCTGGACCTGGCCTACGAAGAGCTCAAGCACAGCTATGTGACTGCCACCGAGGTGTTCTCGTTGTTGGCCAACCTGCGCCTGCCGGCAGACAAGCAGACCAACCGCAAGCTCATCGAGCTGGTCCGGGCCTGCTGCCGGGATCGCGGCCTGGACGAGGCTTCGAGTCGCGACCTGACCATGGCCGCGGCGCTCTACAACATCGGCAAGCTGGGGTGGAGCGATGCGATGCTGACAGCGCCGGCAGACCTGCTGCGCCATAGCGATCGAGAGCGTTACCGAGCCTACCCGGGACAGAGCGAATCGCTGCTGATGACCCTGGAGCCGATGCAGGATGCGGCGCGGCTGATCCTGCATCATCAGGAGCGCTGGGATGGCAGCGGTTTTCCCCTGCACCTCAAGGGCGAGGCGATTCCCTGGGGTTCACGGTTGCTGAAGCTGGCGGTGGATTTCATCGAGTTGCAATGTGGCCTGATCCTGGAGCGGCACCTCAATAGCGACGAAGCCCTGCTGTTCATCCGCAAATACGCGGGCCGGCTGTATGACCCCGGCCTGGTGGAGGATTTCGTGCGGCTCTGCGCCGCCTATCTCAGCGACGTGACCGTCGACGATCCAAAGGTCAAGGTCCTGGGAACCCGGGAGTTGAAGGCCGGGATGATCCTGCGGCGCAACCTGAATGCCGACAACGGCATGTTGCTGCTCAACGCCGGCAAGGTCCTCAGCGAACCGCTGGTGCAGAAGCTGATCGCCTTCGAGGCCATGGAAGGTGCCAGGTACAGCGTATTCGTCGAGGAGCCGGACGTGCCGGCGGCGACCGGCGCGCCTTTACCCGGGTAGCGGCGCAGCTTGCGGTCACCATGAGGTTACAGCCCTGCGTCGGGCCGGTTTCGCTGGTATCTTGGCGCGCCGGCGCTGGCCGGTCATCCCGGGACGCTGCGGCGTACCTGTCATGTTCCTGCAACGCCTGCATGCCAATAAGGATCCGCTATGTTTGATCAGCGCCGCCTCGATACCGGGGCCCGGACGCGTCCGTTTTCCAAGGAGAGGTCACGATGAGAAAGCTTTTTGCCCTGACGGCGGCCCTGGTGCTGACCCTGGGGATGGTGGGTATCAGCGATGCGCGTTCGCCCAGGCAGCAACGCGATTCGGTGGCCGGCACTTTCGACTATTACCTGCTGAGCCTGTCCTGGTCACCGACCTTCTGCCTGATGCACCCGGACAACGAGCAGTGCTCGGGCAAGGGCTACGGGTTTGTCCTGCATGGCTTGTGGCCGCAGTACGCCCGTGGCGGCTGGCCGGAGTCCTGCCCGCCGTTGACCCAGTTGAACCAGGAGGAACGCGCCAGGGGCCTGACCCTGTTCCCCACCGAGAAGCTGCTCAAGCACGAGTGGAGCAAGCACGGCACGTGCAGTGGACTGGGGGCCATGGGTTACCTGGACGCGGCTGACAAGGCCCTGGCCAAGGTACAGATCCCCGAGACCCTGCAACCCTCGACCAGCGTGCGCTACTACGAGGCAGCAGAAATTGCCCAGCAGATACGCCAGAGCAACCCGGGGATCACGGCCAACGGTGTGGCGGTCCTGTGCAGCGGCCCCGAGTTGTCGGAAGTGCGGGTGTGCCTGGGCAAGGACCTGGAATTCGCCGATTGCGGCAAGGGCGTGAAGACCCAGTGCCGCTCCGGGCAGATTCGCGTACCGCCGATTCGTTGAAGACCCGCCCGGCCTGCCGGCGCCCACCCACACGGGCGGGGGCCGGTTCCTGGCTACAGGGCGGCGAGCAGGTGCTGCAGGTGCTCGACGGTGGCCGCAGTGCAATCCTCCATCGGCGCCCGCAGATGGGGTTCGATCAAGCCCTGCCGGGCCAGCAGCGCCTTGACCGGTGCCGGGTTGGGTTCACTGAACAACCCCTGGATCAACGGCGCCAGTTGCATGAAGGTGGCCCTGGCGGCGTGCAGTTGCTGGTCCACGACCTGGCGCTGCAATTGCACGAACAGGTCGGGGCGGATATGCGCCGAGGCGGTGATCGCGCCGCTGGCGCCCAGGCAGAGGGCGCTGAACAGCTGCAGGTCTTCGCCGCACAATACCTGCACCTCGCCACTGGCCAGCAGCGCCAGGGTCTTTTCCAGGTTGCCGCCACAGTCCTTGACCGCCGCGATCCGCGGATGGCGGACGATGTTCAGCAACGTCTGCTGATTCAGGGTCACGCCGGTGCGGTAGGGGATGTCGTAGACGATCAGCGGCACGCTGGAGGCGTCGGCCACGTGGTGGAAGAAAGTCTCCAGGGCGGCCTGGGAGGGGCGGATGTAATAGGGTGCGGGTACCAGCAGGCCGGCCACCGGACGCTCCAGCACCTGGCGCTGCATGTCCAGTAGCGCCTGCAGGTTGTTGCCTGCCAGCCCCATGAGCACGTGCCCGGCAGGCGCCAGCTCCAGCAGCGTATCGAGCACGGCCAGTTGCTCGTCCTTGTCCAGGGCGGCCGCTTCGCCGGTGGTGCCGCAGGCCACCAGGCCGGCGACTCCGCTTTCCAGCAGGTGGGCCGCCAGGTGGCGCAGGGCGGCGAAATCGATGGCGCCGTTGCGAAAGGGGGTAACGATGGGAACCCAGATACCTTGAAACGATGACATGCATGTTCTCCTGATACTTGACCGTCGGGTCGTCGTCAGAGGAGTGGAAGGGCGGTCGGCAAGGGGGGTGTCCGTAGCGAGGTCCTGTCAGCTCATCTGACGGGACACAGCGCCCCGGTCACATGAGCGGCTGTTTCTTCGATTTGCTGCTGCAGGCCACGCATGCCGGGGCCTTGGCATTCTGGCCAATGGCGCGCGGATCGTGGGAGGAAGCGTAGGGCATGGTGGCTGGCAGCTCGCAAACAAGGGGCCCAGTTTCAATAACCGCCCGGCGTGTTGTCAATCCTCGCCGGGTGCGGCCCAGGGTCTCGGGGGACCGGTGGTGCCAAACCGTCGGCCAGTGTGCTCAGGCAGGTATTCGGTTGCCAGGCTATGCATTGATCCAGGTCAATGATGTTGCAGATTGTCGACGGGTAGCCAGCGTTCACGTCCCACATTCCATAGCGCTTGCCAGGGCGCTATCTACACTCGACTCCACCGGCGCCGACTGCCGGGGAAGTCTTGCCGGGGTGCAGGAGCTGTCTTCGGGTCATCGCAGGATGCGCACGTTGCTGTTTGATCATGACGGACAATCATCAGACTTCCTGCGAGGTTTTTCCGGTGAAAAACAATCTCCCAGTGACTCAGCGCGAGCGGGTGTTTCCTGCCGAGCAGCGCCTCATCTCCGCCACCGACACCCATGGCAAGCTGACCTACTGCAACGACGAGTTCGTGGCGGTCAGCGGTTTTGCCCGCGAGCAGTTGATCGGCAGCCCGCACAACATCGTGCGCCACCCGGACATGCCTGCGGCGGTGTTCGCCCATATGTGGTCCTACCTCAAGGACGGCAAGAGCTGGATGGGCATCGTCAAGAACCGCTGCGAGAACGGCGACCACTACTGGGTCAACGCCTATGTCACGCCGATCTTCAGCGAAGGCGTGGTCACCGGCTACGAGTCGGTGCGGGTCAAGCCCGAGCGCGAACAGGTCGAGCGGGCCGGGGCCCTTTACCAGCGCATGCGTGGCGCCAACCTGGCCTTGCCCTGGAGCCAGCGGCTGCTGGTGGCTGGCGAGGCCATGCTACCGCCGATGCTGGCCCTGGCCGCCAGCGCCCTGGCCAGTTGGCTGGGCGGCCCCTGGAGCGGCTTGGCCACGGCCGTGGTCGGGCTGTTCGCCGTGCAGGCCCATGGCACCTATCGCACTCGACGCTTGCTGACGCGCATCAGTGCGGTGTCCCTGGGCAGCTTCGACAGTGAGCTCATCGCTCGCACCTATACCGACGAACGAGGCCCGGTGGCGCGTTTGCAGATGATCCTGATCAGCGAAGCGGCGAAGATCCGCACCGCCCTCAGTCGGCTGGGAGACTACGCCAACCAGGCGGCGGCGCTGGCGTCCAATAGCCAGAGCCTGTCGCGCCAGGCGGAGTCGGCCCTGGGCAAGCAGCGCGACGAGGCGGACATGGCGGCCACGGCGATGAACCAGATGGCCGCCTCCATCGCCCAGGTCTCGGTGCATGTGCAAGACACCGCCTCGGCGGCCGACCAGGTCAACGAGCTGACCCACGTCGGTTCCCAGGAGGCCCGGCGGACCCGGGTGATGATCGAGAAGCTGGCCGGCACCGTCGAGGCGGTCAGCCAGTCGGTACAGGGCCTGGCCGACGAAACCCAATCGATCCAGCTGGCGGCCAACATGATCCATTCCATCGCCGAGCAGACCAACCTGCTGGCACTCAACGCCGCCATCGAGGCGGCGCGTGCCGGGGAGCAGGGCAGGGGTTTTGCGGTGGTGGCCGACGAGGTGCGGGCGCTGGCGTCCAAGACCCGCGAATCGACCCAGAGCATCCAGCAGATCATCGCCACCTTGCAGGAGGTGGCCAGCCAGGCGGTGGAAGTAGCCCGCCAGGGCAGTGTCGAGGCGCGCTCCGGGGTGGCCCAGGTGATCAGCACGGAGCAGGCCCTGGATGGCATCAACCTGGCGATGGAGCGCATCCAGCAGATGAGCCAGCAGATGGCCGCCGCCTCCGAGCAGCAGGCCCATGTGGCCGAGGAAATCTCCGGGCAGATCACCAATATCGCCCGGGTCTCGGACCAGAATGCCGACATCGCCGTGCATTCCTGCAGCATCGGTGGCGACCTGGAGTCCACGGCCCATGAGCTCAATGCCCTGGTGACCCGTTTCAACAGCTGAACCGGCCGAAGCAGGGTTGTTTTGTTCAATACGCCGCGGTCCTTGCCCCTTAGCCTGTGTGCGGTCGATCCGACCCAGACTTGAGAGGCAAGCGATGAGCGTAGTGTTTTCCATGGTGGCCTTTGCCCTGGCCGCCTCCATTACCCCGGGGCCGGTGAATATCCTGGCACTGGGCAGCGGGGCCCGTTTCGGTTTCAGGGCCAGCCTGCGCCACGTCGGTGGCGCGACCCTGGGTTTTACCGTGCTGCTGGTGCTGACCGGCCTTGGGCTGCACGAGCTGCTGCGCCAATGGCCAGTGCTGACCCAGGGCATCCGCCTGTTCGGTGTGGCGTTCCTGTTGTACATGGCCTGGAAGCTGGCCCGCGATGATGGCCAGGTGTCTGCCGACGACCAGGCCAGGGCGCCCTCTGCCTGGTACGGCGCGTTGATGCAGTGGCTCAACCCCAAGGCGTGGCTGGCGTGCGTGGCGGGCATGGGGGTGTTTGCCAGCGATGGCGAAACGCGGCAGGTGTGGCTGTTCGCCGCGGTGTATTTGGTTATCTGCTACCTGTCCATCGCCTGTTGGGCTTATGCCGGCAGCTGCCTGCGCCACTACCTGGAGAACCCTTCGAGCATGCGCCTGTTCAACCGTGGCATGGCGACATTGCTGGTGCTCAGCGCGGCGTACTTGCTTGCCTGAGACCCTGGTATTGCCCCGGGGTGGCGGCCAGGTGCTGCTTGAAGGCGCGCTGGAAATGCGCCTGGTCGGCAAAGCCGGCTTCCAGGGCCACCTCGGCGATCGGTGCGCCTGTACGCAGGCGGGCCTGGGCGAACTGCACCCGCTGGTTGACCAGGTAGGCATGGGGTGGCATGCCGAACTGCTGGCCGAAGGCCCGGATCAGGTAGGAGGCCGACAGTTGTGCGGCCTGGCAGATGTCGTCCAGCCCCAGGGGTTCTGTGCAGTGCTCGCGGATGTAGTGGGCGGCTCGTTCGAGCTTGGCGTTGCTGCCCCGGGGCGGGTGATCCGCCGGGTTCAGGCGCTGGTGCAGGTCACAAAAGAACGCCACGGTGCTGCTGTGCTTGTGCAGGGTGTCGGCCTGCGGGTCCACCAGCACCTGGTACAGCGCCTGGAGCTGGGCAAACAGCTGTGGGTCGTCGCAGTAGGTGGCCGCGAAGGGGCGAAAGGGTTGTTGTGGATCGAAGCCCAGCTCGTGCTGCAAGGCGCTCAGCCAGGGGGTATCGACATACAGCATGAGGTAGGACCAGGGCTGGTCGTCGATGGGATTGCAGGCGTGCACGACGCCGGGGTTCATCAAGACCACGGTGCCGACGCCGACCTGCGATTGCCCATGTTCGCCCAGGTAGGTGCTCTGGCCTGCGGTAATGCAGCCGATGGAGAACTGCTGGTGGGCATGGCGGCTATAACAGATCTTGCGCCCATCGGCGATGGCGCGGGCCTCGATGAACGGCAAGGCAGGGTCGCGCCAGAAGCGTGGAGCTGCGTCGCTGTGCAGGGCGGGTTTCATCAGGGGTAGTCCGTCGCCGAAGGTGTCGCCGATTGTATGGGGTATCGCTCAGGGCTGGCCATCGAAGGCGCGCTGCAGGCGCTGGATATCCAGTTTCTGCATTCCCAAAAGGGCTTGCATCACCCGTTGCGAGCGACTCGGGTCGGGGTCGCACATCATCTGTGCCAGGGCCTGGGGCACGATCTGCCAGGACACGCCGAAGCGGTCCTTGAGCCAGCCGCATTGCCGGGCCTCGGGTGGCCCGCCGAACCCCAGGGCATTCCAGTAGTGGTCCAGCTCGGCCTGGGTGCGGCAGTGCACCTGCAGGGAGATCGCCTCGTTGAAGGTGAACGCCGGCCCGCCGTTGAGGGCGGTGAAAGCCTGGCCGTCGAGCTCGAACACCACGCTCATCACCGATCCCTCGGCGCGGCCGTGGAATTCAAAACCGGCCTTGCCGTAATGGCTGATGTGGGTGATGCGCGAGTGCTCGAAGATCGAGCAGTAGAACTGCGCGGCCTCGTGGGCCTGGTGGTCGAACCACAGGCACGGGGTGATGGTCTGGATGCGTTGCATGGTGTCGGTCCTCTGCGGGTTGATCACGCTTGCACAAGCGTAGTCAACCCGTTGCCGAGGCGGGCTACCGTGGATCGGCCCGGGCTAGAAGTCCCAGCGGGTGGCCAGTTGCAGGCTGCGTGGCTCGCCGTAGAAGCCGGTGCTGAAGTTGCCGATGCCGGTGTAGTACTTCTTGTCGAAGAGGTTCTTGATGTTCAGGGTCGAACTCAGGTGCTGGCTGAACTGATAGCGGGCCATGGCATCCACCAGGAAGTAACCGTCCTGGGTGATGCGCGAGTCATGCCCGCCATTGACCGTGTCGTTCGGGTCGGGCCGGTACACCTTGCCGAAGAACTGGCTCTGCCAGTTGACCCCGCCGCCCACCGTCAGGCGCTCCCACGCGCCGCGCAGGCGGTAGGTGCTGAACAGCCGTGCCACTTGCTGCGGTTCGGTGGTCTGCAGCACCGAGCCGTAGACGTAGTCGTGGTTGGCGTCGCGGGTGTGGTTGTAGCTGTAGCCGGCAGACAGGTTCCAACCTTCGAGCAGTTCGCCAGCCACCTCGACTTCGAAGCCCTTGGTGGTCGCGCCCTTGGTCGGACGGTAGACCGCATCGATGCCCCAGCCGTCCACCAATTGCGCGACGTTGTCCTGTTCGGTGTGGAACACCGCGAGGCTGGCGTTGACCCGACCGTCCAGGTATTCGGCCTTGACCCCGGCTTCGTAGCTGTCGCCCTGCACCGGGTCGAGGATCTTGCCGTCGACGTCCTTGCTCATCTGCGGCTGGTAGATGCTGGTGTAGCTGGTGTACAGCGAGTAGTTGCCGTTGAGGTCGTAGACCAGGCCGGCGTAGGGGGTGACGACCCCGGTCTGCTGGTAGCGCTGGCGGGCGTCGGCGCGGCCGGGTTCGAAGTAGCGGGTGTTGTCGATGCCCTTGAAGTCGCTGACCCGAGTGCCGAGGATCACCGCCAGGTCGTCGGTGGGCTTGAGCCGGGTGGCCAGGTAGGCGCCGGTCTGGCGCTGGAGGATGTCGTTGTCGCCGATCTTCGGGATGTCCGGCTTGGCGAACTCGCCTCGCCAGTCGTAGATGCTGCCGCCCACCGGCGGGTACACCGAGCCGTGGACCGGGATGTCCTGCTTGGCGTTCATCAGCATGAAGCCGGCGATCAACTCGTGCTCGCGGCCGAACAGGCTGAAGGGACCGTGCAGGTTGATGTCGAGGTTGTCCTGCACCTGCTCGCCCTTGAACTTGCCCATGTACATGAACATGCCGTTGCCGCCGGCCTGGTCCGGGTTGCCGCCGCTGGCCGAGCCCAGCAGGGTGTCATGCTGGCGGCGCAGGTGGTCGTAGCTGACCTTCAAGGTCCAGTCGTGGGCCAGTTGCTGTTCCACGGAGGTGAACAGGGTCTGGTTCTTGAAGTCGCGGCGGCTCCAGTCGGTGGCCGGGTTGAACGAGCGGGAGAAGTGGGTCCGCGAACCGTTGCTGAAGTACATCGGGAAGCCGGTCCAGGTGGCGCCGCGCGAGCGCGTGTTCTGCTGGTCCAGGCCGATGGTCAGCAGGGTGTCCGGGGTCAGGTCCGCCTCCAGCACGCCGTAGGCGATGTCCTTGGTGTTCTGGTAATGGTCGAGGTGGGCGCTGCGGTCCTGGTAGACCCCGACAAAACGGCCGCGCAGGCTGCCCGTTTCGGTCAGCGGGCCGGAAATGTCCCCTTCGCTGCGGTAGTTGTCCCAGGAGCCGACGGTGCCGGTGACCGAAGCCTTGAACTCCTTGGTCGGCCGCTTGCGGATCAGGTTGACGGTGGCCGACGGGTCGCCGGAGCCGGTCATCAGGCCGGTGGCGCCCTTGATGATTTCCACCCGGTCGAAGGTCGCCATGTCGGTGCTGGTGGTGCCGTAGTCGTAGACCCCATCGTAGGTGGCGTTCACCCCGTCGTACTGGAAGTTGGTGATGGGCAGGCCACGGCTGGAGAACTCCCAGCGCTCGCTGTCGTAGTTCTGCACGCTGACCCCGGGGGCTCGGCGCAGGGTATCGGCGATGCTGGTGGCGCCCTGGTCGTCCATTTGCTGACGGGTGATCACCGTCACTGTCTGCGGGGTTTCGCGCAGCGACAGGTTGAGGCCGGTGGCCGAGGCACTGGCCCCGGTGGTGTAGCTGTGGCTGCCTTCGGTGACGTTGCCCAGGCCCTGGGTGGAAATCTGTGTGGTGCCCAGTTGCAGCGGGCCGCTGTTGACGACAAGCGCCTTGAGCACATAACCGCCGCTGACGGCCTGGGCCTGCAGTCCGGAGTTCGCCAGCAGCAGCTGCAGGGCCTCGGCGACGCTGTAGCTGCCGTTCAGGCCTGGGCTCTGCTTGCCGGCCGCCAGGTCGTTGTGCCCGGCAATGAATACCGCGCTCTGCTCGGCGAAGCGGTTGAGCACCGTGACCAGCGACCCGGGTCCGATGCTGTAGTGATGGCGCACGGCTTCGCTCTGGCCAGCACCCGGCGCGGCGTGGGTCCAGGGTGCGGCGATGCACAGCAGCGCGGTGCACAGGGGCAGGGTATGGAAGGGCAGGCGCGAACGGCTGGGTGATGGCATGGGGTTCCCTTGGGGGTCGGCAATGTGAGGACTGTTACCGGGTTGACCGAACGCCAACGCCAAAAGGGAACCTGCCGGGTGAAAAAAAGTTGCCAGGCTCAGGTGCGCGGTTCCAGGGTCACCCACCAGGACGCCAGGCGCTTGACCCGGACCGGCAGCGCCGCTTCCAGCAGGGCCAGGGCCTGGTCGGAGTCGTGCAGGGGGAAGGAGCCCATCACCGGCAGGTGGGCGATGGCCGGGTCGCAACCCAGGTGGCCGCTGCGATAGCGCCCCAGGTCCTCCAGCAGTTGCGCCAGGGGCAGGTTGTCGGCCAGCAGCAGGCCACGGCTCCAGGCTTCGCGAGCGGCGCTGGCGGTCTGCAGCAGGCCCAGGGATTGGCGGTCGAAACGCAGTTGCTGGCCGGCATTCACCACCTGTACCTGCAGGCCATCGGCGCTGCGTACTTCCACCGCGCCGGCATACACATTGAGCTGGCTGTCGCTGGCGTCGCAGCGCACGCTGAAGCGGGTGCCCAGGGCGCGCAGGCGACCGTGCTCGGTCTCTACCAGGAATGGCCGCCGAGGGTCCTTGGCGGTGTCGATGAGGATTTCGCCCAGGCGCAACGCCAGCAGTCGCTGCTCGGCGCCGTAGCGCACATCCACGGCGCTCAGGGCATTGAGCCACAGGCGTGTGCCGTCGCTGAGCAGGGTGTCGCGAACTTCTCCGGTGCCGGTGGCGTAGTCCGCGCGCCAGCGGTTCAGGGCCTGGGGCAGTGGGGTGCTGCGCCAGGCGCCCCAGCCCAGGCCGGCCAGCAGCAGCGCACCGAGTACCTGGCGCCGTGCCAGGGTCGGGCGCCGAGTGCTGTTCAAGGCACGGCTGGCGCATGGGCGCGTGCTGGCCTCCTGCAATGGCAGCAGGCGCTGGCTGACCCGCTCGACATAACTCCAGGCCTGGCGGTGTTCCGCGCTTTGCTCGATCCAGGCCTGCCATTGGTGACGTTGTTCGTCGCTGCTGGCCTGGTCCTGCAATTGCACGTACCAGTGCGCGGCCTGTTGCAGGCTGGCGTGGCTGAGGCGGCCGCCGGGTTGCTGGTCCATGGCTCACTCCACCAGCAGGCCGTCGAGCTCGGCTTCCAGGAGCGCGCAATGCAGCAGCGCCTGGGCCAGGTATTTCTTGACCATGCGCTCCGACACCCCCAGTTCCTCGGCAATCGCCTTGTAGGGCCGGCCGTGCAGTTGCGCCAGGAGGAAGGCCGCGCGCACCTTGGCCGGCAGGCGGCTGAGCATGGCGTCCACTTCGTGCAGGGTCTCGACAATGATCGCCCGTTGTTCCGGGGACGGTTGCACTGCCTGGGGATGCGCCGCCAAAGCCTGTTGCCAGGCCTGTTCCAGTTGCCGGCGCCGCCAGTGGTCGATGCACAGGCCGCGGGCCACGGTGGCCAGGTAGGAACGCTGGTGCACCTCGTCGTGCAGTTCGGGCGGACGCTTGAGCACCCGGACAAAAATGTCGTGGGCCAGGTCAGCGGCATCCCAGGCGTGGTTCAGGCGTCGTCGCAACATCTCGTAGAGCCAGTGGTGATGGGCGTCATAGAGGCTGTGAACCGAGACAGGGCTGGCGGGAGGGGTGGAGGACAAGGGGCGGCATCCGGTGGCGAGCTGGGTGTAAATGGGAATTGATCGCGATTAAAACAAAAGCCCCTGGCCCCTGCAAACGATATCGAGCCGCCGCGCCACCATGGGCGCTGTGTGAGCGCCTGGCCGAAATGGCAGCCAAGCCTGGCGCGACCCGGGCGATAAAAGTTCGCGGGGCTGGCCATTCAGTGCTTGCTGGAAGGGGTTTCTTAAGTGGTATCTTCGCTGTCAGTCCTGGCCGCGACGAAGCGCCGCAGCGCCGGGTCGGAAGGGGCAGGATGCGCCTGGTGGTATCAGGCAGGCAGTGACTGCAAGGGGGGAGAAGCTGATGCGCCAGCCGCGATTCAAGCTGTTTTTCACCCACCGTCTGGCGCTCCTGGCGGGTGCCGAATCCCTGCGTTCGATCCGTGAAGGCCTGCTCTGGCTATTGCCATGCCTGCTGCTGTCGGCCTTGCTGCTGATGCTCGCGCAATGTGCCCAGGCGCTGGGTGCGCCGGTGGGCCTGGTGCAGCTGCTGACCGGCCTGCACGACCGGATCAGCTCGATCATCCCGCTGCTGGTGGCAGCCTCCATCGGTTACATGCTGGCGATTCAATACCGTCTGCCGCAGTTGCCGGTGGCCTTCCTGTGCTTGTCCTATGTGGTGATCGCCACTTTCCTCCTGCGCGACTACCCCCTGGCGGCGGCCACCTTCGTGCTGTTCATCGCCATCGCCTCGCCCCTGGTCAATGTACCGATCATGGCCTGGCTGCACCGCCGGCGCTGGACCCGACTGCTGGACGAAGACCTGGTGGGGCACAATCTCAAGGGCACCATCAACATGGTGGTGCCGGGGATCCTCACATCGCTGCTGCTGATAGCGATCCTGCAACTGCTGTTGCAGGTCCAGGATTTCGCCTATGTCCAGTATCCGATGGATCTGGAGAACCTGGGCAATCCCTATGTCAATGCGCTGGCGCTGACCCTGAGCAACTCGCTGCTGTGGTTCTTCGGCATCCATGGCACCCATGCCATGCAGCCGTTCATGGAAGTGATGGACCGCGCGGTTGAACTCAATGCCGCCGATCAGGCTGCCGGGCGACCACTGCGTTATGCCCTCAACAGTGGCCTGCTGGGCTGTTTCGCCTTCATCGGCGGGTCCGGCGGCTCCCTGGCGCTGGTGCTGGCGATCCTGGGGGGCACGCGCAATCGCTCGATGCGCCTACTGGCCCTGGCGAGCCTGGCGCTGTCGCTGTTCAACGTCAACGAACTGCTGCTGTTCGGCCTGCCGATCATCCTCAACCCGAGACTGTTGGTGCCCTTCATGCTGGTGCCCGTGGTCAATGTCAGCCTGGCGTTGCTGGTGGTGCAACTGGGCTGGGTGAGCGCGGCGCTGGTGGAAGTGCCCTTTACCTCGCCGGTGTTGCTCAACGCCTATCTCAGCACCCAGGGCGACTGGGGCGCGGTGCTCCTGCAACTGGTGCTGCTGGGCGTCGGCACCTTGATCTACGTGCCCTACATCCGCAACTTCCACGGCCAGGGCGAGGGTGACGCAGAGGTTTACTTGAAGACTTTCGACACCACTTTTCGCGGCCTGGAGGAGCGTGGCCGACTGTTCGAACTGGACCCGATGGTGGCCTCCTACAAACAGGCGGCTCAGCAGTCGCTGCAACTGGCACGGATCCAGCAACTGAGCGAGTACGACTTTCATCTGGAATACCAGCCCCAGGTGGCCAAGGACAGTGGCCGCTGCATCGGTTGCGAGGCCTTGATACGGGCCCGCGACCGCGATGGCCAGGTACGTCTGCCCTGGGAGCTGCTGCAGTGGCTGGGCCAGGCCGGATTGATGCCCGAGGTGGATTTCTGGGTTGCCTCCCAGGCGGTACGCCAGTACCAGGCATGGCGCCAAGGCGGTTTCGAACTGCCGATCACCATCAACATCTCCAGCGCCACCCTTGCCTCGGCGGAGCATGGCCGGCGCTTGCTGGACATCCTGGCCCGCGCCAATGGCGCAGTGTCGGTGGAGATCACCGAGGATGCGCTCGTGGGGGATGCGCTGCTGACCCAGCGCTGGATCGAGCAACTGCACGCCCTCGGGGCGCAGATCTACATCGATGATTTCGGTACCGGGTTTTCGGCCTTGAGCTACCTGCACCAGTTCTCGGTGGATGGGATCAAGATCGATCGCAGTTTCGTGCTCGCCCAGCATGACCCCAGGGGAGCGTTGGTGCTCAGTGGCCTGCTGCGTTTTTGCGAGACCCTGGGGCTCAAGGTCGTGGTGGAGGGAGTGGAGACCCGCGAGCAACTGGAGTTCCTGCAGTCGAGTTCGGAACTGGTGATCCAGGGCTGGTACTACAGCAAGTCGCTGCCTGGCGAGCAGATGCCCGGGTTCGTCAGCCAGCGGGCCCAGGCCAGCTCGATGGCCGACAACGGCTGAACCGGCGCGGCGATCCCGGGCCTGGAGTCCCATGCCCCGGCCCCTGGGGGCAACGGCCGGCGCGGTGTGTCCAGGCAGAGGGTATTTTGGACTACGCTTGATGTCTTAGCCGCGAATGGAGTCAGCGATGTTGTACCCAAGCAAACCCAACAATGAGGCCCTGAGGATCCAGACCCTGCGGGCGCTCAATGTCCTCGACACTCCACCGGAGGAGCGTTTCGACCGCCTGACCCGCCTCGCCAAGCGCCTGTTCAACGTGCCGATCGCCCTGGTCAGCCTGGTGGATGGCGACCGCCAGTGGTTCAAGTCCTGCATGGGCCTGGAGGCCAGCGAGACGGCGCGGGACATCTCGTTTTGCGGGCATGCGATCCTCGGTGACCAGATCCTCACGGTGTGCGATGCCGTGCAGGACGAGCGCTTCCATGACAATCCGCTGGTGGTGGGTGATCCGGGTATCCGCTTCTACGCCGGCTGCCCGCTGACCGTGGCCAACGGCAGCACGCTGGGCACCTTGTGCCTGATCGACGTCAAGCCCCGGGACCTGGACGACGAGGAGCGGGCGCTGTTGCGCGATCTGGCGCGCATGGCCGAGCAGGAACTGGCGGCGGTGCAGATGGCCAGCATGGACGAGCTGACCCTGCTGTCCAATCGCCGCGGGTTCGAGGCCCTCGCCCGCCACGCACTGGGTGTCTGCAGGCGCCTGGAGAAACCGGCGACCCTGCTGTTTTTCGACCTCAATGATTTCAAGCAGATCAACGACACCTATGGCCATGCCGAAGGTGACGGTGCGCTGAAGACCTTTGCCGATGTGCTGCGCATCGCGTTTCGCGAGAGTGATGTGATCGGCCGCCTGGGCGGCGATGAATTCGTTGCCCTGCTGACGGCTGCCGATCATGTGGAAACGTCGAACATCATGGGCCGATTGCGCGAGATCCTCGACGAACGCAATGCCACCTTGAAGCGCGGCTACGATATTCGCTTCAGTGTCGGCCAGATCGAATACAACCCCGAGCGTCATCCGGAGGTGGAGGCCTTGCTGGCTGACGCCGACAAGGCCATGTACCTGCAAAAGCAGGCGGGCAAGCGGGCTCGTTGAGCGTTGCGACAGGCCAGCCCCCACCATGGTGCGAGTCAGTTGCAGCTAACTGCGCCACGCTCCATGAGTGGTGGGCAATAGCCTTCCTCGATGTTCACCCCGACGGCCCTGGCTCGGGTTTCAGCCTCTGAACGACGTTGCAGCAGTTGTCTCAAATGCGCAGGGAACAAGGTTTTCCATTGAGCTCTTTGTGCCTCTGGAAAATCGGTTGTCCAGAACGTGTCCAGGGCGATGAGGTTCAGGTTTAGCAGGTAGACGCCGGTTTCCCGTGGGGTGTCCTTCGAGTCTCTGCGCAAGACTCGGACGTGCGCAATATAGTCGCCGTGATAGAGATACCAGTCATAAAACATACGAACGCCCAGCCACTCTTCAAGGCTCATTTCATGGTTGGCGTCGAACAGCGGGTGGCTCAGGGGATGGGTACCCAGGAGGCTTTCTTTCCAGTCCAGTTTGTTCAGCTCGACAGCGGATATTCGTGGATCGCTGGGGAAGTAGTACCTTTGCCATCCCGCGCGCTTCAACTTCCCGAGCAGGCTATAGATCAACTCCTTGTTGGCCTTGTGGGTGCTGTTGTCCGGCAGGCCGCGAAGGTCGATGTTCAGGGCCTGGATGTGCGTTGAGGTATTGCCGTCAACGGCAATCTGCAGGCCGGCCACCCGATCCAGTTCAAGAGTGCCCTCGGGCTGGGAGAGGCTCAGGTCGAGGAGCGCTCCCTGGCGATCGGCCTCATACCAGCACAGGTTGACCGCATCCAGGCAGTCGGCGGTAAAACTCACCGGGCTCTTTTCAAGGAACTCGACAACCGGCGCCCCTAAAGGGATGTGAAGGTTGGTGCTGTTGCTCTGGGTCTTGTTCGGGGCTGTATCTTGAGGGGTGTCGCAGCCGGCCAGAATCAGCGGGAGCAACAGATAGCACAGCTTCATGCTCTACTTTTCCAATGAACAGGGGGGCGGGTGGGGCGACGGCGCGAGCACCCTCGCCAGCACCGGAAATCACTTGTCGAGGTTGGCCATGGTGGTGGAGTTGCCGACTTCTTCGATGGTGACGTTGCGTCTCAGTGGGGGCTGGGCTTCGTTGGCTGCCAGCACCTTGCGTAAGTTCTTGATTCCCGAGGCCGCCAGGGTGCGGGGCGGGCCGGCGGATACGGCCCGGCCCTTGAGTTTTTCGTTCTGATAGGTGAGTGCCGGCTCGGCGCCTTCACCGTGCGTGGCGGCAGCGACACCGCCGATCAGGACACGCTTGCTTGCGAGAAAACCCATATGTTGCGATTCCTGTTTCAGTTTATTCGGCGCTTGCCGGAACCAGGAAGGCGGCTTCCAGCAGTTGTCGTGTGTAAGGGTGTTGCGGCGCGTCGAAGATGGCCCGCGCGTCGCCCTGTTCAACCACCTGGCCGTGCTTGATCACCATCAGCTGGTGGCTCAGGGCCTTGACCACCGCCAGGTCATGGCTGATGAACAGGTAGGTCAGGTTGTACTTGCTCTGCAGCTTGCGCAGCAGTTCCACCACCTGGCGCTGGACGGTACGGTCCAGGGCCGAGGTCGGTTCGTCCAGGAGGATCAGCCGCGGCTTGAGCACCAGGGCTCGGGCAATGGCGATGCGCTGGCGCTGGCCGCCGGAGAACTCATGGGGATAGCGGTGCCGTGTCTCCGGGTCCAGGCCAACCTCCCTGAGCGCCTCGATGATGGCCAGCTCCTGCTCCTGCTCATCGCCGATTCCGTGGATGCGCAAGCCTTCGCCAACGATCTGGCTCACGCTCATGCGTGGGCTGAGGCTGCCGAAGGGGTCCTGGAACACCACCTGCATTTCCCGGCGCAGCGGCCGTACCTGTTGCTGGGTCAGGCTGTCCAGCTGCCGGCCTTCGAAACGAATGCCGCCCTTGCTGGCGATCAACCGCAGGATCGCCAGGCCCAGGGTCGACTTGCCCGAACCGCTCTCACCGACGATGCCCAGGGTCTGGCCCTGGGGCAGGCTGAAGTGGATGCCGTCCACCGCCTTGACGTGGTCCACGGTGCGGCGCAGCAGGCCTTTCCTGATGGGGAACCAGACCTTGAGGTTGTCCACTTCCAGCAAGGGCGCGCCGACCGGGTTGCCCGCGGGCAGGCCGCTGGGCTCGGCGGCCAGCAGTTCACGGGTGTAGGGGTGCTGCGGGGCGCGGAACAGCTCCTCGCAGGGGGCCTGTTCGACGATCCGGCCCTTTTGCATCACGCAGACCCTGTGGGCGATCCGGCGCACCAGGTTCAGGTCATGGCTGATCAGCAACAGGGCCATGCCCAGGCGCGCCTGCAACTGCTTGAGCAACTCGAGGATCTTCAGTTGCACGGTGACGTCCAGGGCCGTAGTGGGCTCGTCGGCGATCAGCAGCTCCGGTTCGCAGGCCAGGGCCATGGCGATCATCACGCGCTGGCGCTGGCCCCCGGACAGTTCATGGGGCAGGGCCTTGAGGCGCTTGCGCGGCTCGGGGATGCCCACCAGATCCAGCAGCTCCAGGGTGCGCCGGGTGGCGACCTTGCCGCTCAAGCCCTTGTGGATGCCCAGCACTTCGTTGATCTGCTTCTCGATGTTGTGCAGCGGGTTCAGCGAGGTCATGGGCTCCTGGAAGATCATGGCGATGCGGTTGCCACGGATATGCCGGATGCTCTTTTCCTTCAGGGTCAGCAGGTCGTGCCCCGAGTAGTTGATGGTGCCCGAGGGGTGTCGCGCCAGCGGGTAGGGCAGCAGCCGCAGGATGGAATGGGCGGTGACCGATTTGCCCGAGCCGCTTTCGCCCACCAGGGCCAGGGTCTCGCCCCGCTTGATGTCGAAGCTGATGCCTTCCACCACCCGTTGCCGGTGCTCGCCGGCGACGAATTCGACGGCCAGGTCGCGGACTTCGATCAGGTTGTCCTGGGTCATGTCATTTCCTCGGGTCGAAGGCATCGCGGGCGGACTCGCCGATGAACACCAGCAGGCTCAGCATCAGCGCCAGCACGGCGAAGGCGCTGATGCCCAGCCAGGGCGCCTGCAGGTTGGATTTGCCCTGGGCCACCAGTTCGCCCAGGGACGGCGCGCCGGGTGGCAGGCCGAAGCCGAGGAAGTCCAGGGCGGTGAGGGTGCCGATGGCGCCGGTGAGGATGAATGGCATGAAGGTCATGGTGGAGACCATGGCGTTGGGCAGGATGTGGCGGAACATGATGGCGCCGTTCTTCATGCCCAGGGCGCGGGCGGCGCGCACGTACTCCAGGTTGCGCCCCCGCAGGAACTCGGCACGCACCACGTCCACCAGGCTCATCCAGGAGAACAGCAACATGATCCCCAGTAGCCACCAGAAGTTGGGCTGCACGAAGCTGGCGAGGATGATCAGCAGGTAGAGCACTGGCAACCCGGACCACATCTCCAGGAAACGCTGGCCTGCCAGGTCCACCCAGCCGCCGTAGAAGCCTTGCAGGGCTCCGGCGATGACCCCGATGATCGAGCTGAGGATGGTCAGGGTCAGGGCGAACAGCACCGACACTCGAAAACCGTAGATGACCCGGGCCAGGACGTCGCGGCCCTGGTCGTCGGTGCCCAGCAGGTTGTCTGCTGATGGGGGCGCCGGGGCCGGTACCCGCAGGTCGTAGTTGATGCTCTGGTAGCTGAAGGGGATCGGCGCCCAGAGCACCCAGGCGTTCTTCTGGGCCAGCAGCTCGCGGATATAGGGGCTCTTGTAGTTGGCTTCCAGGGGGAATTCACCGCCGAAGGTGGTCTCCGGATAGCGCTTGAGCGCCGGGAAGTACCAGCCGTCGTCGTAGTGCACCACCAGCGGCTTGTCGTTGGCGATCAGCTCGGCGCCCAGGCTCAGGATGAACAGCACCAGGAACAGCCACAGCGACCACCAGCCGCGCTTGTTGGCCTTGAAACGCTCGAAACGTCGACGATTGAGGGGGGACAGGTTCATCTCAATGCTCCCGGCTGTCGAAGTCGATGCGTGGGTCCACCAGGGTGTAGGTCAGGTCGCCGATCAGCTTCACCACCAGGCCCAGCAGGGTGAAGATGAACAAGGTGCCGAACACCACCGGATAGTCGCGGTTGATCGCTGCCTCGAAGCTCATCAGGCCCAGGCCGTCCAGGGAAAAGATCACCTCCACCAACAAGGAACCGGTGAAGAAGATGCCGATGAAGGCGGCGGGGAAGCCGGCGATCACCAGCAGCATTGCATTGCGAAAGACGTGGCCGTAGAGCACTCGGTGCTGGGTCAGACCCTTGGCCTTGGCGGTGATCACGTATTGCTTGTTGATCTCGTCGAGGAAGCTGTTCTTGGTCAGCAGGGTCATGGTGGCGAAGTGGCCGATCACCAGGGCCGTGACCGGCAGTGCCAGGTGCCAGAAGTAGTCGAGGATCTTGCGCCCCAGGCTCAGTTGCTCGAAGTCGCTGGATGTCAGGCCGCGCAGGGGAAACCAGTTGAGGTAGCTGCCGCCGGCGAAAACCACGATCAGCAGGATGGCGAACAGGAACGCCGGGATCGCGTAGCCGACGATGATCGCCGAGCTGGTCCAGACATCGAAGTGGCTGCCGTGGCGAGTGGCCTTGGCGATCCCCAGGGGGATCGATACCAGGTACATGATCAGCGTGCTCCACAGCCCGAGGGAGATGGACACGGGCATCTTCTCCTTGATCAGGTCCACTACCTTGGCATCGCGGAAGAAACTGTCGCCGAAATCCAGGGTGGCGTAGTTCTTGATCATGATCCACAAGCGTTCCGGCGCCGACTTGTCGAAACCGTACATGTGCTCGATTTCCTTGATCAGGGCCGGGTCCAGGCCCTGGGCGCCACGGTAGCTGGAGCCGGCCACCGAGACTTCGGCGCCGCCGCCGGCGATGCGGCTGGTGGCGCCCTCGAAGCCTTCGAGCTTGGCGATCATTTGTTCGACCGGGCCACCGGGAGCCGCCTGGATGATCACGAAGTTGATCAAGAGGATGCCCAGCAGGGTCGGGATGATCAGCAACAGGCGACGAACGATATAGGCGAGCATCTCATTGCACCCTGTCGGCCGGGGCCGCCTGGTCCGGGGCCGGTTCTACGGCGGGCTTGGCATCGGGCTTGATCCACCAGGTGTTGATGCCGATGTCGTATTTGGGGGCGACGTTCGGGTGGCCGATATGGTCCCAGTAGGCCACGCGCCAGGTCTTGATGTGCCAGTTGGGGATCACGTAGTAGCCCCATTGCAGGACGCGGTCCAGCGCCTTGGCGTGGGCCACCAGGCTGGTCCGGGAGTCGGCGTTGATCAGGCTTTCCACCAGGCTGTCGATGGCCGGGTCCTTGAGGCCGATGTAGTTGCGGCTGCCAGGCTTGTCGGCACTGGAAGACATCCAGAATTCACGCTGTTCGTTACCCGGGGAGTTGGACTGGGGGAAGCTGCCGACGATCAGGTCGAAATCCCGCGAGCGCACCCGGGTGATGTACTGGGACACATCGACCCGGCGAATCACCAGGTCGATCCCCAGGTCGCTGAGGTTGCGCTTGAACGGCAGCAGCACTCGCTCGAACTCGGTCTGGGCCAGCAGGAATTCGATCACCACGGGCTTGCCCTGGGCGTCCACCATCTTGTCGTCGACGATGCGCCAGCCGGCCTCCTGCAGCAGTTGGTAGGCCTGGCGCTGCTGGGCGCGGATCATGCCGCTGCCGTCGCACAGTGCCGGGGCGAATGCCTGGGTGAACACCTGCTCGGGAATCTTGCCGCGCAAGGGTTCGAGGATCGCCAGTTCGTCTGCCCCCGGCAGGCCGGTGGCGGCCATTTCCGAGTTCTCGAAATAGCTGCGGGTGCGGGTGTAGGCGCCGTTGAACAGCTGTTTGTTGCTCCACTCGAAGTCCAGCAGCAGGCTCAGGGCATGCCGCACTCGTACATCCTGGAACACCGGACGGCGGGTGTTGAAGACAAAACCCTGCATCCCGGTGGGATTGCCATTGGGGATCTGTTCCTTGACCAACCGGCCCTGGGCCACGGCGGGGATGTTGTAGGCGTTGGCCCAGTTCTTCGCGCTCATTTCCAGCCAGTAGTCGAACTGCCCGGCCTTGAGTGCCTCCAGGGCCACGGTATTGTCGCGGTAGTAATCGCTGGTGATGGTGTCGAAGTTGTAGAAACCGCGGTTGACCGGCAGGTCCCGGGCCCAGTAGTCCTTGACCCGCTCATAGCGGATCGAGCGTCCGGCCTTGACCTCGGTTACCCGGTAGGGGCCGCTGCCCAGCGGTACTTCCAGGTTGCTCTTGGCGAAGTCACGGTGTTCCCACCAGTGCTTGGGCAGGATCGTCAGCTGGCCGAGGATCAGTGGCAATTCGCGGTTGTTGCCGTGCTTGAACTTGAACAGCACCCGTTGCGGGTCTTCGGCGATCACCTGGTCGACGTCGGCATAGTAGCCACGGTACAGCGGCGAGCCGGCGCTCATCAGGGTCTGGAAGCTGAACACTACGTCTTCGGCATGGATCGGCCGGCCGTCGTTGAAACGCGCCTCGGGCCGCAGGTAGAAGCGTACCCAGGTGTTGTCCGGGGCTTTCTCGATGCGCCCGGCCACCAGGCCGTATTCGGTAAAGGGTTCGTCGAGGCTCTGGGCCATCAGGGTGTCGTAGACCAGGCCGATGTTCAGCTCCGGCACGCCCTTGCTGATGAAGGGGTTGAGGCTGTCGAAGCTGCCGAAACCGGCCATGCGGAAGGTTCCGCCCTTGGGCGCGTCGGGCTTGACGAAGTCGAAGTGCTGGAAGTTTGCCGGGTACTTCGGCGCTTCGCCGTAGAGGGTCAGGGCATGTTGCGGCGCGGCCTGGGCACAGCAGGCGATGACACCAAGCAACAAGCCGCTGGTGCGCAGGAGCAGGGCACGCAGGGGCATCATTGGGCATTCTCCATGGACTTCAGCCACCAGGCACTGAGCCCCAGGGTATAGGGCGGCGTGGTGACGAAGGCGAACCGGTTACGGTAGGCCAGGCGGTGATAGTTGAGGTACCAGTTGGGAATCATGTAGTGCTGCCACAGTAGCACCCGGTCCAGGGCACGGCCGGCAGCCAGTTGGTCGTCGCGAGTCGCGGCGGCCAGCAGTTGCTCCAGCAGATGGTCGACCACCGGATTGCTGATGCCCGCATAGTTCTTGCTGCCCTTGACCGCGACCTGGCTGGAATGGAAGTACTGCCACTGCTCCAGGCCAGGACTCAGGGTCTGGTTGAGGGTCATGAGGATCATGTCGTAGTCGAACTGGTCCAGGCGCTGCTTGTATTGCGCGCGATCGACAGTACGCAGGTGGGCCTCGATGCCGATGCTCGCCAGGTTCTCCATGTAGGGCTGGAGGATGCGTTCCAGGTTGGGGTTGACCAGCATCAGTTCGAACCGCAGGGGTTGCCCGGCACTGTTCTGCAGGCGCTGGCCGTTGAGCTTCCAGCCGGCCTCGGCCAGCAGCCCCAGGGCACGGCGCAGGGTCTGGCGAGGGATACCGCGGCCTTCGGTACGTGGCAGGCTGAAGGCCTGGCTGAACAGGTTGGCGGGCAGCTGCTCGCGATAGGGCGAGAGCAGCAGCCATTCATGACCCTGGGGCACGCCGGTGGCGGAGAACTCGCTGTTGGGGTAGTAGCTCAGGGCGCGCTGGTAGGCGCTGCTGAACAGCGCGCGGTTGGTCCACTCGAAATCGAACATCATGCCCAGCGCCTCGCGCACCCGCACATCGGCAAAGGTGGCGCGGCGGGTATTCATGAACAGGCCTTGCGTCTGGGTGGGGATCTGGTGCGCCACCTGGGCCTTGATCACCTCGCCACGGCGCACGGCGGGAAAGTCGTAGCCGTTGGCCCAGTTCTTGGCCTGGTGCTCGATATAGATGTCGAACTCACCCGCCTTGAAGGCTTCGAAGGCCACGTCGCTGTCACGGTAGAACTCCACCTCGACCCGGTCGAAGTTGTTGAAGCCTCGGTTGACCGGCAGGTCCTTGCCCCAGTAGTCCTTGACCCGTTCGAACACCAGCTGGCGGCCCGGTTGGACCTGGGAGATGCGATAGGGGCCGCTGCCCAGGGGCGGGGTGAAGGTGGTGGCCTTGAAGTCGCGATCCTTCCAGTAGTGCTGGGGCAGCACCGGCATTTCCCCCAGGCGCAGGATCAGCAGCGGATTACTGGCGCGCTTGAACACGAAGCGGATGCGCTGGGGGCCGAGGATGTCCACTCGCTGCACTTCCTGCAGGTTGGTGCGGTACTGCGGATGACCTTCCTTGAGCAGCAGGCGGTAGGAGAACGCCACGTCGTAGGCGGTGATCGGCTTGCCATCGTGAAAACGTGCCTCGGGGCGCAGGTTGAACACCACCCAGCTGCGATCTTCGCTGTACTCCACCGAACGGGCGATCAGGCCATAGCTGGAGGTGGGTTCGTCGCCGGACGGGGCGTAGAGGCCTGTGCCCACCATCAAGGGCTCGTTGAGTTCATTGACCCCGTATTGCAGGAAGTTCGGCGTGGCCACCGGGCTGGTGCCCTTGAAGGTGTAGGGATTGAGCGTGTCGAAGGTGCCGAAGGCCATGACCCGCAGGGTGCCGCCCTTGGGCGCAGCGGGATTGACCCAGTCGAAGTGGGTAAAGCGGGCCGGGTACTTGAGCGTGCCGAACTGCGCATAGCCGTGACTCTCGGTGAGCGTCGCGCTTGCGGGAAAGCTCAAGGCCAGGCTGATGAGGAGCAGGAGCAGGGGACGCATCGAGTCAGAGATCCGATCCAGGCGGCTTGGGCTATGTGTCCGGTACAGTAACAGCTTGTATCGGCAGGAAAAAGCTCGTTCTGGCGGGCGTTCGGATGGCAGGCGGCAGGTGTTGGCCCGGGGCTGCGCGCCACTGCAACGGGGCGCGATGAGGTGTCGCTACGCAACCTGGCCGGTATCGCGCGCCGGCCAGGTTGCCAGCACTCAGTGCGACAGGTAGACGGTCAGCATCTGGCCCGGTTTGAGCGCCTGGGCGGCCCGTGGGTTCCAGCGCTTGAGGTGCTGCATCTCGACGTTGAAGCGCTTGGCCACCATGTACAGCGAGTCGCCTTGCTTGACCTTGTACTGGGTCGACTTCTTTTTCTGGATGCCGGCCACGGCGGTTTTCTTGCCGGAGGCCTTGCGAGAATCTTGCAGAACCAGGGTCTGGCCGACCTTGAGGCTCTTGCCGCTGAGCTTGTTCCAGCGTTGCAGTTCCTTGACCCCGACCTTGTTGGCCTTGGCGATCAGCGCCAGGTTGTCGCCACGCTTGACCTTGTAGACCCGCTTGCGCAACGAGTCGCGGCCGTCGTCGCTGGCGAACGCCGCCTGGAGCGAGCGCTTGCTGATCAGCTCCTCGGGTTTCATGGTCGACAGGCTGGTGGTCAGCAGCTGCGCCTTGGAGGTCGGTACCAGCAGGTGTTGCGGACCGTCGATGGTGGTGCGCTGCTTGAACGCCGGGTTGAGCTGGAACAGCTCGTCCTCGTCGATATTGGCCACCGCGGCGACCTTGGACAGGTCCATGCGCTGGTTGATCTCCACCACCTGGAAGTAGGGCTCGTTGGCGATGGGGTTGAGGTTGACGCCGTAGGCCTCGGGGGCCATGACCACCTGGGACAGGGCCAGCAGCTTGGGCACGTAGGCCTGGGTTTCCGACGGCAGCGGCAGGTTCCAGTAGTCGGTGGGCAAGCCGAGTTTTTCGTTGCGCTCGATGGCCCGGCTGACGGTGCCTTCACCGGCGTTGTAGGCCGCCAGGGCCAGCAGCCAGTCGCCATTGAACATGTCGTGCAGGCGGGTCAGGTAGTCCATGGCTGCGGTGGTCGAGGCGGTGATGTCGCGTCGGCCATCGTAGAAGCGGGTCTGGCGCAGATTGAAGGAGCGACCGGTGGCCGGGACGAATTGCCACAGGCCCACGGCATTGGCGCGCGAATAGGCGAGCGGGTTGTAAGCACTCTCGATCACTGGCAGCAGGGCCAGTTCCAGCGGCATGTTGCGCTCTTCGAGGCGCTCGACGATGTAGTGGATATAGAGGCTGCCGCGCTCGCTGGCGTTCTCGAGGAAGGAAGGGTTGCTGGCGAACCACAGGCGCTGTTGTTCGATTCGTGGGTTGACGCCCAGGTTCTCCTGCAGCTGGAACCCCTGGCGCATGCGCCCCCAGACATCCTGGGGCGCTTGTGGGGTTGGCTGCTGGCCGAGAAAGATGGGTTTCTGCTTGATGCGGACGTTGAGATTGGGAGTGTGTGTCGCGTCGGCTTGCGGGACGTGGCCGGTGCTTTGGCAGCCCGCAAGAGTCGCTGACACAGCTACCGCGATGGCCTGGGCCAAGCGCGTCAATGCGTCTGAACTGATGGAATAACGAATATATGACGACATTGGCTGGAAGTAAGTTCCGGGCAAAAATGTCGGGCGATTCTAGAAAGCGACCGGAGTGCGGTCAACCATTCAGAATTTCTATGCCAGTTTCGCGGCCTCTTAGAATTTATCTTTCCAGGCCCTCAACGCCGCAAAAACCGCACTCCGGGACGGGTTATCCAGGCCATTCCGTTCGTCTACTTTTTGTTTAACGGATGTTTCATCCGTACGCAGGAAAGGGTTGGTCAGTTTCTCCAGGGCGAGAGTCGAGGGCAGGGTCATGATGCCTTGCTCGCGCATCTGCATGACCTTTTCCAGGCGCTGGGCAATGTCCGGATTGACCGGTTCCACCGCCTGGGCAAAGCGCAGGTTGCCGAGGGTGTATTCATGAGTGCAGTAGATCAGGGTGTCGTCCGGCAGCGCCGCGAGGCGGCCCAGGGACTGGTGCATCTGTTCGGCGGTGCCTTCGAACAGTCGGCCGCAACCGGCGGCGAACAGGGTGTCGCCACAGAACAGCAGGCCCCGATGGTAGTAGGCGATATGCCCCAGGGTATGGCCGGGCACCGCCAGCACCTGGAAGTCCCAGCCCAGGAGGGTGACCTGGTCATTGTCATCCAAGGCCACGTCGCGAGCCGGGATCTTTTCCCGGGCCGGCCCGTACACCGTGGCGCCGCTATGCTGTTTCAGGCGCTCGATGCCGCCGACGTGGTCGTGATGATGATGGGTGACCAGGATGTCGCTCAGGCGCCAGTCCGGGTGCTGCTCCAGCCAGGCCAGCACCGGTGCGGCATCCCCGGGATCGACGACGGCGCAACGCTGGCTGCGATGGTCTTGTAACAACCAGATGTAGTTGTCTGTGAAGGCGGGCAGGGCACTGATCTGTATCATCTTCGGATTCGCCAAGCGGAAAACAATGGCGCATCTTAGAACTTCCTGGCGTGTTGGAGAATGCAATGACCGATAAAGCCTTCGCTCAGGCAGATCCCGACTGGCTGGCCCTGATCAGTACCGCCCGGGAGTGGTTGTCCGGCCCCCTGGGGCAATTCCTGCTGGATGAAGAGCGACGCATGCTCGAAGAGGAGCTGGGGCGTTTCTTTGGCGGCTACCTGGTGCATTACGGACCCTCGGCGCAGACTCCGCCGGCAGCGCCCCAGGTCCAGCGCAACGTGCGCCTGGGCGCGCCGCTGCCAGGGGTGGAAATCGTCTGCGAGGAACAGGCCTGGCCCCTGAGCGAGCACGCCGCCGATGTGGTGGTGCTGCAACATGGACTGGATTTCTGCCTGTCGCCCCACGGCCTGCTGCGCGAGGCGGCCAGCAGTGTACGTCCTGGCGGTCATCTGCTGATTGTCGGTATCAACCCCTGGAGTACCTGGGGCTTGCGTCATGTGTTCGCCCATGATGCCTTGCGCCTGGCCCGCTGCATCGCGCCGTCACGGGTTGGCGACTGGCTCAACCTGCTGGGCTTCGCGCTGGAGAAACGCCGCTTCGGGTGCTATCGTCCGCCGCTTGCTTCAGCGGCATGGCAGGCGCGACTGGCCGGCTGGGAGCGTCGGGCCGGGCGCTGGCAACTGTCCGGTGGTGGCTTCTACTTGCTGGTGGCACGCAAGATCGCCGTGGGCCTGCGTCCGGTACGCCAGGTCAGGCGTGAGCCAGTGGGCAAGCTGGTGCCGCTGCCCATGGCCAAGGTCAATCGCCGGAACAGCGAGCCCTGAACCTCTGTTGAAACTCTCTCTTTATATAGACCGGCCGGGCTTGCCCGGCTCTGGTGCTGTCGGCGGTCGCCGGCGGGCCAATGGCAATTTCTGATGGAAGGCGTGGATGAGCGATAGCGTAGAAATCTTTACCGACGGTGCCTGCAAGGGCAATCCCGGCCCGGGCGGCTGGGGTGCGTTGCTGGTGTGCAAGGGGGTCGAGAAGGAGCTCTGGGGCGGTGAGGCCAACACCACCAACAATCGCATGGAGCTGATGGCGGCGATTCGCGGCCTGGAAGAGCTCAAGCGCCAGTGCGATGTACAGCTGGTCACCGACTCGCAGTACGTGATGAAGGGCATCAACGAGTGGATGGCCAACTGGAAGAAGCGTGGCTGGAAAACCGCCGCCAAGGAGCCGGTGAAGAATGCCGACCTGTGGCAGCAGCTCGATGAGCAGGTCAACCGCCACAACGTCACCTGGAAATGGGTGCGTGGCCATACGGGCCACCACGGCAATGAGCGCGCCGACCAGTTGGCCAACCGCGGCGTGGACGAGGTCCGTGGCTACAAGGGTTGAATGCTGCGCTTGAACGCGCCGACCGACGTCGGCGCCCCAGTGCGCAGTCCATGGGTCGGGCGTGCTAAAATCGCGCCCTCTGCCAGATTGAGAACGGACCACTGATGGCCAACAGATCTGTTGTACTCGATACCGAAACCACCGGTATGCCGGTGACCGACGGTCACCGGATCATTGAAATCGGTTGCGTCGAGTTGATCGGTCGGCGCCTGACCGGGCGACACTTCCACGTTTACCTGCAGCCTGATCGCGAGAGTGACGAGGGCGCCATCGGCGTCCACGGCATCACCAACGAATTCCTGGTGGGCAAGCCACGGTTTCCCGAGGTGGCCGACGAGTTCTTCGAGTTCATCCAGGGCGCGCAGCTGATCATCCACAACGCGGCGTTCGACGTTGGCTTCATCAACAACGAGTTTGCCTTGATCGGCCAGCACGAGCGGGCCGACATCACCCAGCACTGCAGCATCCTCGATACCCTGTTGATGGCCCGCGAGCGGCACCCCGGCCAGCGCAACAGCCTCGACGCACTCTGCAAGCGCTATGGCGTCGACAACTCTGGCCGTGAACTGCACGGCGCCTTGCTCGACTCGGAGATCCTGGCCGACGTCTACCTGACGATGACGGGTGGCCAGACCAGCCTGTCCCTGGCAGGCAATGGATCGGATGGCGGGGCAGGCGATGGTTCGGGCAATCGTGCCTCGGAAATTCGACGCTTGGCGAGCGATCGCCAGCGAGGGCGAGTCATCCTGGCCAGCGAAGCGGAACTGGCCGAGCACCAGGCGCGGCTGGAAGCCATCGCCAAGTCAGCCGGCGGCCCGGCACTCTGGACCCAATTGCTCGAAGCCCGGCAGTAAGCCTTTATGGCCCGTGGCCGCTGGCGCGGGAGACGTGGCGGTTTGAGGATGGGAGGGGTTGTCGGGAGAACGCCAGGCAAGCTCCTGTGGTCCTTTTCGCAGCTTCGCCACGGCTCGGCAGCGGCTATTGGTGTGGTTGGGGAGCGGCAATTGTTCCAGTGCGACGTTTTGTTACAGGGTGTCCCTGCCCGGGGTGACACGCAAGCCGTGCAGCTTCTACCCTGAGTTCATTGGCGGGGCTCACCCGTCGCCTCAGGACTTGTCGCCCCCATGTATAAAGACCTGCAGTTTCCAATCCTGATCGTGCACCGTGACATCAAGGCCGATACGGTCGCCGGGGACCGGGTGCGGGGCATCGCCCGGGAGCTGGAGCAGGATGGCTTCAGCATCTTTTCCGCGGTGGACTATGCCGAGGGGCGACTGGTGGCTTCCACCCATCACGGCCTGGCCTGCATGCTGATCGCTGCCGAAGGCGCCGGGGAAAACACCCACCTGCTGCAGAACATGGTGGAGTTGATCCGCCTGGCCCGGGTACGGGCGCCGCTGTTGCCGATCTTCGCCCTGGGTGAACAGGTGACTCTGGAAAACGCTCCCGCGGACGCCATGAGCGAACTCAACCAGCTGCGGGGCATCCTCTACCTGTTCGAAGACACCGTGCCGTTCCTGGCCCGGCAGGTGGCCCGGGCTGCACGCAACTACCTGGACGGCCTGCTGCCCCCTTTTTTCAAGGCCCTGGTGCAACACACCGCGGACTCCAACTATTCCTGGCATACCCCGGGCCACGGCGGTGGCGTGGCCTATCGCAAGAGTCCGGTGGGGCAGGCGTTCCACCAGTTCTTCGGCGAGAACACCCTGCGCTCGGACTTGTCCGTGTCGGTTCCGGAACTGGGTTCGCTGCTGGACCATACCGGCCCCCTGGCGGAGGCCGAGGCCCGGGCAGCACGAAATTTTGGCGCCGACCATACCTTCTTCGTGATCAACGGCACTTCCACGGCCAACAAGATCGTGTGGCACTCCATGGTCGGTCGCGACGACCTGGTGCTGGTGGACCGCAACTGCCACAAGTCGGTGCTGCACTCGATCATCATGACCGGGGCGATTCCCTTGTACCTGTGCCCCGAGCGCAATGAGCTGGGAATCATCGGGCCGATCCCGCTGAGCGAGTTCAGTCCCGAATCGATCCAGGCCAAGATTGAGGCCAACCCGTTGGCCCGTGGCCGGGTGCCGAAGGTCAAGTTGGCGGTGGTCACCAACTCCACCTACGACGGCCTGTGCTACAACGCCGAGTTGATCAAGCTGAGCCTGGGCAACAGTGTCGAGGTGTTGCACTTCGACGAGGCCTGGTATGCCTATGCTGCCTTCCACGAGTTCTTCGCCGGCCGTTATGGCATGGGGACCTCGCGTTCAGCCGATAGCCCGCTGGTGTTCACCACTCACTCCACCCATAAATTGCTTGCGGCCTTCAGCCAGGCCTCGATGATCCACGTGCAGGATGGCGGCGCGCGGCAGCTGGACCGTGACCGCTTCAACGAAGCCTTCATGATGCATATCTCCACCTCGCCGCAGTACAGCATCATCGCCTCGCTGGACGTGGCCTCGGCGATGATGGAAGGACCGGCGGGCCGTTCGCTGCTGCAGGAAATGTTCGACGAGGCCCTGAGCTTTCGCCGTGCCCTGGCCAATCTGCGGCAGCACATCGCTGTCGATGACTGGTGGTTTTCGGTCTGGCAGCCGGAGCGGGTGGAGGGCATCGATCAGGTGCGTACCGTTGATTGGCTGCTGGAGCCCGAGGGCGAATGGCATGGCTTCGCCGGAGTCACTGACGACTACGTGCTGCTGGACCCGATCAAGGTGACTCTGGTGATGCCTGGCCTGACCGCCGGTGGCGCCTTGAGCGAGCACGGAATCCCGGCGGCGGTGGTCAGCAAGTTCCTCTGGGAGCGTGGGCTGGTAGTGGAGAAGACGGGCCTGTATTCATTCCTGGTGCTGTTCTCCATGGGGATCACCAAGGGCAAGTGGAGCACGTTGCTCACTGAGCTGCTGGAGTTCAAGCGCAGCTACGATGCCAATGCGAGCCTGGCCAGCTGCCTGCCCAGCGTTGCCAGCCAGGACCCGCAGCGCTATCAGGGCATGGGCCTGCAGGACCTGTGCGACCAGCTGCATGCTTGTTACCGCAGCAATGCCACCGCCAGGCACCTCAAGCGCATGTACACCGTATTGCCGGAGGTGGCGATGAAACCTGCCGATGCCTACGATCACCTGGTGCGCGGTGATGTCGAGGCGGTTTCCATCGATCGGTTGCAGGGCCGTATCGCCGCGGTGATGCTGGTGCCTTACCCACCGGGTATTCCACTGATCATGCCTGGTGAACGTTTCACCGAGTCGACCCGGTCGATCATCGACTACCTGGCATTCGCCCGGGCCTTCGACAGCAGTTTCCCGGGGTTCGTTGCCGATGTGCACGGCCTGCAACATGAAGACCAGGGCAATGGACGGCACTACACCGTCGATTGCATCAAGGACTGAGGAGCCTACCGCCCATGCAACCAGCTGTTAGCCCGCCCCATCCGGGGCTGGAGATTCGCGTCGCCGACGCGGGGTTCGCGCCCTACATCAACGACAGCGATTTCAGCTTTCAGGTCCGCGCCTATGCCGAGGCCGCGCCCGGAGTGCCGGTGGCGCATTGGCCGGTGCGCCAGGTCACGCCCTATCGCAAGTGCTACGGCATCGACCCGGAGGAGTTCAGCAGCTATCGCAACGCGCCGGACAGCGAGATCTTCATGGCCTATCTCGATGGCCAGCCGGTAGGCCATGTGGTGGTCAGCACCAACTGGAACGGCTATGGGCACATCGATGAACTGGCGGTACATGCCTCGGCGCGGCGTCACGGAGTGGCCAGGAGCTTGCTGGACGTGGCGCAGTTCTGGAGTCGCAAGAAAGGGCTGCCGGGGATGATGCTGGAAACCCAGAACAACAACCTCGGCGCCTGCCGCCTGTACGAACGCTGCGGTTATGTGGTGGGCGGGGTGGATCACCTGCGGTATCGCGGTATCGATCCGCAGACCAGCGAGGTGGCGATCTTCTGGTATCTGCTGTTTGCCCAGGCGCCGGCCGATCGGCTGGCCTAGCCGGCCAGCAATGCCGTGGCCTGCTCGGCCAGTAGCTCCAGGAGGGCGTTGAGCAGGGGCGAGGTGTCGCTGCCCTGGCGACGCAGGGCGTAGAGGGTGACGCCGATGGGCGGTGACAGGGGGCTGATGTCGAGCCCCGAGCCCCGGGCCCCCGCAGCGGTGAACGGGTCGACGATGGCCAGGCCTTCGCCGGCTTCCACCAGGCTGCGCATCATCTGGTAGGTCTGCACCCGTGTCTGGATCACCGGGCTGGGTCGCAGGTTCTGCAGCTTGCTGGCCAGGGCGGCACTCACTGGGTCCTGGCCTTCCAGGCCGACCATGGCCTGGCCGGCCAGGTCCTGCAGGGATACGTATTTGTGCTTGGCCGGCAGCCAGCCGTGGGGAGCCAGCAAGAACAGCTTGCCCTGGGCCAGGGCCTGGCTGTGGATGTCCGGATGTTCAGGGTCATGCAGGCTGATGCCCAGGTCGCAGTGGCGCAACAGCAGGCTGTCGACCATCTCCCGGGTGCCCTGGCACAAGAGGCTGCAGGGGGTGTCGGCAAAACGCCGGCGCAAGGCGGCAATGCATTGGGGCAGGAGTTGCTGGACCAGGGGGGCGGTGCCGACGATGCGCAAAGGCGGTGCATGGTGGAACCTCAAGCTGTCGGCCAGGCGCTGCACCGGCTCAAAGGCGTCATACAGACGATTGATCGCGCCCTGCAGCTCCCGCGCTTCGCGGGTGGCTTGCAGGCGCCCGCGTACGCTGGCAAACAGCATGAAGCCCAACTGGCCTTCGGCATCGCGCAGCAGGGTCTCGACTTCGGCTACCGAGAGTTGCAGCAACTCGGCGGCGGTGCCCAGATGAGCAGTTTGCAGGAGCGCCTGGATCACTTCGATATGACGTAAACGCATGCTTGAAATCCATATCCAGCCGGTTCGGGACACAAGCATCGAATCCTACCCCAAGTCCGTGCCCGGAATCTGTAGCCATTGTCACAGGGGCGGGCCGGTACGCAGCACCCGGCGCAGAGGAGGAGGGGCGTAGGTCAGGGGGTCATGGGGAACTCGGGTTCGCGCACCAGGGTCACGTCCAGCTGGACCAGCAGGAACTTGTCATCGTCGAGCTTGCGTACCCGGTCGCCGATGGCCAGACGGTAGGTGGTCACGGGTTCCGTGCCTTCCACGCCGTCCTGCGAGGGCATGGATTCCTGGAATTCGTGGACGGAATACACCCGTCCCTCGGCATCCCTTGCATGGAATTGTCCAACAAGTACTTCTGCCATCTTTTAGAGCCTCTGGAGATAGAACACGCAAATTCGGTGCTGTAGACCCAAAGGGCAGCGAGGAAGTTTTGCCCCGGTAAAAAAATAATCGGGGTCGCCCGGTGGCGGGGTAGCAGAGTCCACCCCGGCTCATCTATAACTAGCAACTTCCCAAGCCAATGGTTGGAAACTCCAATGAGCAATGTCTACAAGGTTGCAGTACTGGTTGGCAGTTTGAGAAAGCAGTCCCTGAATCGCCAGGTTGCCTTGGCCCTGGCCGAGCTGGCGCCGGCCAATCTCCAGTTGAGCATTGTCGAGATCGGCGACCTGCCGTTCTACAACGAAGACATCGAGGCCACTCCTCCGGCCAGCTATGTCGCGTTCCGCCAGCAGATCGTCGAGGCTGACGCCGTGCTGTTCGTGACCCCCGAGTACAACCGCTCGGTACCGGCAGCCCTGAAAAATGCCATCGACGTCGGTTCGCGCCCCTATGGCAAGAGCTGCTGGAGCGGCAAGCCCGGAGCGGTGATCAGCGTGTCCCCGGGCGCCCTTGGCGGCTTCGGTGCCAACCATCATCTGCGCCAGTCCCTGGTGTTCCTCAACGTGCCCTGCATGCAGCAGCCGGAAGCCTATCTGGGGGGCGCCGGTTCGGCATTCGACGAAGCCGGCAAGCTGTCGGACGCCACGCGACCGTTCCTGCAGGGTTTCATCAACGCCTTCGGCCAGTGGGTCGAGCAACAGAAACGCACCTGAGCTTTCTGCCAGGCCGGCAGTCTTGCGCCCCGAGGGCGCGGCTGCCGCGTGTCACGCCCTGACGGGGCACCCTTCGAGTTGTCGACAATGTGCAGCCCATGCTGATTGCCCTGGCGATTTTCCTGCTGACCATCATCCTGGTGATCTGGCAGCCCGCAGGGTTGGGCGTGGGCTGGAGCGCCCTGGGCGGTGCGCTGCTGGCCTTGCTCTGCGGGACGGTGCAACTCGCCGACATCCCGGTGGTGTGGCAGATCATCTGGAATGCCACCGGCACTTTCGTGGCCCTGATCATCATCAGCCTGTTGCTGGACGAGGCGGGGTTCTTCGCCTGGGCGGCGCTGCATGTGGCGCGCTGGGGGCGGGGGCGGGGCCGCTGGCTGTTCGCCTGGATGGTATTGCTCGGGGCCCTGGTCTCGGCCTTGTTCGCCAACGATGGGGCAGCACTGATCCTGACCCCGATCGTCATCTCCATGCTGCTGGCCCTGCGCTTTTCCCCGGCGGCCACCCTGGCCTTTGTCATGGGGGCCGGGTTCATCGCCGATACGGCGAGCCTGCCACTGGTGGTGTCGAACCTGGTGAACATCGTCTCTGCCGATTTCTTCGGCATCGGATTCAACCGCTATGCCGCGGTGATGCTGCCGGTCAACCTGGTCAGCGTCGCTGCGACCCTGGTGGTGTTGCTGTGGTTCTTTCGCCGGGATCTCCCCGAGGATTACGACCCGCGGCAACTGGCCGAGCCGGCGAGCGCCATCCATGACCGAGCGACCTTCCTGGCCGGCTGGTGGGTGCTGCTGGTCCTCTTGCTGGGCTGCTTCGCCCTGGAGCCCCTGGGCATTCCCATCAGTGCCATTTCGGCGGGGTGTGCGGCCCTGCTGCTGATGGTCGCCGCTCAAGGCCACAGGATTTCCACGCGCAAGGTGCTCAAGGAAGCGCCGTGGCAGATCGTGCTGTTTTCCCTGGGCATGTACCTGGTGGTGTACGGCCTGCGCAACGCCGGGCTCACCACCCAACTGGCCGGCTGGCTCGACGGCTTTGCCTCCGGCGGGGTCTGGGGCGCGGCGCTGGGCACGGGGCTGCTGGCAGCGGGGTTGTCTTCAGTGATGAACAACCTGCCGGCGGTGCTGGTCGGCGCCTTGTCGATCGAGGCCAGCCAGGCCACGGGAGTAGTCAGGGAAGCGATGATCTATGCCAATGTCATCGGCAGCGACCTGGGGCCGAAAATCACCCCCATCGGCAGCCTGGCGACCCTGCTCTGGCTGCATGTGCTGGAGCGCAAGGGTATCCATGTCGGTTGGGGGTACTACTTGCGGGTCGGGATAGTGCTGACGCTGCCGGTGCTGCTGGTGACCCTGGCGGCCCTGGCGTTGCGCCTGATGTTCTGATATTTCGCGTCGCGACTGGCTAGGGCGGTGTCGTGCCCGGCAGGTCGGGCCAGAGATCGGCAACCAGGAACAGGCGCTCCGCCTCGACCCAGTCGCCTTCGGTGCTGGCCTCCAGGCGCACCAGCAGTTGCGCCGGGGCCAGCGGGTCGAGTTCGGCCAGCCATTGTTGCAACTGTGCAGCGCTCCAGGTGTGTTCATCGGGGTAACGGGCCGGCGCCAGCCAGGCATGACGGGGTAGGGGCTGCCAGCGTCCCGCCGGGCGTTGGGCAATGAAGGCCGGCCAGTCGCGCTGGTGCAGCCAGCGCCCGCGCAGATGTTGCGGATGGGCACCTCGGGGCGGTTCGGCGTGGCCCGGCCAGGGATAGAGCAGGTAGCCGCCGAGCCACAGGTAGGCATTGGAGGGACAGACGTCCAGTGCCGCCAGCGCTTCGCGGCTTTCTTCGCGGGCCGAGAGCGGCAGCTGGTGCGCCGCCAGGTGAGCCAGCTTGCGATCCAGTCGATCATGGCAACCAGGCCCCAGCCATTGTGCGCTGTCATTGCCGTCGCCTTGCTGCGGGCCGAGGTAGAGCTTGATCGCCAGTTCCAGATGATGCACGCCGTCGCGGTCGCGCAGCAGCATGTCCAGTTCGCCCAGGGTCTGGCCGGCACGGCGGATCGGCAGGTTGGCCGCCAGCAGCTCCACGCCCGGGGCATGTTGCACGGCGAACTGCCAGAGGTGTTCGTAGTACAGGCCCAGGCGTCGGGTCGGGCTGCGGCTCAGCCACTGGCGCAGCGCGTGGCTGTCCTGGTCCTGGCGGTGCAGCCACTGGGCCAGCGACTGCGGCGCCAGTGCCCAGTCGCTGCCGGCCAGGGGGTGGCGCTGGGGCCAGGGCGTGTCACTGAGCATCGGCGGCGCGAGGATCACCCAGGCGAGATCGCGGACTTCAGGCTGGCGCAACTGGCGGGGAAGGTTGAGCAAATCCGGGAACAGGAGCATGTTGCGAGCATAGACGCAAACCGCCACGGCCTGCGATAAATGCGTGCCGTCCGGGGCTTGCCCAGCCTGTGTGGCTGAAAGGATTTTGTCTGGCGCCGGGTTTCGCCCATAATCCTCGGTTTCGCCTGAACCCAAACCCCGCAGGAGCCCCATGGAGCAATTTCGCAATATCGGCATTATCGGTCGCCTGGGCAGTTCCCAGGTGCTGGACACCATTCGCCGACTGAAAAAGTTTCTGCTCGAACGCCACCTGCACGTGATCCTCGAGGACACCATTGCCGAGGTGCTGCCCGGCCACGGCCTGCAGACGTCCTCGCGCAAGCTGCTGGGCGAGGTCTGCGACCTGGTCATCGTGGTCGGTGGCGACGGCAGCCTGCTCGGCGCTGCGCGGGCCCTGGCGCGGCACAACACTCCAGTGCTCGGCATCAACCGTGGCAGCCTGGGGTTCCTGACCGATATCCGCCCCGACGAGCTGGAGGTGAAGGTCGCCGAGGTGCTTGACGGCCACTACCTGGTGGAAAATCGTTTCCTGCTGCAGGCCGAGGTCCGTCGGCATGCCGAGGCCATCGGCCAGGGCGATGCGCTCAACGACGTGGTGCTGCACCCGGGCAAGTCGACCCGGATGATCGAGTTCGAAATCTACATCGACGGCCAGTTCGTCTGCAGCCAGAAGGCCGACGGCCTGATCGTCGCCACGCCCACCGGCTCCACGGCCTATGCACTGTCTGCCGGTGGTCCGATCATGCATCCCAAGCTCGATGCCATTGTGATCGTGCCGATGTACCCCCATACCTTGTCGGGAAGGCCGATCGTGGTCGACGGCAACAGTGAGCTGAAAATCGTCGTGTCCAAAGATATGCAGATCTATCCGCAAGTCTCCTGTGATGGGCAGAACCACTTCACCTGCGCGCCGGGCGACACCATCACGGTCAGCAAGAAGGCCCAGAAACTGCGCCTGATCCATCCGCTGGACCACAACTACTACGAGGTCTGCCGGACCAAACTCGGCTGGGGCAGCCGGCTGGGCGGTGGAGGCGACTGATGCTCGATCCCGCGCGTAGCTACGACCTGGTCGGTGACGTGCACGGTTGCGCCCTGACCCTCGAACACCTGCTGGACCGGCTCGGTTACCACAAGCAGGGAGGTGTCTGGCGGCATCCGTCGCGCATGGCGGTGTTCCTCGGCGACATCATCGATCGCGGCCCGCGTATCCGCGAGGCCCTGCATATCGTCCACGACATGGTCGAGGCCGGCCAGGCGCTGTGCATCATGGGCAACCATGAGTTCAACGCCCTGGGCTGGAGCACGCCGGCGGCCGAGGGCAGCGGCAAGCAGTTCGTGCGCGAACACACCCCGCGCCATGCCCGGCTGATCCACGAGACCCTGCATCAGTTCGAGCAACATCCGGGCGACTGGCACGATTTTCTCGACTGGTTCTACCAGCTGCCGCTGTTCGTCGACGCCGGCCGCTTCCGGGTGGTCCATGCCTGCTGGGACTCGGCGCTGATTGCGCAGTTGCGCCAGCGTTATCCGAACGGCTGCATCGATCGCCAGTTCCTGCAGGCTTCGGCCATGCCTGACAGCTTCGCCAGCAACGCATTCGACCGCCTGTTGAGGGGCACCGACATGCGCCTGCCCCATGGCCTGACCATGACCAGCGGAGACGGCTTGACCCGCTCGTTCTTCCGCACCAAGTTCTGGGAAGACGACCCGCAGACGTATGGCGATATCGTCTTCCAGCCCGACGCCTTGCCCGAGCCGGTAGCCCGCACGCCGTTGTCCACCGCCGAGAAGAACAGCCTGCTGCGCTACGGCGTCGAGGAACCGATGCTGTTCGTCGGTCACTATTGGCGCAGCGGTACGCCGGCGCCGTTGCGTCCCAACCTGGCCTGCCTGGACTACAGCGCGGTGCTCTACGGCAAGCTCGCGGCCTACCGGCTGGATCAGGAAACCCGCCTGGACCCGAATAAATTTGTCTGGGTCGACGTCGAGCGGCCCGAGGTAGTGCGATGAGTGTGAAAGCCGTCCTGCGCCTGCCCCTGGCCACGGACCTCAGCGGTTTCGTCAAGCTCCTGCAGCGCATGCAGGTGCCCCATCGGGTCAGCGAGGAAGCAGGGGAGCAGGTGTTGTGGGTGCCCGAGTCCATCAGCGAGGATGTGCTGGGGCTTTACCAGCGCTTTCCCCAGGGCGATCCCGAACAGCAACTGGACATTCCCCAGGCTGTCCCCGCGGGTCCGGGCCTGGTCCAGCAACTGCGGCGCAGTCCGGTTACCGCGCTGGTGCTGGCGCTGAGCCTGGCGGTGTGTGGCATCACCTTGCTGGGGGACAACCTGCAGGCGCTGAGCTGGTTCACCTTCCTCGATTTTCGCGTGGCCGGCGACTACATCCAGTTCCGTTCCCTGGCCGATAGCCTGGCGGCGGGGCAGTGGTGGCGCCTGGTGACGCCGATGCTGATCCACTTCGGCATCCTGCACATCGCCATGAACGGCATGTGGTACTGGGAGTTGGGGCGGCGCATCGAGTTGCGCCAGGGCAGCATCAACCTGCTGGGCCTGACCCTGCTGTTCAGCCTGGTGTCCAACTACGCCCAATATTACGTCAGCGGTCCGACCCTGTTCGGCGGTTTGTCCGGAGTGCTCTACGGCCTGCTCGGGCATTGCTGGATCTATCAATGGCTGTCGCCCAACCCGATCTATCGCCTGCCGCGGGGTGTGCTGGTGATGATGCTGGTGTGGCTGCTGCTGTGCCTGTCCGGGCTGGTATCGATGATCGGTTTCGGCGAAATCGCCAATGCCGCCCATGTCGGCGGCTTGCTGGTCGGTTGTCTCACTGGCTTGTTGGGCGGCCTCTACAGCCGCCGTAAAGCAGCCCTTTAAATGCTGGAGTCCTGTATGTCGTCCTTTATCGAAATGATCGAAAACATCACCCCCGATATCTATCGCAGCCTGAAGCTGGCAGTGGAAATCGGTAAATGGTCCGATGGCCGTAAACTCACCGCCGAGCAGCGCGAACTGTCCCTGCAGGCGATGATCGCCTGGGAGATGCAGAACCTGCCCGAGGAAGAGCGCACCGGCTACATGGGCCCGCAGGAGTGCGCGTCCAAGTCTGAAACCGTGCCGAACATCCTGTTCAAGTCGGATGCCATCCATTGATCGAGATCGGCCGCGGTTCCATCAGCAAGATGTCGGCACGCCTTGACGGGCCGAACGTGCAATACGCCTTCCGCCTGGGCGACAGCGAGGTGCCGGTCAATCCGTTGATCGGCAGCCCGCTGCGCCTGGAGTACCTGGGTGCGATCCATTGCAGCCATTGCGGGCGCAAGACCAAGACCAGTTTCAGCCAGGGCTACTGCTATCCATGCATGACCAAGCTGGCGCAGTGCGATATCTGCATCATGAGCCCGGAGCGCTGCCACTATGACGCCGGCACCTGCCGCGAGCCGTCCTGGGGCGAGCAGTTCTGCATGACCGACCATGTGGTCTACCTGGCCAATTCCTCGGGGATCAAGGTCGGTATCACCCGGGCAACCCAGTTGCCGACCCGCTGGCTCGACCAGGGGGCCAGCCAGGCGTTGCCAATCATGCGTGTGTCGACCCGCCAGCAGTCCGGCTTCGTCGAAGACCTGTTCCGTTCCCAGGTGGCCGACAAGACCAACTGGCGTGCCTTGCTCAAGGGTGATGCGCAGCCGGTGGACCTGGTGCAGGTGCGCGAGCAGTTGTTCGAATCCTGCGCCGAGGGCCTGGAGGTCCTGCAGCAGCGTTTCGGCCTACAGGCGATCCAGCCGGTACGGGATATCGAACCCCTGGACATCCGCTACCCGGTCGAGCAGTACCCGGCCAAGATCGTCAGTTTCAACCTGGACAAGAATCCAATCGCCGAAGGCACCCTGCTGGGGATCAAGGGCCAGTACCTGATCTTCGACACCGGCGTGATCAACATTCGCAAGTACACGGCCTACCAGCTGGCCGTGCATCAGTAGAAGGAATTTGCCATGCGCACCGAACAGCCGAAGATGATCTACCTGAAGGACTATCAGGCCCCCGAGTACCTGATCGACGAGACACACCTGACCTTCGAGTTGTTCGAGGACCACAGCCTGGTCCATGCGCAACTGGTGATGCGCCGAAATCCGGCCCGTGGTGCCGGGCTGCCGCCCCTGGTGCTCGATGGCCAGCAACTGGAGCTGCTGTCGGTGAGCCTGTCCGACCAGCTCCTGGGTGCGGCGGACTATCAGCTGGACGACAGCCACCTGACCCTGCACCCGGGCAGCGCCAGCTTCACCGTGGACACCAGCGTGCGGATCCACCCCGAAAGCAATACCGCCCTGGAAGGCCTGTACAAGTCCAGCGGCATGTTCTGCACCCAGTGCGAGGCCGAGGGTTTTCGCAAGATCACCTACTACCTGGACCGCCCAGACGTGATGAGCAAGTTCACCACCACCGTGGTGGCCGAGCAGCACAGCTACCCGGTACTGCTCTCCAACGGCAACCCGATCGCCAGTGGCCCGGGGGAAGACGGCTGGCATTGGGCGACCTGGGAAGACCCGTTCATGAAGCCGGCCTACCTGTTCGCCCTGGTGGCGGGGGACCTGTGGTGCGTCGAGGACACCTTCAGCACCATGAGCGGCCGTGACGTTGCACTGCGTATCTATGTCGAGCCGGAGAACATCGACAAGTGCCAGCACGCCATGACCAGCCTGAAGAAATCCATGCGCTGGGACGAAGAAACCTACGGCCGTGAATACGACCTGGACATCTTCATGATCGTCGCGGTCAACGATTTCAACATGGGCGCCATGGAAAACAAGGGGCTGAACATCTTCAACTCCAGCGCCGTGCTGGCCCGTGCCGAAACCGCCACCGACGCCGCCCACCAGCGGGTCGAGGCCATTGTCGCCCACGAATACTTCCACAACTGGTCGGGCAACCGCGTGACCTGCCGCGACTGGTTCCAGCTGTCGCTCAAGGAAGGTTTCACGGTGTTCCGCGATGCCGGGTTCTCCTCGGACATGAACTCGCGCACGGTCAAGCGCATCCAGGACGTGGCCTACCTGCGCACCCACCAGTTTGCCGAAGACGCCGGCCCCATGGCCCATGCCGTGCGCCCGGAGAGCTTCATCGAGATTTCCAACTTCTACACCCTGACGGTGTATGAGAAGGGCTCGGAAGTGGTAGGCATGATCCACACCCTGCTGGGCGCCGAAGGCTTCCGCAAGGGCAGCGACCTGTACTTCGAACGCCATGATGGCCAGGCCGTGACCTGCGACGATTTCGTCAAGGCCATGGAAGACGCCAATGGCGTCGACCTGACCCAGTTCAAGCGCTGGTACAGCCAGGCTGGCACTCCACGGCTGGCGGTGAGCGAGTCCTACGACGCGGCAGCCAAGATCTACAGCCTGACCTTCCGCCAGAGCTGCCCGCAGACGCCGGACAAGGTGGAAAAGCAGCCGTTCGTGATTCCGGTGGAGCTGGGCCTGCTGGACAGCAAGGGTGCGGCCATCGCCTTGCGTCTTTCCGGCGAAGCCACCGCGCAAGGGACTTCGCGGGTGATCTCGGTGACCGCAGCCGAGCAGACCTTCACCTTCGTCGACGTTGCCGAACAGCCGCTGCCATCGCTGCTGCGCGGTTTCTCGGCGCCGGTGAAGCTGAGCTTCCCCTACAATCGCGACCAGCTGATGTTCCTGATGCAACACGACAGCGACGGCTTCAACCGTTGGGATGCCGGCCAGCAGCTGGCGGTGCAGGTGTTGCAGGAATTGATTGGCCAGCACCAGCAGGGCCAGGCCCTGGCGATGGATCCGCGGCTGGTGACCGCCCTGGGCACCGTGCTGGCGGACGAAAGCCTGGACCAGGCCATGGTCGCCGAAATGCTGTCGTTGCCGGGCGAGGCCTACCTGACCGAGATCAGCGAAGTGGCTGATGTCGACGCCATCCATGCCGCCCGCGAATTCGCTCGCCGGCAACTGGCCGAGCACCTGTTCGATGCCTTGCTCAAGCGTTACCAGGCCAACCGCGAGGTTTCCCGTGCCACCGCCTATGTGGCCGAGTCCGAGCACTTCGCCCGCCGTGCGCTGCAGAACATCGCCTTGTCCTACCTGATGCTCACCCGCAAGCCGGAGGTCCTGGCGGCCGCTATCGAGCAGTTCGACAGCGCCGACAACATGACCGAGCGCCTGACGGCCCTGGCAGTGCTGGTCAACTCGCCGTTCGAGGCCGAGAAGGCACATGCCCTGGCGGTGTTCGCCGAGAACTTCAAGGACAATGCCCTGGTCATGGACCAGTGGTTCAGCGTCCAGGCCGGCAGTCCGTTGCCCGGTGGCCTGGAGCGGGTCAAGGCGTTGATGCAGCATCCGGCGTTCAATATCAAGAATCCGAACAAGGTACGGGCATTGATCGGAGCCTTCGCCGGCCAGAACCTGATCAACTTCCATGCCGCCGATGGCTCGGGCTACCGCTTCCTGGCGGACCTGGTGATCCAGCTCAACGGTTTCAACCCGCAGATCGCCTCCCGGCAACTGGCGCCGCTGACCCGCTGGCGCAAGTACGACAGCGCCCGCCAGGCGCTGATGAAGACCGAGCTGGAGCGCATCCGCGCCTCTGGCGAGCTGTCCAGTGACGTGTTCGAGGTGGTCAGCAAGAGTCTGGCCTGATTCTGCACCAGAGGCGGGCAGGTCCTCGGGCCTGCATCACCTCAAGGCCGGTCTTGCCTGCGGGCAAGCGCCGGCTCTGCCTTTACTCCCTGCCTATCCCCCCTCATGCCCTCGGCATCCGCCGGCCACGACGGCCAGGCGCCTGCCTGTTGCCCTCTATCGATCATTTTGACGAATGCCCGTCCCGGCAAGCCTGGTGTGCGGGGCGGTGGTTAACAAAAGATAACGTGGCGTCGATTGTCAGACGATTCCAAAGCCCGATAGGATAGCCCGCAGCCCAAGGGGCTCTAGATTGCAGGTTTCAGGACGGTCGACGTGATCGGACATGGACCCGCGATGCCCCGCAGGCGCCCTGAGAGGTTGAATGACCTGACAATAATAATGGGGGAATGGTCTATGAGTGAGCCTGTCATGGGTGTGGTTGCTGGCCGCCCGCCGGTGGTGCGTGCAGTCGCATCGTTGGCTGCAGCGCTCTCGCTGTTGGGTGTCGCGACACTGGCGACCCCGGTCCTGGCTGCTGCCGCTGCAGCAGATACTGTGGTCTATTCCATCGAATCGCCCAAGGCGGCGAAAAACCTGATGCTCGATGTGGCCCATGCCGGCAAGCGCCTGGTGGCGGTGGGGGATCGCGGGCATATCCTCTATTCCGACGACCAGGGCGCGACCTGGGCCCAGGCCAAGGTGCCTAGCCGGCAACTGCTGACTTCGGTGTATTTCGTCGATGACAAGCACGGCTGGGCCGTCGGCCACGATGCCCAGATCCTTGCCAGCCAGGACGGCGGCGCCACCTGGAGCAAACAGTTCGAGGACCTCAAGCGTGAGGCGCCGCTGCTGGACGTGTGGTTCAAGGACACCCAGACCGGTTATGCGGTAGGAGCCTATGGGGCCCTGCTGGAGACCACCGACGGTGGCCAGCACTGGGAAGACGCCAGCGATCGCCTGGACAATGAAGACCAGTTCCACCTCAACGCAATTGCCCAGGTCAAGGACTCCGGGCTGTTCATCGTGGGCGAGCAGGGCAGCATGTTCCGCTCTGCCGATGATGGGCAGACCTGGGAGCGTCTCGAAGGCCCTTACGAGGGTTCGCTGTTCGGCGTGATCGGTACCGGCCAGCCCGCGACCCTGCTGGTCTATGGCCTGCGCGGCAATCTCTATCGCTCCACGGACTTTGGCAGCACCTGGGAGCAGGTGCAGCTCAATGCTGCGCGTGGCGCACTGGAGTTCGGCTTGTCCGGGGCCACGGTGCTCGACGACGGTTCGCTGGTGATCGTCGGTAACGGTGGCAGCGTGATCCGCAGTACCGACCAGGGCCAGAGCTTCAGCGTGTTCAATCGTGCGGACCGGATCTCACTGTCGTCGGTGAGCGGTGCCGGCAACGGCAACCTGATCCTTGCCGGGCAGGGTGGTGTACGGGTCGCTGCGACAACGGGCGCTGAACTCGGCAGCAAGTAGGCCGGGCACATAATAAGAAGGTGGGGAATTCCATGAGCAGTCATCACCAGGACAAGGCGAACTTTCTCGAGCGCCTGATTTTCAACAACCGCCCGGCAGTGATCTTCATCTGCTTGCTGGTCAGCGTCTTCCTGTTCTGGCAGGCGACCCTGATCCGGCCATCCACCAGTTTCGAAAAGATGATCCCGCTCAAGCACCCGTTCATCGAGCGGATGATGGAGCACCGCAATGACCTGGCCAACCTGGGCAACACCGTGCGGATCTCGGTGGAGGCCAAGGACGGCGATATCTTCACCCAGGAATACATGGAGACCCTCAGGCAGATCAACGACGAGGTGTTCTACATCCCGGGCGTCGACCGCTCCGGGCTCAAGTCCCTGTGGAGCCCCAGCGTGCGCTGGACCGAGGTCACCGAGGAAGGCTTCGCCGGCGGCGAAGTGATCCCGCAGAGCTACAACGGCTCGGCCGCGAGCCTCGACAAGCTGCGCAACAACGTGCTCAAGTCCGGCCAGGTCGGGCGCCTGGTAGCCAACGATTTCAAGTCCAGCATCGTCGACATCCCCTTGCTGGAGTCCTACCCGGACCCGCAGGACCAGGGCAAGCTGCTGGCCCTGGACTACCAGAAGTTTTCCCACCAGCTGGAAGAGAAGATCCGCGACAAGTTCGAGGCGCAGAACCCCAATGTGAAGATCCACATCGTCGGTTTCGCCAAGAAGGTCGGCGACCTGATCGATGGCCTGATCATGGTGGTGCTGTTCTTTGGCGTGGCCTTCGTCATCACCCTGGTGCTGCTGTACTGGTTCACCTGGTGCATCCGCAGCACCATCGCCGTGCTGGTCACCACCCTGGTGGCGGTGGTCTGGCAACTGGGGCTGATGCACGCCATCGGTTTTGGCCTGGACCCGTACTCGATGCTGGTGCCGTTCCTGATCTTCGCCATCGGCATTTCCCATGGCGTGCAGAAGATCAACGGCATCGCCCTGCAGTCCAGTGATGCCGACAACGCGCTGACCGCGGCGCGACGCACCTTCCGCCAGCTGTTCCTGCCGGGCATGATCGCGATCCTGGCCGATGCCGTGGGTTTCATAACGCTGTTGATCATCGATATCGGAGTGATCCGCGAACTGGCCATCGGCGCTTCCATCGGCGTGGCGGTGATCGTGTTCACCAACCTGATCCTGCTACCGGTGGCGATTTCCTATGTCGGTATCAGCAAGCGCGCGGTCGAGCGCAGCAAGAAGGACGCCAGCCGCGAGCATCCGTTCTGGCGCCTGCTGTCCAACTTTGCCAGCCCTAAGGTGGCTCCTATCTCTATCGCCCTGGCCTTGGTGGCCTTTGGCGGTGGCCTCTGGTACAGCCAGAACCTGAAGATCGGCGACCTTGACCAGGGCGCTCCGGAGCTGCGTCCCGACTCGCGTTACAACAAGGACAACAACTTCATCATCAGCAACTACTCCACCAGTTCCGATGTGCTGGTGGTAATGGTCAAGACCGCTGCCGAAGGCTGCTCGCGCTACGAAGCCATGGCCCCGATCGACGAGCTGATGTGGAAGATGCAGAACACCGAGGGCGTGCAGTCGGCGATTTCCCTGGTGACTGTGTCCAAGCAGATGATCAAGGGCATGAACGAGGGCAACCTGAAATGGGAAACCCTGTCACGCAACCCTGATGTGCTGAACAACTCCATCGCCCGCGCCGATGGCCTCTACAACAACAACTGCTCCCTGGCGCCGGTGCTGGTGTTCCTCAACGACCACAAGGCCGAGACCCTCGATCGCGCGGTGCATGCGGTGCAGGAGTTCGCCAGGGAAAACAACCACGATGGCCTGGAGTTCATCCTCGCCGCAGGTAACGCCGGGATCGAGGCGGCCACCAACGAGGTGATCAAGACTTCGGAACTGACCATCCTGATCCTGGTGTACATCTGCGTGGCGGCCATGTGCATGATCACCTTCCGTTCCTGGGCGGCGACCTTGTGCATCGTTCTGCCGCTGGTGCTGACCTCGGTACTGGGCAACGCACTGATGGCCTTCATGGGCATTGGCGTCAAGGTGGCCACGCTGCCGGTGGTGGCGTTGGGGGTGGGTATCGGCGTGGACTACGGTATCTACATCTACAGTCGCCTGGAGAGTTTCCTGCGCGCCGGCTTGCCATTGCAGGAGGCCTACTACCAGACCCTGCGTTCCACCGGCAAGGCGGTGCTGTTCACCGGTTTGTGCCTGGCGATCGGTGTGTGCACGTGGATCTTCTCGGCCATCAAGTTCCAGGCCGACATGGGCCTGATGCTGACCTTCATGCTGTTGTGGAACATGTTCGGCGCGTTGTGGCTCCTGCCGGCGCTGGCACGATTCCTGATCCGTCCCGAAAAGCTGGCAGGGCAGAAGGGCAACTCGCTGTTCGCCCACTGATCGTCGGCCAGTCCCGCAGCCGCGCCCCTTTGGGGGCGCGGCTTTTTCATGGGTGCACAATCAGGTTTAGGGCAGGCGTAATACTGGCCCGACCGGCCCACGCCAATCGGCTATCATTGCGCCTTTCCAACTGATGATTGATCGCTATGACCGCTGCTACCGACACCTTGCTCAACGCCCTCCAGGCCTGCGACATGCTGGAAATCGACGGCCTGCATGCCTTCGATTTCAGCCTCGACGACCAGCAGTTGCTGATCGAATGCATGGACGGGCGCGCCGCCAAGCGCTGGAGTTTCACCCTGGCCCAGGTGCAGGCCGCGACTTTCGATCCGCAATTGCAGAGCTGGGTCCTGCAAGGGGACGGCGGCGAGCACCGCCTGGTGTGCATGAGCGCGTTCAGTGCCCGTGACGAAGAGGAAGATGACCATGAAGATGCGTAATGTCTGGCCGCTGCTGATTGCCGGCAGCGTCGGTGCCATGGCGGTGCAGGCCGCGCCCGTGGAGACCCAGGAACTGCTGGTGGGGTCCTACACCCAGGGCCAGAGCCAGGGGTTGTACCGCCTGCGTTTCAACGAGCGCACCGGGCAGATCGATTCCAAGCCGCTGCAGGTGGTCAAGAGCTCCAACCCGTCCTGGCTGACCCTGTCCAAGGATCAGAAGTTCGTCTTTGCGGTGAACGAGAATAGCCCGGGGCAGGCCGACCCCATCGGCCGGGTCAGCAGCTATAGCCTGGCCCCCAAGACCCGCCAGCTGAACCTGATCAACCAGGTGCAGAGCCAGGGCAACGAGCCGACCCACTCCAGCCTGAGCGCCGATGGCAGCTACCTGTTCGTCAGCAACTATTCGGTGGATGTGGACCCGGGCGGCAGCCTGGCAGTGGTTCCGGTCAGCGCCGATGGCCATCTTTCGCCCGTGGTGCAACTGAGCAGCCATCCGGCCAGCCGGGTCGATCCGGAGCGCCAACAGTCGGCCCACGTGCATTCCTCGGTGTCGTCGCCGGACGGCAAGTTCCTGTTCGCCAACGACCTGGGGGCGGACAAGATCTTCGTCTACCACTACGACCCCAAGGCCAATCCGGAACATCCGCTGCGTGCAGCCGACCCGGCCTTCGTCCAGTTGCCACCGGGCAGCGGGCCGCGTCACTTGCTGTTCAGCGCTGATGGCAAGCATGCCTACCTGACCCTGGAAATGAGCGCCCAGGTGGCGGTGTTCGATTACCAGGACGGCAAGCTGACTCAACGCCAGATCCTCGACCTGGCGGCCAACGCCGGCAAGGAGAAGAAGGCCGCCGGGGCCCTGCATGCCTCCAAGGATGGCCAGTACCTGTACGTGAGCAATCGTGGCACCGCCAACCAGTTGCTGGTGTTCGCCATCGACCCGGCCAACGGCCAGCTCAAGGAAATCCAGCGCCGCTCCGTGGAGGGTGACCATCCACGGGAGTTCAGCCTCGACCCGAGCAATCGTTACGTGTTGATCGGCAACCAGAAGAGCAACCAGATCGTGGTGATCGAGCGTGACGCCAAGACCGGTTTCCTGGGCAAGACCGTGCAGAAACTGCCGTTCGATGCGCCGAGCGATATCAAGTTCCTGGTGCGTCAATAAGCCGCAGGCCCCGGCATCCGGGGCCTGACGCTTTCTATTAATGACGCTGATAGTGGCTACTGCCGCAAAGAATTTTTTCCCGCCAACCCTCGAGAGTAAGTTTGCTCCACAGCCCACACGGGCAGGCAAGCCAACCGAATACGAGGGTTACCCGCATGAATTTCAATCTCTTTTCCGTGATCGCAGCCTCCGCCATTTCCGCCAGCGTGGTACTGCCTGCTGGTGCCAGTGTGGAAATCAGCCGCAAGCAATCCGGCACTACTACCTACACACAGAAGTACCTGCAGCAAAGCGCCAACTTCTATGCCGCGCTGGATCACAAGACCCACAGCTGAAACGCCCCCAGACTCCCCGTATGCAGGAGCGACATCACTGATGCAGTGATGTCGCTCCTGCATACCTGTTTGCGACCAGATCCTTGGCCCGGCAAATTTTGCTTGGTAGTGTCATATGGCCATGTGTTTAAATTTGACGCTGAATTATTGACTCTTTCCCGAGCAAGGATCGATAGCATGGTGATGCGTCTGACCGTGGTTCTGCTGTTGCTCTATTCCAGTCCCATCCTGTCTTCCGCTCAGCCGGTGGAAGGCGAGCCCGAAACCTCCCGCGAACGCCTGAGCAGCCTGCTGCAAGACTGAAAGCCTCGGCCGTGGCCGTAATGCCGTTCAGTTAAGGAAATGGTAGGAGCGAGGCTTGCCCGCGATGGACTTCAGAGCGCTACGTTTATCCAGTAGACACGCGCTAACGTTAACGACCATCGCGAGCAATCGAGCGTCGACCGGCTGCTCCTACAGGGGATCACCTCGCTTAACTGAACAGCATTACGGCCGCAGCCGCAGGTTCCGATGCCCGTCACGTAGTCATCAGCCCAGGGCGAACGCCACCGCCGCCTGGGCGTGCAGCACCGTGGTGTCGAGCAGGGGTACTGGACTGTGCTCGGGTTTTAGCAGCAGGCCGATTTCGGTGCAGCCCAGGATCACCGCCTGCGCGCCACGGGCCTTAAGCGACTGGATGACGCGCTGGTACAGCCGGCGTGAATCGTCGCGAATAATCCCCACGCACAACTCCTCATAGATGATGCGATGCACCGCCTGGCGTTCCTCGGCATCCGGAACCAGCACTTGCAGGCCCTGGTCGACCAGGCGTTGCTTGAGAAAATCCTGTTCCATGGTGAAGGCGGTGCCCAGCAAGCCGACCTTCAGGTGGCCTGCTGCCAATGCCGCCTGGGCAGTGGGGTCGGCAATGTGCAGGAAGGGCAGGACCGTCGCCGCCTGGATCGGTGCGGCCACCTTGTGCATGGTGTTGGTGCAGAGCACCAGGCATTCGGCGCCGCCGGCCTCCAGGCGCCGGGCGGCATCCACCAGGATCGCCGCTGCCGCGTCCCAGTCGCCGGCGTGCTGGGCCTGTTCGACAGGCCCGAAGTCGACGCTGTACATTAGCAACCGGGCCGAACGCAGGGCGCCCAGGTGGTCACGAACCTGCTGGTTGATCAGGCGATAGTATTCGGCGCTGGATTCCCAGCTCATGCCGCCGATCAGGCCGATGGTGCGCATCTGCAACTCCTTGGTCGTGTTGGATGCTGCTGAGTCTGGCGTCGCCACCACTGGTGATCTATCAGGAAATTTCACATGCCCCAATTGTTCGAACATCGCTTGCTGGGCGGGCGATTGGTGCTGCAATTGCTGCCCGCCGCAGCCTACAGCGCTCGCGACCCGGTGCAGTGGCAAACCCTGGGGGTGGCCCTGGAGCGTCAGCGCGGCGTGCATGCCATCGACTCCGACCGGCGCGAGGATTTCGACACCTGGCCCGGAACCCTGGCCCTGACGCCCAAGGGTATCGAGGTGTTTTCCGAATCTGGCGAAGGTGGCGAGTACCTGCTCGCCCGTTGGCAGGACTCATTGGCGCCACTGGCCTGCCAGCGTCGCCTGCAAAGCCTGGGGCATGCCCAGGCCCTGGCCCTGGGAAGGGAAGCCCGGCGGTTGCTGCTGGCCCCGCAGACCGACGAGTTGGCCCTGGAGCAATGTGCCCTGGCCTTTATCGGTTTGCCCTGGGGGCCGGCCACCACACCGCCCGCCGGGGATCTGGGGCGGGTGCTGCAACAGATGGCCGATGAATACGCCAGGCCGTTGTCCCTGATGCAACTGGCCGCGACCTATGGCCATCACGAATTGCGCTTGCTGCGCGATTTTCGTCGCGCCGTGGGCATGACTCCCCATGCCTGGCTCACCGAGATCCGCCTGCAGGCCGCCCGGCGTCTGCTGGAACACAGCGACCTGGCCCTGGCCGTCATCGCCCTGGAGTGCGGTTTTGCCCACCAGTCGCACCTGGGGAGTGCCTTGCGCAAGCATCTGGGGCTGACCCCGCGTGAATATCGCCAAAGGTTCCAGCGGCGCGGGCGGTGATGCCTACATCTCCAGGTTGATCCACCCCGGCTTGGCTTCCTCCGGGGCCACGGCATTGACTTTCTTGCCGGTGGCGGCTTCCACCCGGCGCGCGACTTCCGGATCGTCGGCAAAGGGGATCAGGCTGGCCTCGTCCAGGCTCTTGGCGCTTTGATGACGTAGGCAGTACTCGATGCAGAGGTAGAGAAACACCACCCCCAGCAGGTTGAACAGAATGTCCATGACGGTCTTGCTCCCTGGAATGAAAACGCCGGCTCGGGGCCGGCGTCTGGAGGCGGATCAGGCGATCCGGGCTTCACTCAGCGCCAGCCGGGTATCAGCCACGCGCACGGTGCGCCAGGTGTTGTAGGCCATCAGCAGCATGCCGCTGAGGAAGAACACGCCACCAGCGAAACGCACCACGAAGCCTGGATGACTGGCCACCAGGCCCTCGACGAAGGAGTAGGTGAGGGTGCCGTCCTCGTTGACTGCACGCCACATCAGGCCCTGGGTGATGCCGTTGACCCACATCGAGGCGATGTACAGCACGGTGCCGATGGTAGCCAGCCAGAAGTGCAGGTTGATCAACGGCACGCTGTGCATCTGCTCGCGGCCAAAAACCTTGGGCACCATGTGGTAGATGGCGCCGAAGGTGATCATGGCCACCCAGCCCAGAGCGCCGGCATGCACGTGGCCGATTGTCCAGTCGGTGTAGTGGGATAGGGCGTTGACGGTCTTGATCGCCATCATCGGGCCTTCGAAGGTCGACATGCCGTAGAACGCCAGGGACAGCACCAGGAAGCGCAGGATCGGGTCGGTGCGCAATTTATGCCAGGCACCCGAGAGCGTCATCATGCCGTTGATCATGCCGCCCCAGCTTGGCGCCAGGAGGATCAGCGACATGGCCATGCCCAGCGACTGCGCCCAGTCCGGCAGTGCGGTGTAGTGAAGGTGGTGCGGGCCGGCCCAGATGTACAGGGTGATCAGCGCCCAGAAGTGCACGATGGACAGGCGATAGGAGTAGACCGGGCGTCCCACTTGCTTGGGCACGAAGTAGTACATCATCCCCAGGAAACCGGTAGTCAGGAAGAAGCCCACGGCGTTGTGGCCGTACCACCACTGGACCATGGCATCGGTGGCTCCGGAATACACCGGGTAGGACTTGAACCAGTCCACCGGGATCGACAGGTGGTTGACCACGTGGAGCATGGCGATCACCAGGATGAAGGCGCCGAAGAACCAGTTGCCGACATAGATGTGCTGGCTCTTGCGCTGCACCACGGTGGTGAAGAACACGATCCCGTAGACCACCCAGACCACCGCCATCCACACCGCGCCGGCGAATTCGATCTCGGCGTATTCCTTGGTGGTGGTGTAGCCCAGGGGCAGGGTGACCAGCATGATCACGATCACCGATTGCCAGCCCCAGAAGGTGAAGGCGGCCAGGGTGTCGGAGTACAGCCGTACCTGGCAGGTGCGCTGGACCGCGTAGTAGCTAGCGGCGAACTGTGCGCTGCCGGCGAAACCGAAGATCACCAGGCTGGTGTGCAGCGGCCGCAGGCGGCCGAAGGTGGTCCAGGGCAGGTCGAGGTTCAGTTCCGGCCACACCAGTTGCGAGGCGATCCACACCCCCATGGCCATGCCGATCACACCCCATACCACTGTTGCGACGACGAATTGGCGAACCACCTTGTAGTTGTAGGCCTGTCCGATTGTTGCTGAGTTCATGGTCAATGCTTCCACGGTTGCAAAGTCTTGCCAGGCCACCCGGTCTGGCACGGGGTGCACTGTAGGAACCATGGGCAAAACAAAACAGGCTCAGAAAAACAGCAATAATACGGATCAGATTTAGCTCAATCCCATAAAGCGATGGCAGCTACTGATATGGTTTTTTAGTTTTTACCTGGATCTGTAACGATCTGCGCCGCAAGCGCATAGTCGCCGCCTCACCCCACGCGTCGCCGGGTTCTGTAGCGAAAGCTCGTCCAGCAACGATCAGGCAAGACAAGGGCAGTCCGGGAGCGGCTCGGCGGCAGAGACCTGCATGAGCACTCCCGGCCTGTTTTCCTGGAGTGCTGTAGGCACTCCGCATGTCCATGGTCCAAGCACGAGCGTTTTCGAGCACAACCTGGGGCGCGGCCAGCACCGATGAGGACGAGGTAGGCACATGTATCAGTACGACGACTATGACCGGGCCCTGGTCTTTGAGCGGGTGGCGCAGTTTCGCGACCAGGTGGAACGATTCATGGAGGGCCAGTTGAGCGAGGAGGAGTTCCTGCCCCTGCGGCTGCAGAACGGCTTGTACCTGCAACGGCACGCCTACATGCTGCGGGTGGCGATTCCCTATGGCACCCTCAGCGCCCGGCAGATGCGCACCCTGGCGGGCATCGCCCGGGACTACGATCGCGGCTACGGACACTTCACCACGCGCCAGAACCTGCAGTTCAACTGGATCGAGCTGGCTCAGGTGCCGGACATTCTCGAGCGCCTGGCGGCGGTGGAGATGCATGCCATCCAGACCTCGGGCAACTGTGTGCGCAACATCACCACCGAGGCCTTTGCCGGGGTTGCCGCCGACGAATTGCTGGACCCGCGCCCGCTGGCGGAGATCCTGCGACAGTGGTCGACCATCAACCCGGAATTCCTGTTTCTGCCACGCAAGTTCAAGATCGCCATCTGCTCGGCGGAGCAGGACCGTGCGGCGATCATGATGCACGACATCGGTCTCTATCTGTATCGCGCCGACGACGGCCAGATGCTGTTGCGGGTGATGGTCGGCGGCGGCCTGGGGCGTACCCCGATCCTCAGTCAGCAGATCCGCGAGGGCCTGCCGTGGCAGCACCTGCTGTCCTATGTCGAGGCGGTCCTGCGGGTCTACAACCGTTACGGCCGGCGTGACAACAAGTACAAGGCGCGGATCAAGATCCTGGTCAAGGCCCTGGGCATCGAGGCTTTCGCCCGTGAGGTGGAGGAGGAGTGGCAGCACCTCAAGGATGGCCCGGCGCAGCTTACCGAGGCCGAGTACGGGCGGGTGGCCAGCGCCTTCGTGCCGCCGCGCTATGAACATCTCGGGGACGCGTGCCTGGAGTACGGCAGCCGACTGGCCGAGGAACCGGCGTTCGCCCGCTGGGTGGCGCACAACGTACAACCGCACAAGGTGCCTGGCTATGCCAGCGTGGTGCTGTCGACCAAGCCGGGCATGGCCGCGCCGCCAGGTGACGTCACCGCGCTGCAGATGGAGGCGGTGGCCGAGTGGTCCGAGTGTTTCGGCTTCGGCGAGATCCGCATCGCCCATGAGCAGAACATCGTCTTGCCGGATGTGCCCAAGTCGCAGTTGCACGAGCTGTGGCAACTGGCTTGCGACAAGGGCCTGGGCACCGCCAATGCCGGCTTGCTGACCGACATCATCGCCTGTCCCGGCGGCGACTTCTGCGCCCTGGCCAATGCCCGCTCGATTCCCATCGCCCAGGCGATCCAGCAGCGCTTCGACGACCTGGACTATGTCCATGACCTGGGGGGCATCAGCTTGAACATCTCCGGCTGCATGAATGCCTGCGGCCATCATCACATTGGCAATATCGGCATCCTGGGGGTCGACAAGAACGGCCAGGAGTGGTTCCAGGTGACCCTGGGCGGTGCCCAGGGCAGGGACAGCGCCCTGGGCAAGGTCATTGGGCCGTCTTTCAGTGCCGGGGAGATTCCCCAGGTGATCGAGCACATCATTGGCACCTTCGTGCGTTATCGCGAGAGCGATGAGCCGTTTCTCGACACCCTGCACCGCATCGGCCTGGAGCCTTTCAAGGAACGGGTCTATCCCAAGGCAGAGGAGTTGTCGGCATGAACAATCTGCTGAGCTTGTGCGAAGGAGAAGCGCAGTGGGTGCCGGACGATGCCTGGAGCCTGGTGCGCGGGGTCGACGATCCCTTGCCCGAAGGGCCGTTGATCCTGCCGCTGGCTCGTTGGCTGATGCGCCGCATCGAGCACCAGCCGGCCCGGGATGGTGTCTGGCTGGGGCCGGATGACGAGGTGGAAAGCCTCAAGCCGTGGTTGCGCCTGATCCCGCTGGTGGCGGTGGACTTTCCCAGCTTTCGCGACGGTCGCGGCTACAGCCAGGCCTACCTGTTGCGTACCCGCCTGGGCTGGATGGGCGAGTTGCGCGCGGTGGGCGATGTGCTGCGCGACCAGCTGAGCCATATGCGCCAATGCGGCTTCGACAGTTTCGCCATACGTGAAGACAAATGTGTCCAGGACGCCCTCAAGGGCCTGGCAGGCATGAGCGTGCTGTACGGACGCTCGGTCATCGAGCCGCGGCCGCTGTTTCGGCGACGTTAAGCCGCAGGGAGTGTGGTTTGTGCTTGAGGCTGACGGCGCAAGTGCAGGCTTTTGGCTATACCTGTAGTTCCCCTAGCCAGTCCATGGCTGCTTCACCTACAGGAGTGACCCATGAAGCTTGCACTGACCCTCAGCACCCTGTGCCTCGCCACTCTCGGGGTGGCGGGCTGCTCCAGCAATGTGACCCAGCCCGAGGACTACTCGGGGTTTCTCAGCGATTACAGCCTGCTCAAGGAGGCCAAGTCGCCGTCCGGGGTGCAGGTGATGCGCTGGATCGACCCCAAGCTCAAGCCGGATCGCTACACCAGCGCCTATATCGAGCCGACCCAGTTCTATCCGCAGCCGCAGCCAACGGTGAAGATTCCCCAGGACACGCTGACCGGCATCACCCGTTACTACGATGAAGCGCTCAAGCGCGAACTGGGCAAGTCCATGCCGCTGGCTACCGGTCCCGGGCCGGGCGTGGTGGTGGTACGGGCAGCGATCACCGCGGTGAGCAGCAAGACCGAGGGCCTCAAGGCCTATGAAATCATCCCGGTCGCCCTGGTGGCCGCCGCCGTGAGCACGGCCAGTGGTATTCGCGACCAGGAGACCACCCTGGCCACCGAGGCGGTGTTCCTCGATGGCAGCGACGGTCGGGTGATCGCCGAAGTGGTGCGCAAGGGCACTGGCAAGCCCCTGGCGAACGACACCCAGGTGATGCAGGCCAGCGATGTGAAGAGTGTCATCGACAGCTGGGCTTCGGACCTGCACCAGTCCTACCTGCAACTGAAGAAGAAATGAACCGGACGCTGCCCGGGCGCTCTCCCGGGCAGCGGATTCAATACTGGCTGCGCGCCAGCTTGTTGTAGTGGTAAAGCATCTGGTCGTAGCCCTGGGCCACAGCATGGAAATCGTCGCTCAGGCGCTGGGGCGCGGCATGCTGCTGCCAGTCCCGGTGCAGGGTGTCCAGGGCTTGCAGGTATTGCTGGCCAGGAGCAGCGATCAGTTGCCAGAGGTACAGCGCTTCCCGGGTGTCCTTGTCCGGCTGCCCGGTACGGGTGAACTGTTGCCGGGCATCCCAGGCCTGGCGCAGTTCCTGGGTGCTCTGTGCCAGCTGTGCCGGGGTCAGGGTCTGGTGGCGGATGCCGTCCTCGATCAGGTCCATCGTGGTCCTGGCCTGGATCATGTAGTGCAGCAGGGCCCAGTGCACGTTGCGGCCCAGGCGTTGTTCCAGGCGTTGCAACTGTTCGGGGCGATGCTCGATATCCAGGGGCGCAAGCAGCTGGCGCACGGTATTGGAAGCGGCCAGGTACTCCTCGGACTGGATCTCAAGTTGACGCACCCGCTCATCGAGCTGTGCCTCGTCCAGCGCTCGACCGAACCCCATGCGTTGCATCCGAGCGTCCTGGGTCAGGGCGACGAAGCGTGCAAGTACTTGCTGGTAGCGTTCAATGGCGGCCGGTAGCGGGCTGCTCGGATCGAGGATCTTGAGCCTTGCGCTGATGTCTCCACTGCAGGCGGCTCGGTACACCGTGTCGATGTCCTGGCCGCCCTGGGGATTGATGTCATAGGCGGCGGGAGCTGAGGCCCGTGGTTTGCCCAGGGCCAGATACGCCTGATGGGCCACGCGCCAGGGCACATCCATCTGGTTCATGCAGTCGATGATCGGGTTCAGGGCGTTGGCCCGGGCGGTGTAGGGGCTGTCCCGGCTATCGAGCCAGAGGTCGAGCTGGCCCAGTTGCTTGCTGGAACCGGCCAAACCGAACAGCGTCAGCATCAGGCCCAGGCCGATAGGTAGCAACCAGTTGGGATTCATGGGGTGTCCTCCCGGCCGTACCACTGGTCGGTGGTGGCGGGCGCGGCGCACTCTCGTGCGCTGGCTGGCATCTGCGCGCACAGGCGTTCGCTCCATTGTTGCAGGCCCTGGTTGGCCGTTACCGTGGCGTAATTGCTTGCCAGCTTGAGCGCCACGAGGCCGGCGGCCACCAGCACGCAACCCAGCCCGATCAGCAAGCGTCGTTGCCAGGGGGCGCTGTGGCGCCAGGAAATCCGCGTGCTGAACCCTGAGTGGCGTACGCCAGCGATGCCCAGAAGCATTCCCAGGTAGACGATGGTGCTGGTCGGGCCGCACACAAATCCCAGCGCCGAACCCAGCACTGCGGCCGGCAGCAGATCCCGTAGCAGCAACAGGTTGCGGCCCGGGTCGAACCGGTGCAGCAGGCGGGCGCTGAGTGCGTGGTCGCGTACCCAGGCTCGATGGGCCAGCGGCTGCCACAGCCAGTGCATGAGTGCCGCGGACGCGGCGAAGCAGGCGCCCCAGAACAACGTGACCCCGAGGATTTCCCCCGGCCCGTTGCCTTGCGGGGCATAGCGGACCAGCGCACCGGCCAGGCAGGCGATGAGGATCGCCAGGTACATCGGCCAGGCATTGAAGGCGAACTCCCACTCGCGCCAGAAGAACGGCGTGCCACCGGGCATCTCGGCCGCTACCTGCGGGTAATAGGCATGCAAGTGTGAACTGAGTGTGCGACAGCGGGCCCAGTCTTCTTCGTTCAGGCGTCGGGCAAAGGCCCGGCGGCGGTGCAGGCTGATGGGGGCCAGCAACAGGTAGGCCGCTCGCTGCTCTGGCGACGACGGCGCTTGCATGGCCAGGGCCCGCTGGCTGGCGATGAAGGCCGGGCCTTGCTCGCGCACCAGCATGCGGTTCCATTCAATGTCCGGGCAGAGGTTGTCTTTTCCGGCCTTCCAGCCCTGGCCGGCACAGACGGCTTGAAATACGGTGCTGGACCAGTAGGGGCTCTGCAGCAGCATCTGCGCCAGGCACTGGTTGAACCAGTGACGCTGGTCCAGGTCATGCAGCCAGCCGTGCACCGGACGCCGGGCATAAGCCTGGATGAAGGCGTCGTCGTCCTGTTGCTCCAGGGCGTTGCGCAGGGACTGCTCGAGGGTTTGGCGACATTGCTGGAGCAGGGCGTCAGTCAGGTAGTCCGGCAGATCCAGGCGTTGCCAGGCACTCAGCCAATTGAAGGTTTCAAAGCCCCAGGCCAGCAACTGCGGCGATTGTCCGGGTCGTTCCACGCAATGGCGCAACAGGCCCAGTTCGAACTCCAGTGCGCAATCAGCCTCGATCGCCTGCTCATGGCGCAGGTCAAGTTGTTCGATGCGAATGCCTTCCAGCAAAGGGGCGACCCGTTGCGCCGGGCTCAGTTGTGCGGGTGCCTGCTGGGCAGTGAGGTCATGGCGCAGATCGTCCACGGCGCAAGCCTGGGCATCATCGTGCTCTTCGTTCAGCCAGTGCGCCTGTTCCAGCGCCTGTTCATAGGCCTCGCGCAGGCGCTGGAACGCCTCGGGGTCTTCGTCCGGGCGGGTCTGTTTCAGCAGCTGGGCGTAGTGACGCTTGATGGTGCGGGTGTCAGGGGTGGCCGGCAGGCCGAGCAGGGTCCAGCAACTCATTGGGCGGTACGACTCCATGGAAAAACCGCGGCAAGACTCGGTGATGGCGTGATGATACTACGCGGTATGTGGCCTTCACGAGAAAAACCATACGACCGCACGCTGCTGGAAAGCTCAGTGGCGATGCCCCTGATTAATGTGTTTTATAATTATTTCCATAAAAATAAGATGGTTAATTTAATGTGATTTATAGAATATAAAAAATGCATATAAATAATATAGTTACAGCGTATTTATCATGTTTATTGTCATGATTTATCTGGTTTTGGTGAGCTTTTTTGCGCGCATACTGGCTGGTCTTCCAGGCCTGGCCGTCAAGTGTCGTTCAGGTCGTTGCTGATTCTGGCCAGGTGTTTCTTCGTTGTCTGCCCGGCGTCTGGCCTCGTGCCATCAAGTGTTTGCCCTGGGTGCTCGTTCGGACTGTTGTTGGACAATTTCTCCGGCGGGCAATAGGTGCCCGCGCCGTTTCATGCTTAACTTCGGCCTCTCGACGATTTCTGTCTCCATCACTCCCGCAAAGGACTCCGCTCATGGCTCAAGTCACCCTCAAAGGCAATCCGGTTCAGGTCAATGGTCAGCTGCCACAAGTCGGCTCCCAGGCGCCTGCGTTCTCCCTGGTGGGCGCCGGCCTGGCCGATGTTTCCCTCGCCAGCCTGGCCGGCAAGCGCAAGGTGCTGAACATCTTCCCAAGCGTCGACACCCCGACCTGCGCGACCTCGGTACGCAAGTTCAACGCCCAGGCCAACGATGTGGCCAACACTGTGGTGTTGTGCATCTCTGCTGACCTGCCGTTTGCCCAGGCGCGCTTCTGTGGTGCCGAAGGCCTGGAAAACGTGCAGAACCTGTCGACGCTGCGTGGCCGTGAGTTCATCGAAAACTATGGCGTGGCCATTGCCGACGGTCCATTGGCCGGCCTGACGGCCCGCGCCGTGGTGGTGCTGGACGAAAACGACAAGGTGCTGCATAGCGAACTGGTCAAGGAAATCGCCGAGGAGCCGAACTACGAGGCCGCGTTGGCCGTCCTTAAATAAGCGCTTTTACAATTATTCACGGCCTGGCTTGCCCAGGCCGTTTTTATTTGTGCTTCAGTAAGTTAGCTTCGCCTTTTGAAATGTCAGGCAAAGGTAAATTGCCGGTAAAGGCCCTTTGCTAAAACCGCTCTAGTGCTTATCTTTCAGCCATCTTGAAAGAACACTCCCACGCGCCCAATGGTTGATCACTCCATGCAATCCTCTGCTACCCGCAACTCCCGTCGCTGGCTGTTCGGCCTGTTTGTCCTGCTGCTGGTCGCCGGCCTGTGCTGGAAGTTCTGGCCAGCCGGCAGCGGCCACAACGAGGCTGCGCAGCAGAAGGCTGCCACCGGGCATACCGGCCGCAGCGGCAGCGTGCGTCCTGGTTTCGGCGGGGCCGGTGGGCCGATCCCGGTGCGCGTGCTGCCGGTGACCCAGGGGGACTTCCCGCTGTACTACAAGGCCCTGGGCACGGTGACAGCGCTCAATACCATCAATGTGCGCAGCCGGGTGGCGGGGGAGCTGGTCAAGGTCAGCTTCGAAGAAGGGCAGATGGTCAAGGCCGGCGACCTGCTGGCGCAGATCGACCCGAGGCCCTACCAGAATGCGCTGCTCCAGGCCGAGGGCACGTTGTTGCAGAACCAGGCGCAGTTGAAGAACGCCCAGATCGACCTCGAGCGCTATCGGGGGCTTTTTGCCCAGGACAGTGTCGCCAAGCAGACCCTGGATAATGCCGTGGCACTGGTGGGCCAGTACCAGGGCACGGTCAAGACCAACCAGGCGGCGGTCAACGACGCCCGGCTCAATCTCGAATTCACCAACATCCGCGCCCCCATCGCCGGGCGCCTGGGCTTGCGCCAGCTGGACGTGGGCAACCTGGTGGCGGCCAACGACACCACGGCGCTGGTGATCATTACCCAGACCCAACCCATCAGCGTGGCCTTCACGCTGCCGGAAAACAGCCTGGAAACCGTACTCGCTCGCTATCACGGTGGGGCGCGGTTGCCAGTGGAGGCTTGGGACCGGGGCGACCTCAAGCTGCAGGCCAGCGGTGTGCTGCAGAGCCTGGACAACCAGATCGACACCGCAACCGGCACCCTGAAGTTCAAGGCGCGCTTCGATAACCGCGACCAGGGCCTGTTCCCCAACCAGTTCGTCAACGTGCACCTTTTGGCCGACACCCTGAAGAACGTGGTGCTGGCACCTTCGGCAGCCATCCAGTTCGGCACCAACGGCACCTTCGTCTACGCCATGGACGGGGACAACAAGGTCAAGATCCGCCAGCTCAAGGTCGGCGCCAGCAACGGTGATTCGACCGTGATCAGCGAGGGCCTCAAGGCTGGCGATCGGGTGGTGATGGAAGGCACCGACCGTCTCAAGGACGGCAGCGAGGTGGAAGTGGTCAACGACGCCATCGACGTGCCGACCACGCCGACCGAGCACCTGCAGGGCCAGCCCGCCGGCTCGACCAGTGCCCCGGCCAATGGCAAGCCGGCCGATGGCAAGGCACAAAAGGCCGGCGCATGAACTTCTCGCGACTGTTCATCCTGCGTCCGGTAGCCACTACGCTGAGCATGCTGGCGATTGTCCTGGCCGGCCTGATCGCCTATCGCCTGCTGCCGGTCTCGGCCTTGCCCCAGGTGGACTACCCGACCATCCGGGTCATGACCCTGTACCCCGGGGCCAGTCCCGATGTGATGACCAGTGCGGTCACCGCTCCCCTGGAGCGCCAGTTCGGGCAGATGCCCGGCCTGACCCAGATGGCCTCCACCAGTTCCGGTGGCGCGTCGGTGCTGACCCTGCGCTTTAGCCTCGACATCAACATGGACGTGGCCGAGCAGCAGGTGCAGGCAGCGATCAACGCCGCTACCAACTTGCTGCCCAAGGATCTGCCGGCACCGCCGGTGTACAACAAGGTCAACCCGGCGGATACCCCGGTGCTGACCCTGGCCATTACTTCCAAGACCATGCTGCTGCCCAAGCTCAATGACCTGGTGGACACGCGCATGGCGCAGAAGATCGCCCAGATCAATGGTGTCGGCATGGTCAGCATCGCCGGCGGCCAGCGCCAGGCCGTGCGGATCAAGGTCAACCCCGAGGCCCTGGCGGCCAACGGCTTGAACCTGGCCGACGTGCGCACCTTGATCGCCGCGTCCAACGTCAACCAGCCCAAGGGCAACTTCGATGGCCCGACCCGAGTGTCGATGCTCGATGCCAATGACCAGCTGACCTCGCCCAAGGACTACGCCGAGCTGATCCTGGCCTACAAGAATGGTGCTCCGTTGCGCCTGAAGGACGTGGCACAGATCGTCGACGGTGCCGAGAACGAGCGCCTGGCGGCCTGGGCCAACGAGAACCAGGCGGTGTTGCTGAACATCCAGCGCCAGCCCGGGGCCAACGTGATTGAAGTGGTAGACCGGATCAAGGCCATGTTGCCGAGCATCACCGATAACCTGCCGGCCGGGCTGGACGTCACCGTGCTCACCGACCGCACGCAGACCATCCGGGCCTCGGTCACCGACGTGCAGCACGAGTTGTTCATCGCCATTGCCCTGGTGGTGATGGTGACGTTCCTGTTCCTGCGGCGGGCCAGCGCCACGCTGATTCCATCGATCGCCGTGCCACTGTCGCTGATCGGCACCTTCGGCGTGATGTACCTGGCCGGGTTCTCGGTGAACAACCTGACCCTGATGGCATTGACCATCGCCACCGGCTTCGTGGTGGATGACGCCATCGTCATGCTGGAGAACATCTCGCGTTTCATCGAGGAGGGCGACAGCCCGCTGCAGGCGGCGCTCAAGGGCGCCAAGCAGATCGGTTTCACCCTGATTTCCCTGACCCTGTCGCTGATCGCGGTGCTGATCCCGCTGCTGTTCATGGCCGACGTGGTCGGCCGGCTGTTCCGCGAGTTCGCCATCACCCTGGCGGTGGCCATCCTGATTTCCCTGGTGGTGTCCCTGACCCTGACCCCGATGATGTGCGCCCGCTTGCTCAAGCCCGAGCCCAAGGAGCATGAGCAGGGACGCTTCTATCGCGCCAGCGGGGCCTGGATCGACTGGTTGATCGAGGCCTATGGGCGCCAGCTGCAATGGGTACTCAAGCACCAGTTCCTGACCCTGCTGGTGGCCATCGGCACGTTGGCCCTGACCGTGTTCCTCTACCTGATGGTGCCCAAGGGGTTCTTCCCGGTGCAGGACACCGGGGTCATCCAGGGCATTTCCGAGGCACCGCAATCGGTGTCCTTCGCGGCCATGAGCCAGCGTCAGCAGGACCTGGCCAAGATCATCCTGCAGGACCCGGCAGTGCAGAGCCTGTCGTCTTACATCGGTGTGGACGGTGACAACGCCACCCTCAACAGCGGCCGCCTGCTGATCAACCTCAAGCCCCACAGCGAGCGGGACCTGAGCGCGACCCAGGTGATCGCGCGATTGCAGCCGCATGTGGACCAGTTGCTGGGCATCCGCCTGTTCATGCAGCCGGTGCAGGACCTGACCATCGAGGACCGGGTCAGCCGGACCCAGTACCAGTTCAGCCTGTCTTCACCGGATGCCGAGCTGCTGAGCCTGTGGAGCGGCCGGCTGGTCGAGGCCCTGGTCCAGCGCCCGGAACTCACCGACGTGGCCAGCGACCTGCAGGACAAGGGCCTGCAGGTGTACCTGGTGATCGACCGCGACGCGGCCTCGCGGCTCGGGGTCTCGGTGTCGAACATCACCGATGCCCTGTACGACGCCTTCGGCCAGCGGCAGATCTCCACCATCTACACCCAGGCCAGCCAGTACCGGGTGGTGCTCCAGGCCCAGGCCGGGGAGCGTATCGGCCCCCAGGCCCTGGACCAGATCCACGTCAAGACCACCGACGGCGGCCAGGTCCGCCTGTCCAGCCTGGCCCATGTCGAGGAGCGCCAGGCGCAACTGGCGATTGCCCATATTGGCCAGTTCCCGGCAGTGATGATGTCCTTCAACCTGGCGCCCGGGGTGGCCCTGGGCGAGGCCGTCAATGTCATTGAGCAGGTGCAGCACGACATCGGCATGCCGGTCGGGGTGCAGACCCGCTTCCAGGGGGCAGCCGAAGCCTTCCAGGCCTCGCTGTCCAGTACCTTGCTGCTGATCCTGGCGGCGGTGGTGACCATGTACATCGTGCTCGGCGTGCTCTACGAGAGCTACATCCACCCGATCACCATCCTCTCCACCTTGCCCTCCGCGGCGGTGGGGGCCTTGCTGGCGCTGATCCTCAGCGGCAACGACCTGGGCATGATCGCGATCATCGGTATCATCCTGCTGATCGGCATCGTCAAGAAGAACGCGATCATGATGATCGACTTCGCCCTCGACGCCGAACGCCACCAGGGCATGGCCCCGGAGCAGGCCATCTACCAGGCGGCGCTGTTGCGCTTCCGGCCGATCCTGATGACCACCCTGGCGGCGCTGTTTGGCGCCGTGCCCCTGATGCTGGCCACCGGTTCCGGCGCAGAGCTGCGCCAGCCCCTGGGCCTGGTGATGGTGGGCGGCCTGCTGGTCAGCCAGGTCCTGACGCTCTTCACCACGCCTGTTATCTATCTGTATTTCGATCGGTTGGGGCGCCGGTTTGCCAAGCCCGCCGTAGGAGAAGTGGTGTGAGGGGCGTCAGCGGCAAGCTGCAAGCCGCAAGCTGCAATCTGGATCAAGGGCCTGCGCTGCTCCTGCCTTTCTCTTGCAGCTTGAGGCTTGAAGCTTGGAGCTGCTGCCCATGAATCTTTCCGGTCCTTTCATCAAGCGCCCGGTGGCGACCATGCTGCTGTCAGTGGCGATCATGCTGCTGGGGGGCGTCAGCTTCGGCCTGCTGCCGGTGGCGCCGCTGCCACAGATGGATTTCCCGGTGATCGTAGTCCAGGCCAGCCTGCCCGGGGCCAGCCCCGAAGTCATGGCATCCACCGTGGCGACGCCCCTGGAGCGTTCCTTCGGCGCCATCGCCGGGATCGACACCATGAGCAGCCGCTCCAGCCAGGGCTCGACCCGGGTGATCCTGCAGTTCGACCTGGATCGCGATATCGATGGCGCGGCGCGGGAGGTGCAGGCGGCGATCAACGCTTCGCGCAACCTGTTGCCCAGCGGCATGCGCAGCATGCCCACCTACAAGAAGGTCAACCCGTCCCAGGCGCCGATCATGGTGCTGTCGCTGACATCCGACGTGCTGGAGAAGGGCCAGCTCTACGACCTGGCCTCGACCATCCTGTCCCAGAGCCTGTCCCAGGTGCAGGGCGTGGGCGAGGTGCAGGTCGGCGGCAGTTCCCTGCCGGCGGTGCGCATCGAGCTGGAACCGCAGTTGCTCAACCAGTACGGGGTGGCCCTGGATGATGTGCGCAATGCCATCGCCAATGCCAACCAGCGCCGGCCCAAGGGCTCGGTGGAAGATGGCCAGCGCCTGTGGCAGATCCAGGCCAACGACCAGTTGGAGAAGGCCCGCGACTACGAGCCGCTGATCATCCACTACAGCAACGGCGCGGCCCTGCGCCTGAAGGATGTGGCCAGGGTCACCGATGGGGTCGAGGATCGCTACAACAGCGGTTTCTTCAACGACGATGCGGCGGTGTTGCTGGTGATCAACCGCCAGGCCGGGGCCAACATCATCGAGACGGTGAAGGAGATCAAGGCCCAGTTGCCGGCGTTGCAGGCCGTGCTGCCGGCCAGCGTCAAGCTCAACCTGGCGATGGACCGTTCGCCGGTGATCAAGGCCACTTTGCACGAGGCCGAGATGACCCTGCTGATTGCCGTGGCCCTGGTGATCCTGGTGGTGTTCCTGTTCCTGGGCAATTTCCGCGCCTCGGTGATCCCGACGCTGGCGGTGCCGGTCTCGCTGGTCGGAACCTTCGCGGTGATGTACCTGTATGGTTTTTCCCTGAACAACCTGTCGCTGATGGCGCTGATCCTGGCCACGGGATTGGTGGTGGACGATGCCATCGTGGTCCTGGAGAACATCTCCCGGCATATCGACGAGGGCGTTAAACCCTTGCAGGCGGCCTACCTGGGGGCCAAGGAGGTGGGCTTCACCCTGTTGTCGATGAACGTCTCGCTGGTGGCGGTGTTCCTGTCGATCCTGTTCATGGGCGGGATCATCGAGAGCCTGTTCCGCGAGTTCTCCATCACCCTGGCGGCGGCCATCGTGGTTTCGCTGGTGGTGTCCCTGACTCTGACGCCGATGCTCTGCGCCCGCTGGCTCAAGCCCCATGTTCCGGGCCAGGAGAACGCGCTGCAGCGCTGGAGCCGGCGCAGCAACGAGTGGATGGTGGGCAAGTACGCCACCAGCCTGGACTGGGTGCTGCGGCACAGGCGCCTGACCCTGCTCAGCCTGCTGCTGACCATCGGCGTCAACGTCGCCCTGTACGTGGTGGTGCCCAAGACCTTCATGCCCCAGCAGGACACCGGCCAGTTGATCGGTTTCGTCCGGGGTGACGACGGCCTGTCCTTCAGTGTGATGCAGCCGAAGATGGAGATCTTCCGCCGTGCCGTGCTCAAGGACGAGGCGGTGGAGAGCGTGGCCGGTTTCATCGGCGGCTCCAACGGCACCAATAACGCCTTCATGCTGGTGCGCTTGAAGCCCATCAAGGAGCGCAGCATCTCGGCGCAGAAAGTCATCGAGCGCTTGCGCAAGGAAATGCCCAAGGTGCCCGGTGCCCAGCTGATGCTGATGGCCGACCAGGACCTGCAGTTCGGCGGCGGCCGCGAACAGACCACCTCGCAGTACTCCTATATCCTGCAGAGCGGCAACCTGAGCGAGTTGCGCGAGTGGTATCCGAAGGTGGTCGCGGCGCTGCGGGCCTTGCCCGAACTGACCGCGATCGATGCCCGGGACGGCCACGGTGCCCAGCAAGTGACCCTGATGGTCGACCGCGACCAGGCCAAGCGCCTGGGGGTGGACATGGACATGGTCACCGCGGTGCTCAACAACGCCTACAGCCAGCGGCAGATATCCACCATCTACGACAGCCTCAACCAGTACCAGGTGGTGATGGAGGTCAATCCCAAGTACGCCCAGGACCCGATCACCCTGAACCAGGTGCAGGTGATCACCGCCGACGGTGCGCGGATCCCGCTGTCCACCATCGCCCATTACGAAAACAGCCTGGAGGACGACCGGGTCAGCCATGAGGGGCAGTTCGCCTCGGAAAGCATCTCCTTCGATATGGCCGAGGGCGTCACGGTGGAGCAGGGCACCGCCGCCATCGAGCGGGCGATCGCCAAGCTGGGCATGCCCGAGGACGTGATCATCAAGATGGCCGGCACCGCCGATGCCTTCGCCGCGACCCAGAAGAGCCAGCCGTTCATGATCCTCGGGGCGCTGCTGGCGGTGTACCTGGTGCTGGGTGTGCTCTACGAGAGCTACATCCACCCGCTGACTATTCTCTCCACCTTGCCCTCGGCCGGGGTCGGCGCCTTGCTCTCGATCTACCTGCTGGGTGGCGAGTTCAGCCTGATCTCGCTGCTGGGGCTGTTCCTGTTGATCGGGGTGGTGAAAAAGAACGCGATCCTGATGATCGACCTGGCGTTGCAACTTGAGCGGCACGACAAGCTCGACCCGTTGCAGTCGATCCGCAGCGCCTGCCTGCAGCGCCTGCGGCCGATCCTGATGACTACCCTGGCGGCGATCCTCGGCGCCTTGCCGCTGCTGCTGGGCACTGCCGAGGGCTCGGAAATGCGCCAGCCCCTGGGCCTGACCATCATCGGCGGCCTGGTCTTCAGCCAGATCCTGACCCTCTATACCACCCCGGTGGTCTACCTCTATCTCGACCGCCTGCGCCACAAGTTCAACCACTGGCGTGGGGTCCGTACCGATGCTGCTCTGGAAACGCCGTTATGACCCAACATCCGTCCCGTCCCGTTTCGCCGCTGTCCGCCCAGTGCCTGGCCATGGCCCGGGGCTCGCGGGTCTTGAGCCTGGGCCTGTGCGCCGTGCTGCTCAGTGCCTGCGCCATTGGCCCCGACTACCAGCGCCTGCAGGTGGCCGAGCCGGCCCAGTACAAGCAGGCCCAGGGCTGGCGCCAGGCCAACCCCAGCGATGCCCTGGCTCGCGGCGCCTGGTGGGAGTTGTATGGGGATACCCAGCTCAACGACCTGGTGGCCAGGCTCAACAGCTCCAACCAGAGCGTTGCCCAGTCCGAGGCGCAATACCGCCAGGCCCAGGCGCTGGTGCGCAGCTCTCGCGGGGCGTTCTTTCCCAGTGTCGACCTGAGTGCCGGCAAGACCCGCGCCAGCCAGGGAACCGGCAGCAGCAGTTCGGCCCTGAGCAGCTCCAGCAGCGGCATCCGCGATACCTACAACGCCCAGTTGGGCGTGAGCTGGGAGGCCGATGTCTGGGGCAAGCTGCGCCGAGGGCTGGAAGCCAATGAAGCCAGCGCCGAGGCGAGCTTCGCCGACCTTGCGGCCATGCGCTTGAGCCAGCAGTCCGAACTGGTACAGAACTACCTGCAACTGCGGGTGATCGATGAGCAGAAACGCCTGTTGGAAGCCACCGTCGCGGCCTACCAGCGGTCACTGACCATGACCCAGAACCAGTACCAGGCCGGGCTGGCCGGCAAGGACGCGGTGGCCCAGGCCCAGACCCAGCTCAAAAGCACCCAGGCCGACCTGGTCGACCTGATCTGGCAGCGGGCGCAGTTCGAGAACGCCATTGCCGTGCTCATTGGCGTACCGCCGGCACAGTTCGAGCTGGCCGAGGCCCGCAGTGTCCCGGTGTTGCCCCAGATTCCCCTGGGCGTGCCGTCGCAATTGCTCGAGCGCCGCCCGGACATCGCCTCGGCGGAGCGCGCGATGATGGCCGCCAACGCCAATATCGGCGTGGCCAAGGCCGCCTACTACCCGGACCTGACCCTGAGCCTGGCCGGTGGCTACAGCAGCAGCACCTACGCCGACTGGATCAGCCTGCCGAATCGCTTCTGGTCGGTGGGACCGAAGCTGGCCATGACCCTGTTCGATGGCGGCAAGCGCTCGGCTGAAGTGGATCGCACCGAGGCGGCCTATGACCAGACCGTGGCCAAGTACCGGCAGACGGTGCTCGACGGCTTCCGCGAGGTGGAGAACTACATGGCCCAGCTCAAGGTCATGGAGGACGAGGCGGGGATTCGCCAGGAAGCCCTGGGCTCGGCCCGCGAGGCCCTGCGCCTGAGCGAGAACCAGTACAAGGCCGGGCTGATCGGCTACCTCGACGTGGTCACCAGCCAGACCACGGCCCTGAGCAACGAGCGCAGTGTCCTGAACCTGTTGCAGAGCCGGCTGATCGCCAGCGTGCAGTTGGTCGCGGCCATGGGGGGCGGCTGGGATGGCCAGTTGCAGGCCAGCGAGCAGAAGTAGTGCAAAGCGCGGCCACCAGCCACCCGGCGATGTGGCTGGTGGCGCGTCCGCCTGAACGAGGATGACCCGCAAGCGACAGTATCCTGTGCCATGGCCGAAAACCGGGATGTACCCGGTAAATACCTGGCGATGGCCTGCAGGCCGCTACCTTGAGCGCATGAAGGCCATGTCCATGGGGCTTGTAGGGGCTTGCGGACCCTCTGTCAGACTAATGGCCTTTTGCTAACTTTCTGGATGCGTTATTTCACGCAATCAGTACAATCTGCGGTTTTGCCCGCCGCGCAGGCATGTCGGCACAACGGCCAAGAGACGCTTAATGCTCATCGGTAGCTACTCCTCCGCACTGGTCCTGATCTCCATTTTCGTGGCGATTCTCGCCTCCTATACCGCTCTGGACCTCACCGGACGCATCGCCACTGCCCAGGGGCGTGCCGTGTATCTGTGGATGGGCGGCGGAGCCCTGGCCATGGGAGTCGGCGTATGGTCCATGCACTTTATCGGCATGCTGGCGTTTTCCCTGCCCATTGACCTGGGCTACGACATCGGCCTGACGGCCCTGTCGCTGCTGATTTCCTTCCTGTCCTGTGGGTTCGCCCTGTGGCTGGTGAGTCAGCCGAGCCTGCCGCTGATGCAGTTGCTATTTGGGGCGCTGATCATGGGGGCAGGGATCAGCGGCATGCACTACACCGGCATGGCGGCCCTGCGCATGCAGCCGGGGATCGACTACGACCCGCAGCTGTTCGGTGCCTCGCTGCTGATCGCCTTCGGTGCATCCCTGGCGGCGCTGTGGATTGCCTTTCGCCTGCGCCAGAACACCCCCTATGTGCGCCTTGCACGCACGGGCGCGGCCATCATCATGGGTTTCGCCATCGTCGGCATGCACTACACCGGCATGGCCGCGGCACGGTTTGGCGGTGGCAGCTTCTGCGGTGCCCTGGTCGATGGTTTGAGCGGCAAGGGCCTGGACAACCTGGTGCTGATCACCACCCTGGCGGTGCTGATCATCGCCTTGCTGACCTCGGTGCTCGATGCCCGGCTGGAGGCGCGCACCGCAGTGCTGGCCCAGTCCCTGACCGAGGCCAACAAGGAACTCACCCAGCTGGCCCTGCATGACACCCTGACCGGGTTGCCCAACCGCATCCTGCTGGCCGACCGCATCGACCAGGCCATGCACCGGGTCACTGCCCACGGTGGCTGCTTTGCGTTGATGTTCATCGACCTGGACGGCTTCAAGCCGGTCAACGATGCCTTTGGCCACCACATGGGCGATCAGTTGCTGCGCGAGGTGGCCCAGCGCCTGCGCGAGGATTTGCGCAGCGAAGATACCCTGGCCCGCATCGGTGGCGACGAGTTCGTCCTGCTGGTGCAGCTTGCCGAACCAGACGATGCCTTGCGCCTGGCGTCGCGCCAGGTGGGCCTGGTGTCCCGTTCGTTCCGGGTGGTCGAGCATGACCTGCAGATTTCCGCCAGCATCGGCATCGCGGTGTATCCGGGCAACGGACACAGTGCCCAGGAGCTGCTGATGAATGCCGATGCCGCCATGTATCACGCCAAAGGCACCGGCAAGAACGGCTACAGCTTTTTCGATGTCTCGATGAACAACAATGCCCGGCGCCAGCTGCAGCTGCTCCAGGACTTGCGCAACGCCCTGAAACATCAGCAGTTCCGCCTGCACTACCAGCCCAAGTTCGACGCCACCAATGGCCAGCCGGTGGGCGCCGAGGCGCTGTTGCGCTGGGAGCACCCGCAGCATGGGCTGTTGATGCCGGACAAGTTCATCGAGTTGGCGGAAAAGACCGGCCTGATCATCCCCATCGGCGAGTGGGTGCTGGACGAGGCCTGTCGGCAGATGCAGGAGTGGTACGCCCAGGGGTACACCGACTGGCGCATTGCGGTGAACCTGTCGGCCGTGCAGTTCTGCCATGGGGGGCTGGTCAACAGCGTCTCCAGCACCTTGCAGCGCTACAACCTGTCTGCCAACAACCTGACACTGGAGATTACCGAGACCACGGCGATGCACGATGCCGATGTCAGCATGATCGTCCTGCAGCAACTGGCGGACATGGGCGTGGACTTGTCCATCGACGATTTCGGTACCGGTTACTCGAGCCTGATGTACCTCAAGCGCCTGCCGGCCAACGAACTGAAGATCGATCGTGGTTTCGTCCGCGACCTGGAGCATGACAGCGACGACGCCGCCATCGTTTCGGCGATTGTCGCCCTGGGCCAGGCCCTGGGGCTGCGGATTGTCGCCGAAGGCGTGGAGACCGGTGTGCAGCGAACCTTCCTCACCCAGTTGGGGTGCGATTCGTTGCAGGGGTACTACCTCGGCCACCCGATGCCCCCCGAGCACTTCTTGCAGGGTCTGCGCCAGAAGGCGTAGCCGCTGCCCCGACCCCTCGATCTTCCTGACACCCCCCGTTTGCCAGGCCCCGCGCCCACTGTTCAGGCATGCGCAGCCTGGGTCAGCGGCTACAGGAGCAGGTCGGCGGGTGCTGACGGTTTCCATCACCGGCCACGCGGTGTTTAATGGCTCGCGTCGAAATGATCAGTGGGGGAGTTGGCAGCATGGACAAAGTCATCGTCATCACCGGTGGCGGGCGAGGTATTGGCGCAGCCACGGCACTGCTGGCCGCGCAACAGGGGTTCAAGGTGTGCATCAACTACCAGGCCGACGAACAGGCCGCCCAGCAGGTCCTGGAGCAGGTTCGTGGCCTGGGCGTCCAGGCGATCGCCGTACGGGCCGATGTCAGCATCGAGGACGAGGTCATCGGTCTGTTCCAGCGGGTCGACAGCGAACTGGGCCGGGTCACCGCCCTGGTCAACAACGCCGGCACTGTGGGGCAGAAGTCGCGCCTCGAGGACATGTCCGAGTTCCGTATCCAGAAGATCATGAAGACCAATGTCATGGGGCCGATCCTCTGCGCCAAGCATGCGGTGTTGCGCATGTCCCCGCGCCATGGCGGGCAGGGCGGCAGCATCGTCAATGTCTCATCGGTGGCGGCGCGCCTGGGTTCGCCCGGCGAGTACGTGGACTACGCCGCCTCCAAGGGCGCGCTGGACACCTTCACCATTGGCCTGTCCAAGGAAGTGGCGGGCGAGGGCATCCGGGTCAATGCAGTGCGCCCGGGCTACATCTACACCGACTTCCATGCCCTGAGCGGCGATGCCGACCGGGTCAGCAAGCTGGAGTCGGCGATCCCCATGGGTCGTGGCGGGCGCCCCGATGAAGTGGCCGAAGCGATTGTCTGGTTGCTCTCGGACAAGGCTTCCTACGCCACCGGCACCTTCGTCGACCTGGGCGGCGGTCGCTGAGCCCTGATCCGGCCTCCTCACTTGAGCCGGCCTTGTGGCAATTGGTCGCTCAAGTGCGCAGCATTGCCCTATGGCGAGGGAGCTTGCTCCCTCGCCACAACGGACCTTGTCACCACAACAAGCCTCACGCCTGCGAAATGCTTCGAGCATACGACCTTGCGGACGCCGTCGCTGGCACGCCAGCGACGGCGGTTTCCTTCAGCTGGCGCGGCGGCGGCCGGGGCCGATCAGCAACGCCAGCAACAGCCCCAGCACGCTGAGCCAAAAGCTCATCAACAGCGGCACCAGGTACCCCAGGGTTTCCCCCGGGAGGGTGCAGCTGTAGCCATATCCGTAGCCTTGTTCATGCGCCCAGACGCCCGGTGTGGCGCTCAGGTCCACTGGCGCCGAAGGCGCGGGTTGCTCATCGGAGAACCCCAGGTTCGAATGGCTCGCGCTGCGCCTTTCCAGCTGTTCGATGGCCTGCAACTGGGCGTCGTTGCAGCGGTTCTGCGCCCAACTTCCGACCACCACCAGGGTGGTCAACAACAGCAGCAGAGGCACCGGGTAGTAACGCCGGGTGCGCAGCAGGGGCGCCACCAGCAGCCCTGCGAGGAAGCCGGCCAGCAGCAGATTGACCCAGTACCAGGGGCCGCTTTCCCAGCTGGGCGGTATCAGGTACATCAGCAGCGGGGGCAGGACAACGCGGGCAAACAGCAGGCACAAGGCGGCCGCGAGCAGCGTGACCACTAGAGTCTTGATCCAGGATTTCATGGCGACTTCATCGTTGGAATGAGGGAGAGGCAAAGGCCGCGCATCAGTCCTGCGTGGCCAGTTCGGGAATCGGCGGCGGGGTGAAGCGCCGGGCATAGTCGAGCAGGTCCCGGGGGAAGATCATGTGCTTGACCGCGCTGTCGTCCAGGCCGTAGAGGTAGACCACCGCCGCGGCTTCAAAGGCCCAGTAGCCGAAGTAGGAACCGTCGTCACCGTTCAGGTGGCTGTCGTGCCAGGGGGCCTGTTCGAACGCCTCGTACCACTGGTTGCAGTACTCCACCAGCAGCTCCCGAGGCTCGTCCGGGTCTTCACTGTAGATCGCCCAGATCAGGGGCGAGTAGAGGGTGTGGTACCACTCATCGAGGTCTTCACGATCCGGCAGGTAGGCCTTGAGCAGATCCTCGACCAGGGTGTCCTGGCCGCCAAAGCCGGCGCGGTCCTGCAACAGTGCCATGCGGGGCAGCAGGTCGCTGCGCTGCAGCAGGATGCACAGGCTGATGACCTGGACATATTCCTCGTACTCGTCGGGATAGTCTTCGATGTTCAGCGGCGCGATATCCGGCCGTTCTTCATAAACCTCCATCTTGCGCTGGTAGTCTTCGTAGCCTTCGATCACCCCGTCCAGTTCCCGGGCCAGTTGCTCCATGGGAGCACCGCCGGTGTAGCCCAGGATCAAATGGTGCAGGCGCGCGCTTCGCACCGTGGAGGCCTTTAGGGAGGCTTCCTGCTCGGGGCTGTCGGCCATCATCGAGTGGGTCTGCCAGTGGGCCTCTTCGCCGGCCAGGCTTTCCAGGTAGCTGTGGTACTGCTTGTGGCTGAGAAACACTTGTCTGCGGTTCATGTCGGTGCCTTGTCTCAGTACACGGGAATCAGGGTGAAGGGCGCCTTGCGGTGCGAGGCTTCCAGCAGCAGGGTCGGCAGATCGACCTCGGCCGGTTCCAGCTCCAGCTCCTGCAGCTCTTCTTCCAGCTGCTGCGCATCGGCCGCCAGGGCAACGATCGGCAGGCGCAGGTAGGGCCGTGGGTCTTCCCCGTAGTAGATCTTCACCGGGCCCTCAGGAATGCCTTCCAGGCGGGCAAAACCTTCTTCGTCGAGGTTGCCCTCGGCTTGCGAGCCGTCGCTGAAAACAGCTCGATAGGCAGCGCCGGGCACCGGCTCCAGGTTGGGGTAGTGCAGGTTCAGCTCCAGCCAGTGCCCCTCGCCAGTGAGATGTTCCATGCCCTGGTTGATGTCCTGGGCGATGCTCGCGGCGTCGTGGGTTCCGGGTTGTGGCGCGGCGGTGATGGTCGTTGGGCGCGGTTCCAGGGTGGACTGAGGCTTGGATACCAGGGCCGGGCCGCGGCTGTGGGCGGCGGCCGAGTTGTTGCGCTGCTCGGCGATCCACGGGGCGATGCGCTCTTGCACCGACACCATGAGGAACTCGGTGTGTTCGCAGGCTTCGTTGAGGTTGTGCAGCACCAGGCGCTGCTGCTGGGGCGTCAGGCCGTTGAAGGTGCTGGAGGCGCTCACGCCGCTGATGATCTGCGGTAGTTCCTCGGCCAGGCGCTGTGGGTCAAGGCACTTGTCCAGCAACTGTTCGGGGCTGGTCTTGAGGCGGCAGGCCAGCAGGGTGTAGCGGATCATGTCGAAGAGCTTTTCGGCGTGGCGCTGGGGTGCGCGGTTGATCAGGCGCAGAAGGGTCTTCAGGCCTTGTCCCGGGCCGGGGATCCAGCCGATCAGGGCCAGGGCCAGGTCGAAGAAGGCGTCTTCTTCATCCTTGGGGTTGTTGATGGCATCCAGTTCAAATATTGCCTGGATACAGTCGTAGGCGTTGAGTTCCTGGGTCAGCAGCGGCAGGCGGCCGCGTTCGATGGCCTTGAGCAGTTCGGCCTTGGCCTCTGGATAGTCGTCGTAATACAGGTCTTCGACCATGACGTGTTCCTTTCCCTGGAAAATGGAGCGCGGATGCTGCACCAATGCCCGGCTGGGGGCAAGCTGTTTACACCCGAGCCGCTGCCGAGCGGGCGAGGCTGCGCCAAGGCCCGCAGGGCCTTCAGCGTTCGATCAGCCTGGTGTGATGGCGACCGCTGCGCGCTCGTGCGCAGCCTGCGGCAGTGGCTACATGAAGCGTTTGCTGGGTTTATCTAGAACGAGCGGATGATCCGCCCCAGGGTTTCCATGGCCTTTTCCGCCGCCTCGTTCCAGGGGCTGCCGTAGTTCAGGCGAATGCAGTTGCGAAAGCGCTGGGTCGGGGAAAAGATCGGCCCGGGGGCAATGCTGATGCCCTGGGCCAGGGCCATCTGGAACAGTTTCAGCGAGTCCATCTGCGGCGGCAATTCCAGCCACAGGAAGTAGCCGCCGGCCGGCTGGCTGACCCGGGTCTGGGCCGGAAAGTGCCGGGCGATCGCCGCCAGCATGGCGCTCTGCTGTTCTTCCAGCGCATAACGCAGCTTGCGCAGGTGACGATCATAGCCGCCGTGCTGCAGGTAGTCGGCGATTGCCGCCTGGGCCGGCATCGAGGCGCACAAGGACGTCATCAGCTTCAGCCGTTCGATCTTCTGCGCGTAGCGTCCGGCGGCCACCCAGCCGATGCGGTAGCCCGGGGCCAGGCTCTTGGCGAAGGAGCCGCAGTGCATCACCAGCCCCTCGGTGTCGAAGGCCTTGGCTGGTTTCGGCGCCTGCTGGCCGTAGTACAGCTCGGCGTAGACATCGTCCTCGATCAGCGGCACCTGGTGCTGGCGCAGCAGCTCCACCAGCTCCTGTTTCTTGGCCTCGGGCATGCTGGCGCCCATGGGGTTCTGGAAGTTGGTCATGCACCAGCAGGCCTTGATGGGGTGGCGCTCCAGGGTCTGGGCCAGTACCCCCAGGTCGATGCCGTCCCGTGGGTGCACGGGAATTTCCACCGCCTTGAGCTTGAGCCGTTCCAGTACCTGCAGGCTGGCGTAGAACGCCGGCGCCTCGATGGCCACCAGGTCGCCGGGTTCGGTCACCGCCTGCAGGCACAGGTTCAATGCCTCCAGGGCGCCGTTGGTGATCAGCAACTCCTCCATGGGCAGCATCAGCCCCGCCACCATGTAGCGCAGGGCGATCTGTCGGCGTAGCTGCGGATTGCCCGGCGACATGTCGGTGACCACCACCCGCGGGTCCATCTCCCGGCTGGCGCTGGCCATGGAGCGGGACAGGCGCTGGAGGGGGAACAGGGTCGGGCTGGGGAACGCCGAGCCAAAGGGCACGGTGCTCGGGTCCTTGATCGAGTCGAGCACCGAGAACACCAGCTCGCTGACATCGACCTCGGTGGATTCATTGACTTCGCTGCTGATCACCGGCTCGCAGAACGGGCTCGGTGCGTGGGCATTGACGAAGTAGCCCGAGCGCGGCCGGGCCCGGATCAGGCCGCGGCGTTCGAGCAGGTAGTAGGCCTGGAACACCGTCGACGGGCTGACCCCGTAGGTCTGGCTGGCATAGCGCACCGAGGGTACGCGCTGACCCGGGCCCAGGACCCCGGATCGGATCAGCTCGGCGATGTCGTCGGCGAATTTTTCGTAGCGTTTCATCTGCGGTGCAAGATCCAGTCTGGTCATCGGTGCGACATGCGTAGGGTAGCGAGAGAAAAGGGCCGCGACCCGCGGGCGCCAGGGTGGAGCAGGGCGCCTGCGGGTGCTCGTTACGTGGCCTGGGATATCCCTCGCCACGCCATTCTAGAGGTTCAGCGGTTCAGCGGCGCGACAAAACGACTGGCCGCCACGGCCTGGATGCTCGGCTCGTCGCTGTCGCTGACCTTGAAGCTGATGCCCTGGGAACTGCTTTGTGCGCGTTCCTGGAGCAACGCCACCGAGACCGGCAGGTCGATGATTTCCCCCGGGGCCAGGCTCAGTTCGGTCTTGCCTTGCAGCTCGAAACCTTCGCCATCGACCAGGGCCACCTTGTACTGCTGGCGTTCCTGGGTCTTGTTGATGATCTTCAGGCTATAGATGTTCTCGATCTGCCCCAGGGCGTTCTCGCGGAACAGGCCACGGTCCTTGGTCACGTCCAGGGAGACCATCGGCCGTTGCACCAGGGCCAGGGCCAGGGCGCCGATCATGACCAGCATCACCACGCTATACCCCACCAAGCGTGGGCGCAGCAGGTGGGTCTTGCCTCCTTGCAGTTCATGTTCGGAGGTATAGGAGATCAGGCCGCGGGCATAGCCCATCTTGTCCATGATCGAGTCGCAGGCGTCGATGCAGGCCGCACAGCCAATGCATTCCATCTGCAGGCCGTCGCGGATGTCGATGCCGGTCGGGCAGACCTGCACGCACACCTGGCAATCGATGCAGTCGCCCAGCCCGACGTCGGCCGGCTTGACATCGCGCTTGCGCGGGCCGCGGCTCTCGCCCCGGGCCGGGTTGTAGGAAATGGTCAGGGTGTCCTTGTCGAACATCACACTCTGGAAGCGTGCGTATGGGCACATGTGCATGCACACCGCCTCGCGCATCCAGCCGGCATTGATATAGGTGGCGGCGGCGAAAAACAGCACCCAGAACAGGCTCAGGCCACCGATCTGCAGGGTCAGCAGTTCCTGGGCCAGGGGCCGGATCGGGGTGAAGTAGCCGACGAAGGTCAGGCCGGTCAGCACGCTGATACCCAGCCACAAGGTGTGCTTCAGGGCCCGGCGCACGAGCTTGTTGGCTCCCCATGGAGCCGCCTGCAGCTTGATTCGCTGGTTGCGGTCGCCTTCCGTGACCTTCTCGCACCACATGAACAGCCAGGTCCATGAGCTCTGCGGACAGGTGTAGCCGCACCACACCCGGCCCGCGAACACCGTGATGGAGAACAGGCCGAACGCGCAGATGATCAGCAGCGCCGAGAGGAGGATGAAGTCCTGGGGCCAGAACGTGGCGCCGAAGATGTGGAACTTGCTTTCGGCCAGGTCCCACAGGACCGCCTGGCGTCCGCCCCAGTTCAGCCAGACGGTACCGAAGAACATCAGGAACAGGAAACCCGCGCCACTCATGCGCAGGGTGCGGAACAGGCCGCTGAAACTACGGGTATAGACGTGCTTGTCGGTGCTCTTCGTCTTCATCTGTTTAGGGCGTGAAGGTTCGAAGGTCTCTACTAATCGGACGGGGATTCTTTCGCTCATGGTCGTTCGCTCATCAGCCTCCATCAGGCCGCGCAACTATGACCACGGATCTGTTTGCATAACAGACTCAGCTATTTGATAAAAAAGCGGATCAGATGGCCCCTTGAGGAGACCTGCGACAACTTGCTGCACCCCGGCAAGTTCCCCGGGACCTGGCCCCGCAGCCTGATGGCACAGGGCTACGGGGCGGGCTGTGATCCAGGTCAGTCAAATCACCGAATCACCGTCGGTGGCCTTGAGGTGGCGGCGGCTGTCAGTGGCACCTGCTACGGTCAAGGCGTCGGCTTCTGCTTCGGTGATGTAGATCCGCTCGCCCTTGATCTCCACTGCCGACATCGACTTGGCGCTGTCGGTGATGATGGTCACGGCACTGGCGGGCAGGCGTTCGTGCAGGGTCTGGGTGTCGAAATAGCAGTCTTGCTGGTCGATGCGCAGGCTCATGTCGGGTACCTCCAGGCAATGGGCATATTCCTTAGGTCTCCGGGGCGCGGCCAGGGTTCGCTGCTGGCGATCAACGGTGCCCGGCAGTGATTGCGGTTCAGAGGCCTGGCACCTTTTGCCGGGCGCTGCGGTCCACCGCTCACACGCCCTCGTGTTGCGCCGATGGCCGGCACGGGTTCCTGGAGGAGCGATCGATGGACGCCTGGTGGTATGAAGTCTGGCTGACCCTGCAAGCCGAATTCGCCGATATCGGCGATGCCCGGCAACTGACCCGGATCGTCCTGCGCCTGCTGCTGGCGGCAGTGCTGGGCGCAGTCCTGGGGTTCGAACGAGAACAGAAGGGCAAGGCCGCCGGGGTGCGCACCCACATGCTGGTGGCCATGGGGGCTGCGCTGTTCGTGCTGGTGCCGAGCTTGTCCGGGGCCCAGTCCGATGCCATGAGCCGGGTGCTCCAGGGGGTCATCGCCGGGATCGGGTTCCTGGGGGCCGGCACGATTCTCAAGGGGCGCGAAGAAGACCAGGGCCAGCACGTCAAGGGCCTGACCACGGCCGCCGGGCTGTGGATGACTGCGGCCATCGGCGTCGCTGCCGGCATGGGCCGTGAATCCACGGCACTGCTCAGCACGTTGCTGGCGCTGATGGTGTTCAGCCTCATGCCAGTGATCGTGCGACGCCTGGAAAAACCCTGAGCAGGGCCGGCTGCAATCTATGCTTGCTGCGCGCCGGCCGTGCATCGGTCAGTTACGGGCCACCACGGGCTGGTGTGGCACCGGCGGCTCGACCTGGGGCGGCGGAATGCTGTCGGGCGGTTCCTGTTCGGGCACCGCCGGCGGCTCGCTGGGCGGCAGGGGTGGCTGGTCGATGTTCGGATCAGGGGGTTCTGCCGGAATCGGGATACTCATGGTCTGGCCTCCTTTGTGCTTGCAGATGCACGGGCTCGTCCGGTGGACCGCGGGTCGATGCATTTGATTCCCGCCGCTTCTGCGATCAATTGCGCTGAACTTTCGGCGACGGGGGTGGCTCGGAACCTAGGTATGTCGATTCGGCGTTTCACCGGGGCATTGCCGGCCCTGCCAAAGGAGCGTCGAAGACGCGTGAAAGGGGTAATGCTCGATGACAGCAGAAAAACCGACCGAACAGCAGTACCAGCCGCACCTGCCCTTGTCCCAGGCGTTGCTGCTGCCGCGCATCGCCATCGAGGACGTCAGCCCGGTGCTCGATGGCGGACAGTTCGCGGTCAAGGCAACGGCCGGCCAGCAGGTCGAGGTGGCGTGCAAGGTCTTTGCCGATGGCCATGACAAGCTGGCCGTGCGGGTGCGCTGGCGCGCCGAACAGCAGGCCGACTGGGACAGTCGAGTCCTGGAGGACCAGGGCAACGACGGCTGGCTGGGGCACTTCCCGGTGCAGCAGGTGGGCCGTTACCGCTACTGCATCGAAGCCTGGATCGATGGCTTCGCCAGCTTCTGCTACGAGCTGGAGAAAAAACACCTGGCCGCGCTGCCCCTGAGCCTGGAGCTGCAGGAGGGCCGGACCCTGGTCCTGCAGGCCGCGGAGCGCAGCGAGGGTGCGTTGGGTGAGCAATTGCACAGCCTGCACCAGCAACTGGCCGGATTGCTTGAGGCCGAGCAGGTGGCGCTGTTTCTCAGTGCACAGAGCGCGCGATTGATGGCCGAGGCCGACCTGCGTCCCTACCTCAGCCTGAGCCCCGAGTACCCAGTGGACGTGGAGCGCGAGCGGGCGCAATTCGCCAGCTGGTATGAGCTGTTTCCCCGTTCGATCACCGACGACCCCAGTCGCCACGGTACCTTCAACGATGTGCATTCGCGCTTGTCGATGATCCACGACATGGGGTTTGACGTGCTGTATTTCCCGCCGATTCACCCCATTGGCCGGCGCCATCGCAAGGGCCGCAACAACGCCCTGGTCGCCGCTGCGGATGATCCTGGCAGCCCCTATGCCATCGGCAGCGAAGAGGGCGGGCACGAGGCGATCCATCCGCAACTGGGCAGCCGCGAGGATTTTCGCCGGCTGGTCGCCGCCGCCGCCGACCACGGCCTGGAAATCGCCCTGGACTTCGCCATCCAGTGTTCCCAGGACCATCCCTGGCTGAGCCAGCACCCGGGCTGGTTCAACTGGCGCCCCGACGGGACCATCAAGTACGCCGAGAACCCGCCGAAGAAGTACCAGGACATCGTCAACGTCGACTTCTACGCTGCCGACGCGATTCCCGGCCTGTGGCTGGAACTGCGCGACATAGTGCTCGGCTGGGTCGAGGAGGGCGTGGCGATCTTCAGGGTCGACAACCCCCATACCAAGCCGCTGCCGTTCTGGCAGTGGTTGATCGACGATGTGCGCAGCCGTCATCCGCAGGTGATCTTCCTCGCCGAGGCCTTCACCACGCCGGCGATGATGGCGCGCCTGGGCAAGATCGGTTACTCCCAGAGCTACACCTACTTCACCTGGCGCAACACCAAGAGCGAGCTGGCCAGCTATTTCAGCGAACTCAACCGCTCGCCGTGGCGCGAGTGCTACCGGCCGAACTTCTTCGTCAACACCCCGGACATCAACCCCGGGTTCCTGCACGACTCGGGCCGCCCTGGTTTTCTCATCCGCGCGGTGCTGGCCACCATGGGCTCGGGCCTGTGGGGCATGTACTCGGGGTTCGAGCTGTGCGAGTCGGCGCCACTGCCGGGCAAGGAAGAGTACCTGGACTCCGAGAAGTACGAGATCCGCCCGCGGGACTTCTCGGCCCCGGGCAACATCATCGCCGAGATCGCCCAGCTCAACCGCATCCGCCGGCAGAACCCGGCGCTGCACTCGCACCTGGGCCTCAAGCTGTACAACGCCTGGAACGACCGGATCCTGTACTTCGGCAAGCGCAGCGCCGACGGCGGCAATTTCGTGCTGGTGGCCGTCAGTCTCGACCCTTTCAACCCTCAGGAGGCGCATTTCGAGTTGCCCCTGTGGGAACTGGGCCTGGCCGACGATGCCGCTACCCAGGGCGAGGACTTGATGAACGGCCACCGCTGGACCTGGTACGGCAAGGTCCAGTTCATGCGCCTGGAGCCGGCGCAGCCGTTCGGCATCTGGCGCATCAGCATCGATTGACCCGGCAACGCCCCAGGCCGTCTTCGCCAGCCCTCGTCTCGGCGGCGACAGTCGGGCGCAGCCCTCTGGACAATTTCAGGAGTGAGCAATGGCCAAGAGAACCCGACCCGCAACCTTCATCAAGGACCCGCTCTGGTACAAGGACGCGGTGATCTACCAGGTGCACGTGAAGTCCTATTTCGACGCCAACAACGATGGGGTCGGTGACTTTCCCGGGTTGATCGCCAAGCTGGACTACATCAAGGAGCTGGGGGTCAACACCATCTGGCTGTTGCCGTTCTATCCCTCGCCACGGCGCGACGACGGCTACGACATCGCCGAATACCGGGGTGTCAGTCCCGACTACGGCACCCTGGCGGATGTCCGGCGCTTCATCGCCGAGGCCCACAAGCGCGAGCTGCGGGTGATCGCCGAGCTGGTCATCAACCACACGTCCGACCAGCACCCCTGGTTCCAGCGGGCGCGCAAGGCCAAGCCGGGTTCGGCCGCGCGCAACTTCTACGTGTGGTCCGATGACGATCAGAAGTACGCCGGCACGCGGATCATCTTCCTCGACACCGAGAAATCCAACTGGACCTGGGACCCGGTGGCCGGCCAGTACTTCTGGCACCGCTTCTATTCCCACCAGCCCGACCTGAACTTCGACAACCCGCAAGTGATGAAGGCCGTGCTCTCGGTGATGCACCACTGGCTGGACATGGGCATCGACGGCCTGCGCCTGGACGCCATTCCCTACCTGATCGAGCGCGATGGCACCAACAACGAGAACCTGGCCGAGACCCACGATGTGCTCAAGCGCATTCGTGCCGAGATCGATGCCCACTATCCGGATCGCATGCTCCTGGCCGAGGCCAACCAGTGGCCCGAAGACACCCAGCTGTATTTCGGCCAGACCAGCGGCAACGGCGCTGACGGCGACGAATGCCACATGGCCTTCCACTTTCCGCTGATGCCGCGCATGTACATGGCCCTGGCCCAGGAGGACCGCTTCCCGATCACCGACATCCTGCGCCAGACCCCGGAAATCCCGGCCAATTGCCAGTGGGCGATCTTCCTGCGCAACCACGATGAGCTGACCCTGGAGATGGTCACCGACAAGGAGCGCGACTACCTGTGGAACTACTATGCCGCTGACCGCCGGGCGCGGATCAACCTCGGCATCCGTCGGCGCCTGGCACCGCTGATGGAGCGCGATCGCCGGCGCATCGAGTTGCTCAACAGCCTGCTGCTGTCGATGCCCGGTACCCCGACCTTGTACTACGGCGATGAAATCGGCATGGGCGACAACATCTATCTGGGCGACCGTGACGGCGTGCGCACGCCGATGCAGTGGTCGATCGACCGCAACGGCGGTTTTTCCCGGGCCGATCCGGCGAGCCTGGTGCTGCCGCCGATCATGGACCCGCTCTACGGCTACCAGTCGGTGAATGTCGAGACCCAGTCCGGTGATCCCCACTCGCTGCTCAACTGGACCCGCCGCCTGCTGGCGGTGCGCAAGCAGTCCAAGGCCTTTGGCCGCGGCACCCTGAAGATGCTGTCGCCGAGCAACCGGCGGATCCTCGCCTATACCCGTGAATACACTGCGCCCGATGGCCGGCAGGAGGTGATCCTGTGCGTGGCCAACGTCTCGCGCAGCGCCCAGGCGGCGGAGCTGGACCTGTCGACCTTCGCCGGCCGGGTACCGGTGGAGATGCTTGGCGGCAGCGCCTTCCCGCCCATTGGCCAGCTGAACTTCCTGCTGACCCTGGCACCCTACGGTTTCTACTGGTTCGTCCTGGCGAGCGAGCACCAGATGCCCAGCTGGCATGTGGAGCCGGCCCAGGGCCTGCCGGACTTCACCACCCTGGTCTTGAAAAAACGCCTCGAAGAGCTGCTGGAGACGCCGTCGCGCACCACCCTGGAACAGGAAGTGCTGCCCAGCTGGCTGCCCAAGCGCCGCTGGTTCGCCGAGAAGGACAGCGCCGTGGGCCAGGTGCGCCTGGTCTATGGCGTGCGCTTTGGCGATCCGCAGCATCCGGTGCTGCTGGGCGAGATCGAAGTCACCAGCCAGGGGCGCAGCCAGCGCTACCAGTTGCCCTTCGGCCTGCTGGCCGAAGACCAGATCAGCAGCGCCTTGCCCCAGCAACTGGCCATGTCCCGGGTACGGCGTGGACGCCAGGTGGGGCTGATCACCGATGCCTTTGCCCTCGACAGTTTCGTGCGCAGCGTGCTGCAGGCCCTGCAATCCCGGGTCCGGCTGGACACCGACGCCGGGCAGATCCGCTTCGAGGGCAGCCCGCAGCTGCAGGCACTGGGGTTGGAGGCCGACGCCGACGTGCGCTACCTGTCCGCCGAGCAATCCAACAGTTCGGTGGTGGTGGGCGGTAGCCTGGTGCTGAAACTGATCCGCAAGGTGGCGGGGGGCATCCACCCGGAACTCGAAATGGGCGCGTTCCTCACGCAAGCGGGGTTTGCCCATATTTCGCCGCTCCTGGGCTCGGTGGTCCGGCGCGACGAGCAAGGCGAGGATCACTTGCTGATGATCGCCCAGGGTTACCTGAGCAATCAGGGCGATGCCTGGGAATGGACCCAGAACAACCTGGAACGGGCGATCCGTGACGAATTGGCCAGCGCCGTCTCCGAACAGGAGCAGCACTACAACGCCCTGGCCGAGCTCCGGGATTTTGCCGGGCTGCTGGGCCAGCGCCTGGGTGAAATGCACCTGTTGCTGGCAGCGCCCGGCAGTGCCCCGGACTTTGCGCCCCAGGCCTACACCGAGAAGGACGTCCAGGCCTGCCAGCGGCAGATCACCGGGCAATTGGAACGCGGCTTGCAGTTGCTCGAAGAGCATCAGGACGGCCTGGCCGAGGCCGATCGCCACCTGTGCAGGCGCCTGTTGCGGCACAAGGCGCGGATTCTCGCGCAGGTCGGGCCACTGGCCGCACAACTGCTGGGTGGTTTGCGCATCCGGGTGCATGGCGACTTGCACTTGGGCCAGGTACTGGTGATCAAGGGGGATGCCTACCTGATCGATTTCGAAGGCGAGCCGGCTCGGCCCCTGGCTGAGCGGCGAGCCAAGCACAATCCCTATAAGGATGTCAGTGGCGTGTTGCGCTCCTTCGACTATGCAGCGGCCTTGGCCCTGGAAGCACCTGCGGTGGATGGCGCCGCAGGCGCCCAGGCGGCTCGGCACGCCGTGGTACAGCGCTACCTGGCCGAGTCCCGGCAGGCCTTCGTTACAGCGTACCGGCTGGCGACGGCTAACCTTGCCCATGGCTGGCAGGCGTCGGCGGCCGATGCGGCCCTGGTGCTGTTCAGCCTGGAGAAGGCCGCCTATGAGCTGGCCTACGAAGCGCAGAACCGGCCCGCCTGGCTGCACGTGCCGCTGCGCGGCCTGGCTGGCCTGGTGAGTGAACCAACGGATCTTTCCGACATTGATGGAGAACAGCCATGAGTTTCTCGAACCGGGAGCAGGAGCGGCAGCGCGGGACGGTGCTCCCTTCGGCGGGGGCCATCGAGGCCCTGGTGCGGGCCGAGTACAACGATCCGTTCGCCATCCTCGGCCCCCATGACGACGGTGCCGGCGGACAGGTGATCCGGGCTTTCCTGCCCGGTGCCTTGAGTGTCCAGGTGCTGGACCGCGACCAGCAGCAAGTGCTGGGCAACCTGGACGCCGGCGAGGTGCCAGGGCTGTTCGTCGGGCATTTTCCAGAGGTTCGGCCCTACCTGCTGCGTGTCCAGTGGGCCGGTGGCGAGCAGGTCAGCGAGGACCCCTACAGCTTCGGGCCGCTGCTGGGCGAAATGGACCTGTACCTGTTCGCCGAAGGCAATCATCGTGACCTGGGCAGTTGCCTGGGGGCCCAGCTGGCCACGGTGGAAGGTATCGACGGTGTGCGCTTCGCGGTCTGGGCGCCCAATGCCCGGCGGGTCTCGGTGGTGGGCGATTTCAACGTCTGGGACGGGCGCCGCCATCCGATGCGCCTGCGCCATCCGTCCGGGGTCTGGGAGTTGTTCATCCCGCGCCTGCACGCTGGCGAGTCGTACAAGTACGAGATCCTTGGCCCCGACGGCATCCTGCCGCTCAAGGCCGACCCGATGGCCCTGGCCACCCAGTTGCCACCGGACACCGCCTCGAAAGTCGCGGCGCCGCTGGCGCTGGACTGGCAGGACCATGACTGGATGCTGGCCCGCGGCGAGCGCCAGCGGGTCGACGCACCACTGGCGATCTATGAGCTGCACGCCGGTTCCTGGCAATGCGAGGTCGACGACCTGGGGGAGGTGGCTCGCTACTACAGTTGGGCCGAGTTGGCCGAGCGGCTGATTCCCTACGTCAGGGACCTGGGGTTCACCCATATCGAGCTGATGCCGATCATGGAACACCCCTTCGGTGGCTCCTGGGGCTACCAGCCCCTGGCGCAGTTCGCCCCGAGCGCGCGCTATGGCACTCCCGAAGACTTCGCCGCCTTCGTCAACGCCTGCCACCTGGCGCAGATCGGGGTGATCCTGGACTGGGTGCCGGCGCATTTTCCCACGGACGCCCATGGGCTGGCACAGTTCGACGGCACCGCGCTTTACGAGTACGGCAACCCCCTGGAAGGATTCCACCAGGACTGGGACACCCTGATCTACAACCTGGGGCGTACCGAGGTTCACGGCTTCATGCTGGCCTCGGCCCTGCACTGGCTCAAGCATTTCCATGTGGATGGCTTGCGGGTGGACGCGGTGGCCTCGATGCTCTACCGCGATTATTCACGCAAGGCCGGGGAGTGGGTGCCGAACCGTCACGGCGGCCGGGAAAACCTCGAGGCCATCGAGTTCCTGCGTCATCTCAACGATGTGGTGGCCCTGGAGGCCCCGGGTGCCCTGGTGATTGCCGAGGAGTCCACCGCCTGGCCCGGGGTCAGCCAGGGCACCGACCATGGCGGGCTGGGGTTCGCCTACAAATGGAACATGGGCTGGATGCACGACTCCCTGCACTACATCCAGCAAGACCCGGTCTATCGGGCCCACCATCACAACGAGCTGAGCTTTGGCCTGGTGTACGCCTGGTCCGAGCGTTTCATCCTGCCGATCTCCCATGACGAGGTGGTGCACGGCAAGCATTCGCTGATCGACAAGATGCCCGGCGACCGCTGGCAGAAGTTCGCCAACCTGCGGGCCTACCTGAGCTTCATGTGGACCCATCCGGGCAAGAAGCTGTTGTTCATGGGGTGCGAGTTCGGCCAGTGGCGCGAGTGGAATCATGACCAGCAGCTGGACTGGTACCTGTTGCAGTATCCCGAGCACCGCGGCGTGCAGCAGTTGGTCGGCGACCTCAACCGCCTGTACCGGCAATACCCGGCGTTGCATGAGCAGGATCATCTGCCCCAGGGCTTCCAGTGGCTGATTGGCGATGATGCGATCAACAGCGTGTATGCCTGGTTGCGCTGGAGCCGCAGTGGCGAGCCATTGCTGGTGGTGGCCAACTTCACTCCGGTGCCGCGCCAGGGCTACCGGGTGGGCGTGCCCTTGGCGGGGCGCTGGAGCGAGGTCCTCAACAGCGATTCGCAGCTGTACGCCGGGTCCAACTACGGCAACGGCGGCGAGGCTTTCAGCGAAGAGCAGGAGAGCCACGGCCAGGCCCTGTCCCTGGTGCTCAACCTGCCGCCTCTGGCGGTGCTGATCCTGCGTCCTGGCCACTGAGCCTAAGGCCCTGCGGGCCTTGTCGCAGCCTCGCCCTGGCTCGACAGCGGCTACAGGGTTTCATGTAGCCGCTGCCGCAGGCTGCGCACGGGCGCGCAGCGGCCGTGGAGGCAGGCGTGGCGACGCGCCTGCCGGGTGGTGTCGAGTGGCTGCATTCCTCGGTGGGGTGGTCAGAGGCTGGCGGCGGCCTCGGCAATCAAGGCTGCCACGGCATCGGGTTGCGAGGCCAAGGAGGCATGGCTGGCGTCCAGGCGGATCACCTTGCGCGCATTCAGGCGTGCGGCCATGTGTTCCTGGTTTTGCGGGGCGATCATGCGATCAGCGCTGGAGACCTGGTACCACGAGGGTTTGTCGCGCCAGGCCGGGGCTCCCAGGGTATCGCCGAACGTGCTGGCCAGCGGGGCCTTCTGGGTCAGGCCCATGACCAGCCCCTCCTGGGCGGGCAGGTCCTGGCAGAAACTCTGCCCGAAGCGTTCCGGGCGTACCCAGAGGTAGCCGTCGCTGTCGGGTTCCAGGTTGGCCGCCGCCTCGGGAGGAAATGCCTGGCTCAGGCTGCCGGGGCTCTCGCCTGCGTCAGGGGCGAAGGCGGCGATGTAGACCAGGCCGACGACATTGGCCGCATGCCCGGCCTGGGTGATCACCGCGCCACCGTAGGAATGCCCCACCAGCAGCACCGGCCCGGCTTGCTGGGCCACCAGCTTGCGGGTGCGCTCGACATCGTCGGCCAGAGAGGTCAGGGGCAGTTCCACGGCACGGATCTTGTGATGACCCTGGTCCAGCAGTTGCTCGATGACCCGGTTCCAGTGGGCGGCACCGCCCCAGAAGCCGTGGACCAGGACGATCGTGGGTTTTTCGCTCATGGTATCGCTCCTCATCTCGGGGGCAGGTGCGGTCCCGGGGCGGATGTCCCGGGGCTTGCCCGATACAGAGCATGCATCACTACCGCGACGGCGCCAGCACCGGTTCGAGAATCCGGATAAGTGGGCTTCCACCAGCATGACCCGGTGGGCACGGCTGGCGCCGGCGCTGATCGCGCTAGAGAAAGATGATCTCGTAGGGCAGGCGCATGCGTTCGAGCATGATGGGCGACAACGACGGCTCCAGGCCGATCTCCGGTTCACCCTGCAACTGGCTGGCGTAGGCATGGGCGGCGTGGCGCTTGCGGGCTACGGTCCAGGTGTCCAGGCGCAGCTTGCGCGCCCGTTGCCAGGGAATCTGGTGTTCCTCGCGGCATGAGTTGTGCCAGGCCCAGACGGGGATCTCGCAGAAGCGTGCGCCGACTTGTGCCGCGGCCTTGGCCGCAGCCCGGCCCACGGCTTCGTGGTCCAGGTTGCCGTCTTCGCGCCAGGTGCTGAACACCACGTCCCCGGGCCGCAGGTAGCGGCTGATGAACGACACCAGCGACTGCTCGCGCTCACTCAGGGCGCTGTCGGCAAATCCGCCGCGTATCCACTTCAGGCTGTGCAGGGGCAGGCCCAGGCGGCGCAGGGCCTCGGCGCTTTCCTGGGGGCGGAACACGCTCAGGCGGCGTTCCGGCCAGACCTCGGAGCCGGGATGACTGGCACTGCCATCGCTGACCGAAATCAGCTCCAGGGGATGGCCGTGGTGGGCCAGTACTTGCAGCAGGCCGCCGCTGGCGATCACTTCGTCACCGGGGTGCGGGGCGACCATCACGGCCCGCGAGCCGGGCGGTACCAGGTTGGCGAGGTTGATGGCCGGGACGTCGGCCAGGTTGCGGGCACTGTTCCAGATCTGGCTGGGCCAGCTGTTATCTATTGCGGATATGGCTTTCATGACCTGATACATCCCTGTTTCCGGGCCGCGGGCAAAGCGGTGAACGACTGTTCAGTGACGGCCCTGGGTTTGCACGCACGCTGATTCCATGGCGCCTGCCTCAGCGTGAAGTACCGGCGTCCCATCCCTTTGGAATGCCGTGATAGCTGCGCAATCATACTCAGCCCGGTGCCGTCCACACAGGGGGCGTCCGGTAAATGTGCCGATTGCGTTTCGCTTGATAGGTTAGCCGTATTTCGTTACGGGGTGTGTCGTCCCGTCGATTGTTTTGCCGACCCGGGCTCGAGCGTCCCTGAAGACTCGGTCCAGCACCCGGCCGGGGCCGGCACGACAGGCCCGGCCGGCATGGGCTGGGGGGCTAGTCCTGGTGCTCGCGCTTGAGCTCGAAGAACAGCAGCGAACGACCGGTTACCGAGTATTCATGGCCAAAGGCCAGGCGTTCCTGGCCATGCACCGCCGGCTGGTTGGTGTCGATCATGCATGTCCAGAATTCCCCGGCCGGCACCTGCGGCAGGCGGAAATTGACGATGTCGTGGTGTGCGTTGACCACCAGCAGTACCGTGGCGTCGGCCCCCGGACGGCGAATGCCGGTTTCCTGGGCCCGGCCATCGAGCAGCATGCCCAGGCAGCGGCCCTGCGGGTCCTGCCAGTGTTCGGTGGTCATCTCACTGCCATCCGGTGCCAGCCAGGTGACGTCCTTGACCCCGATGTCCTCGTTGTAGTTGCCCACCAGGAAACGCCCGCGTCGCAGGATCGGGTAGTTCAGGCGCAGCTTGACCAGGCGCTTGACGAACTTGAGCAGCGACTTGCCATCCTCGTCCAGGTCCCAGTTGACCCAACCGATCTCGCTGTCCTGGCAATAGGCGTTGTTGTTGCCGTGCTGGGTACGGGCGAACTCGTCACCGGCCACCATCATCGGCGTGCCCTGGGCCAGCAGCAGGGTGGCGAAGAAATTGCGCATCTGGCGCAAGCGCAGCGCATTGATCTCGGGATCGTCGGTAGGGCCTTCTGTCCCGTGATTCCAGGACAGGTTGTTGTTGCTGCCGTCCTGGTTGTTCTCGTCGTTGGCCTCGTTGTGCTTGTCGTTGTAGGACACCAGGTCGTGCAGCGTGAAACCGTCGTGGGCGGTGACGAAGTTGACCGAGGCGTAAGGGCGCCGGCCCCGCTGGTTGAACATCTCGCCGGAGGCGGTCAGGCGTCCGGCGAAATCCGCCAGTTGGCCGTCATCGCCTTTCCAGAAAGCACGCACGGTGTCGCGAAAGCGGTCGTTCCACTCCATCCAGCCCGGTGGGAAGCCGCCGACCTGGTAGCCACCCGGGCCGCAGTCCCAGGGTTCGGCGATCATCTTCACCTGACGCAGCAGCGGGTCCTGGCGGCAGGCCACGAGGAAGCTGTGGCGCTCGTCGAAGCCGTCGTGATAACGCCCGAGGATCGTCGCCAGGTCGAAGCGAAAGCCGTCGACGTGCATCTCGGTGGCCCAGTAGCGCAGCGAGTCGGTGACCATCTGCAAGACGCAGGGGTGGCTCAGGTCGAGGGTGTTGCCGGTGCCGGAATCGTTGATGTAGAAGCGTTTGTCCTCGGGCATCAGCCGATAGTAGGAGGCGTTGTCGATGCCCCGCATGGACAGGGTCGGGCCCTGTTCGTTGCCTTCGGCGGTGTGGTTGTAGACCACGTCCAGCAGCACCTCCAGGCCGGCCTCGTGCAGGTGCGCGACCATCTCCTTGAACTCGGCGATCTTGCCGCTGGCCAGGTAGCGCGGGTCCGGGGCGAAAAAGGCGATGCTGTTGTAGCCCCAGTAGTTGGTCATGCCCTTGTGCAGCAGATGCTGGTCGTTGACGAAGGCATGGATCGGCAGCAGCTCCACCGACGACACCCCCAGGCTGCGGATGTGCTTCAACACGTCTTCCACCATCAGCCCGGCGAAGCTGCCGCGCAGCGCCTCGGGGACCGCGGGGTGGCGCATGGTGAACCCGCGCACGTGGGTCTCGTAGAGGATGGTCTTGTCCCAGGGCACGCTGACCCGCTGGTCGTGGCCCCAGGTATGGGCCGGGTCGATGACCTTGCACTTGGGCACGAAGGGCGCGCTGTCGCGTTCATCGAAGCTCAAGTCGGCATCGGGGTGGCCAATGGTGTAGCCGAACAGGGCCTCGGACCACTTGAGCTCACCCACCAGTTGCTTGGCATAAGGATCGATCAGCAGCTTGTTGGGGTTGAAGCGATGGCCGTTGGCCGGATCGTAGGGGCCGTGCACGCGGTAGCCGTAGACCAGCCCGGGGTGGGCGTCGGGCAGGTAGCCGTGGAAGATTTCGTCGGTGTACTCCGGCAGTTCGATACGCTCGAGTTCCACCTCGCCGCTGGCGTCGAATACGCAGAGCTCGACCTTGGTGGCGTTGGCCGAGAACAGGGCGAAGTTGACCCCCAGGCCGTCCCATGTGGCGCCGAGGGGGAAGGGCAGGCCCTCACGGATGCGCGAAGGCTCGCTGTCGGGACCGGGCGGCGAACTGTGCTGGTTTTTGCTCATGGTTGCTCCTGCAATGACGGTGGCGGGGTCGGCCAGGCACGATCGTCGTGGCACGGGGTGTGCCACGGATCGACGTTGGCGCGTGGGCTGGACGGGCGTCAGTTGGCGGGCGGCTTGCGCGGTGCCCGGGGTTTCTTCGTGGCAGTCGGTTTCTCGCCTGGCGGCACCACCGCCGTGGCCGACTTGGCCTCGGGCTTGACCGCCGCCTTGCTGCCGGGCTTGGCGCCCGCAGGTTTGGCGCGCACGGCCTTGGGCGGCTGGCTCGGGGCCAGGGCCTCGGCTTCGGCAAGCTTGCAGGCCATCTCCCAGTGACGTTGTTCCTGTCCCTGGGGCTGACCTTCCGACTCCCAGATCTGATAGGCGAACTCACGAATGCGTTTGTCGTCGGTACTCATCGCAATGCTCCTGGGCTGGATTCAAGGTTCGATCAAGAGGTTCAACGCAAAGTCCTGCAGGACGTCACTGAGCATCAGCTCCTTGTGGGGTGTGACTGTCACCGTGGAAAAAAGTCCATTCAATGTGCACCCCGGGGTGGCGAACGGTAGTTGCACCCGGGTATCGCCCCAGCGTGCGGCGTCCACCTGCGGGATGGCGCTGCCCACAAGCAGGCTCGCCACCCTGATCGGCACGATCACCACGGCTCGTTGCCCGTGGTATTCACGCAGGAAGGCCAGCACCCGGCCGGCGTGCTGCCCATGGACTTCCAGGGGTTGGTAGCGGCCGCGCCGGAACAACTGCGGATACTCCCGACGCAGGCCCAGGACACGGGCGATCAGGGCCTGCTTGATGGAGCCATCGCGCCACTGGGCCAGCCAGCGGGCCGGCTCGACGGGCTGCTGCAGGGCCTGGCGCCGGGCCGGGTAGTCCACTGGCCTGCGGTTGTCCGGGTCCACCAGGCTGAAGTCCCAGAACTCGTTGCCCTGGTACAGGTCCGGGACTCCCGGCACGCTCAGGCGCAGCAGGGTCTGTACCAGACTGTTGAGGGCACCGGCCGGAGCGATGGCCTGGGCCGCCGCAGCGATCGAACGGCGTAGCGCCAGACCCTGGGGGGCCAGCAGCAGGTTGTCGACAAAAGCCTGCATCGCCTCTTCGTAATGGGGATTCGGTGCAGCCCAGCTGCTGTGCAGCTTGGCTTCGCGCAGAGCCTTGAGCTGCCATTGCCAGATCCGTGCGCGGTAGTCCTCGATGGCTGATTGATCGTCGGCTTGCAGGTCCAGGGGCCAACTGCCCAGCAGGCTCTGGTAGAGGATCAGCTCGTCTGCCGCCGAAGGTGCGTCGGCCGCTGGGCGCAGAGGAGCAGCCAGCGCCCGCCAGTCGGCCACCTGGCGGGCATACCAGGTCGCGCGTTCGCTGAGCACCGCCAGCCGCGCACGGCTGTCTTCGCCACGCTTGTGGTCATGGGTGGCCGTGGCCAGCAGGTTGTCGGGGAAGCTCGCCAGGCGCTCGGCACAGGCTTGATGGAAGGTCGCTGGCGCAGCGCTGAAGGTCTCGGTGTCAAAGCCGACGTCGTTGCGTGCCAGCAACACTGCCGAACGATAGAACGCGGTGTCCTCCACGGCCTTGGCCGCCGCCGGCGAGGTCAGCTGCTGGAACCGCACGCCGGCATGGCGCAGCAACTGGCGCCCCGGCCCCGGTGGCTGATGACGCCAGCCCTGGCCACCGAGCCAGCGGTCGAGGTAGTCCAGTACCGGCCAGTCGGCCTCGCTCAAGCTGGCCCGGGCACCTTCCAGGGCCTGCTGGAAGAAGCGCTGGTCCTGGGGGCCACGACCGCAGCCGCCGATGTAGGTGCGATACACGGGAAAATGCACGATCAGTTCCTGCAAGGCCCGGCGAATGGCGCCCAGGGTCAGGTCGCGGCTCATCAGGTCGAGCCTTGCCACTTGCAGCAGGGCCTGGGCCACGCTCTCGAAATCCCCGGCCAGGGAGCCGTTGAGAATCTGCTGACGGGCCAGCAGCGCCTCTTCGGCGAACTGTAGTGGGCGCTGGGTGTGCTGGCTCCAGAGTTCGGCCAGGGGTGCCTGGCCGGCGGGCTCCTGCTGCAGCAGCGACAGCTGGTTCATGAATTCGTAGCCGGTGGTGCCATCCACGCCCCAGTCGCGGTGCAGGGTTTCGCCGGCGCCGAGGATTTTCTCGACATAGATCGGCAGGTGCTCGCCGGGGCGCAGGCGGTCGACTCGGCGTCGCAGCTTGCGGCAGTAGCCCCGAGGGTCCGCCAGGCCGTCCACATGGTCGATGCGCAGGCCGTCCACCAGGCCCTGCTGGATCAACTCGAAGATCTTGCCATGGGTGGCCTCGAACACCGCTGGGCGCTCGACCCGCAGGCCGCCCAGTTCGTTGATATCGAAGAAGCGTCGCCAGTTGATGTCGTCGGCGGCGGTGCGCCAGCTGGCCAGGCGATAGCTCTGCTGCTCCAGAAGCTGGTGCAGGCGCTCGAAGCCTTGGGTGTGTCGAGCGTCGTAGGCGAGCAGCCGCTCCTGCACCGCCTGGTACAAGGCCGGTTGTTGCAGCGCCTGGGCCAGGGCTTGTTGCAGTGCCTGGGCCTGGTGGTGGGCATCGTTGTTGAAGCGCAGGGCGGCAAAACCGTCGGCCAGGGGCTTGAGGGCCGTAGCCGCTGCAGCGTGCCGGGGCTCGTCCATATGCAGCAACGGCGCGTAGTCGCCCGGGCAGATGGGAAAGCGATGCTCGTGGTGGCGCACATGGAAACCCAGCCGGTCATCGTCCAGGTGCAACTGCAGGTTGCCTTCTTGCAAGGCCACGCCGTAGTCGCTGCCCAGGAACGGCAGCAGCAACTGGCCGGCCAGCAGGGGGTCGGGGGAGTGCCACTGGATGTCGAAGAACTCGCCATAGGGGCTCAGGCGTCCCCAGCGCAGCAGGTCAAGCCACCAGGGGTTGTCGCCGCCACCTACCGCCATGTGGTTGGACACGATATCCAGGATCAACCCCATGCCGTGCTGGCGCAGGGTGGCCACCAGGCGCTGCAAGGCGGCTTCACCCCCCAGTTCCGGGTTGACCCGGGTCGGGTCCACTACGTCATAGCCATGGATGGAGCCAGCCCGGGCGCACAGCAGCGGTGAGGCATACAGATGACTGATGCCCAGTTGTTCGAAGTAGGGCACCAGCGGCACCGCGTCGTCCAGGGTGAAGCCCTGGTGGAACTGCAGGCGCACGCTGGCCCGCAGGATAGGGTTGGCAGGTTTGTTCATCGGTCACGCTCGTGGGCTTGCTGCCGCGCACAGGCCAGTTGCTCCAGGCGCCGGGCAGCATCGGTGTCGTCCAGCAGGTGCCTGGCACTGCCGGCCAGGCGCCGTCGCCAGTTGGGGTGGCCCTCGACGGTGCCGGGCAGGTTGGCCTGTTCGTCGATCCCCAGGGCATCTTCCAGGGGCAACAGCACCAGGGGGGCGCGGGTGTGGCCGAGAAAACGCACACTCGCGTCCAGCAGCTGGTCGGTTTCCTCCAGGGGCTCGCGAAAGTTCTGCGGATCTGCGGCCAGGGCCTGGCGCAGGCCGTCCCGTTCGCGCTGGCGATGCTCGCGCCACTGTCGCGCGCCGGCTTCGTCCACCAGCTCCAGCCGCTGGTTCCAGTCGATGTCGCGGCCGTGCCACCAGCCATTGAGGGTGGGCAGGTCATGGGTGCTGGTGGTGGCCAGGGCGTTGTCGGGCCAGTCCAGGATCGGCTTGAAGCGGCAGCCGTGGTCCTGTTCGAACAGCAGCACGCGCATGCCGAGCATGGCCCGGGCGGCGAGTTTTTCCCGCAGGCCGTCGGGCACGGTGCCCAGGTCCTCGCCGAGCACGATGGCCTGGTGGCGGTGGGACTCCAGGGCCAGCAGGCGCAGCAGGTCGTCCACCGGGTAGTAGAGGTAGGCGCCGTCGCAGGGTGCAGCCCCCAGGGGAATTACCCACAGGCGCTGCAAGCCCATCACATGGTCGATACGCAAGCCGCCGGCGTGGGCGAAATTGGCCCGCAGCATTTCGATGAAGGCACGAAAGCCGTTGCGTTGCAGGCCTTCTGGAGAGAACGCCGAGATGCCCCAGCCCTGGCCCTGGCGATTGAGGATGTCCGGCGGTGCGCCCACGGTGAGTTCGGCCAGCAACTGGTCCTGGCGGCTCCAGGCCTGGCTGCCGCCACCGTCAGCCCCTACGGCCAGGTCCGCGATCAGGCCGATGCCCATGCCGCTGCTGCGGGCCGCGCTCTGCACCCGCTCCAGATTGCGTGCGATCAGCCACTGGCAGAAGGCATGGAAGCTGATTTCATGGGCCTGCTCCTCGGCGAACCGGGCCAATTCAGGGCTGGCTGGATCACGCCAGTGCTCGGGCCAGTGGCGCCAGTCCGGGTCTTCGCCACGGGCAACGCGCAGGGCCTGGATCGCCTCGAACCGACAGTGGTTTTCCAGGGCTTCGCCTGCAGCCAGGCGGTAGCTGGCGAAATCCTGGTGCAGCGGATGTTCGCCGTGGCAGAAACCTTCGTACAGCTCGCGCAAGGCTTGTTGCTTGGCCTGGGCGGCCTTGGGCCAGTCGATCAGCGGTTGCTGCTCCAGCGCCTGCAACGCCCCGGCCAGGTCGCAGGCCTCGATGGCGGTGCGCCAGGCCCGCTCGCCAAGGATGGTGCCCGGGGCGGCATACAGGCTGTTGAGAAACAGCCGGCTGGAGGGCGAGTAGGGGCTGTAGCGTTGCGGGTCACTGCTGAACATCGCATGCAGCGGGCTGATGGCCAGGGCGTCGGCACCACGCTCGGCGGCCTGGCGGGCCAGTTCCTCGAGGGCTTGGGTGTCACCAAAACCTCCGTCGCCACTACGGCGCAATGCGTACAGCTGCACCCCCAGCCCCCAGGCCCTGGGGGCGTGGGAGCCCACCGCATCGGCCACGCTGTAGCAGCGCTCGGGAGCCACGGCGAGGGTAAAGTGTTCGTCCTCGATGTTCGCGCTGTGGTAACCCACCGGCATTGCCCCGGGCAGGACGCTGGCCTCGTCCAGCTGCAACGCCAGGCAGGTGCCGTCCTCCAGCTGGACCCGGCACGGGGTGTGTGCCGGGAAATAACGCGCCAGGTCCAGGCCCCGGCCGACATCCACCGTGAGCAGCGGCGGCAGATGCCGGCTGTCTTGCTGTCGCTGCAGTTGCCGCAGGCTGTGTTCGATCTGCTGGTCGTCATCGGCCGCGTGGCCCAACCCGGCCAACACTGCCCGCAGCACCCGCGGCTCGACCTTCTGTGGCCGGCCGTTGGCATCGATCCAGTCCACTGCCAGGCCGGCGCGGCTGGCGAGTATTTCCAGTTGCGCATCGCTCATGGGCGCTCTCCGTCTGGGGCTGTCGGCTGTTCCACCTGCACCACTGCGCTGAAGGCTGGCAGCCAGCCTTGGCGCCAGTGCTCCAGGGCCTGCGGCGGGTGCTGGAACCACAGCTGCGGGTCGCCAGCGGGTTGCAGCTCGACCCGATGTGCGCTGAGGTTCAGATCGATCCGCAGCAGGCTGCCGTCGCCCAGGCGCCAGCGGGCGGTGAGGGCGCCTTCGGCCAACACCTCGGCACCCAGGGCGCGAGTGCCCGGCAGGCGCGGCACCAGTTCGCGATGGCGAATCTGCAACAGTTCGCGGTACAGCGCCCGGGTGGTGTCGGCCTGATCGGGGCTGGGCCGTGGGCAGGAGGCCTGGAATGTCGCCAGGGCGTTGGGGTCGGGGATGCGCTGGCGCTGCGTGGCATCGGCAAAGGCACTGAACGCGGCGAACTCGTCGCGTCGACCCTGGCGCACCGCTTCAGCCAGTTCGCCCTGGTGGCTGGTGAAAAACAGGAACGGTTCCTGCGCCGCCACTTCGTCGCCCATGAACAGCAGCGGAATCATCGGCCCCAGCAGCAACAGCACCGTCGCGGCCTGCAGGGCCTGGGAAGGGGCCAATTGGGTGAGGCGCTCGCCGAAGGCACGATTGCCGATCTGATCGTGGTTCTGCAGGAACAGCACGAATGCACTGGGTGGCAGGTGCGCGCTGGGTTCGCCACGGCGTTGCCCATGGCGGTTGATATGGCCCTGAAAGGCGAAGCCCTGCTCCAGGCAGCGGGCCAGTTGCCGGGTGGGCTGTTCGGCGAAGTCGGCGTAATAGGCCTCCGTCTCACCGGTCAGCAGGACATGCAGGGCATTGTGGCCGTCGTCGTTCCACTGGGCGTCGAAACCGCGCTGCAGCAGGCTGGCCTGGTTCGCTTCGTTCTCCAGGTTGAGCCAGACGTGGCGCCCGGCGGGAATGGCCTGGCGCACCCGCCGGGCCAGATCCTCAAGGAAGTCCGGGTCGTCGATGGCGTGCACCGCGTCCAGGCGCAGGCCGTCGAAGCGATAGTCGAGCAGCCACATCAGGGCGTTGTCGATGAAAAAGTCCCGCACGGGGCGGCGGCGGAAGTCGATGGCGGCGCCCCAGGGGGTATGCCGATCTTCGCGAAAGAACGAACTGGCATAACGTTGCAGGTAGTTGCCGTCGGGGCCGAAGTGGTTGTAGACCACGTCCAGGATCACCGCCAGGCCCAGGCCATGGGCGGTGTCAACCAGGGCCTTGAGCTGCTCCGGGGTACCGTAGGAAGCCTCCGGGGCGTAGGGCAGGACGCCGTCGTAGCCCCAGTTGCGAGCACCGGGAAACTCCGCCAGGGGCATCAGCTCGATGGCCGTCACACCCAGTTCCACCAGCGCCGGCAGTTTCTGTTGCACGGCCTGGTAGCCGCCCAGAACGCCAACATGCATCTCGTAGATCACCGCTTCGTGCCAGGGCCGGCCGCACCATTGCCGGTGCTGCCAGCGGTAGGCGTGCGGGTCGACCACCAGGCTCGGGCCATGCACGTCGCCGCCCTGGGCGCGCGAGGCCGGGTCCGGCACCTGGATCTGGCCGTCGATATTGAACCGGTACTGGCTGCCCGCCGGGCAGTTTGTCTGGATCATGAACCAGCCTTCGGGCTGGGGCAGCATCGGCACGGACTGGCCGTTGCCCAACTCGACGCTGACCTGGCGCGCATCCGGGGCCCAGAGGGCGAAGCGGGTGTGTTCGGCGTCAAGCAGCACTGCGCCGTGGCGCAGGGTGGATGGGGTACTTGAAGGCATCTGCCCGGCCTCCTTTACCTGACGGCGTGCCCCAGGGTCTGGGCCACCAGCTGTTCGTAGAGTTCGGCGTAGGGTTCCACTGCCTGGCACCAGTTGAAGGGGGCGGCCATGGCCCGGCAACGCATCGCATGCAGCAGGGCGGGACGGGCGAACACCCGAAACGCCCGCTCCAGGGCTTCCTGGTAGCTGGCCACGCTGGACTCGTCGAACAGGAAACCGGTGACGCCGTTGTCGATGGTGTCTGCCAGGCCGCCGGTATTGCGTGCCACCGGCAGCGAACCGAAGCGCTGGGCATACATCTGGCTCAGGCCACAGGGCTCGTAGCGCGAAGGCATCAGCAGGAAGTCGCTGCCGGCGAACATCCGCCGGGCATCGGTCTCGTTGAAGCCGATGTGCACTGCGATGCGGCCGGGGAAGCGTCGGGCCAGCTCGCGCATGGCGTGTTCTTCCTCCGGTTCGCCTCGGCCGATGATAGCGATCTGGCCGCCAGCCTCGACGATGAACTCGGCCACTGCCTCGGTGAGGTCCAGGCCTTTCTGGTAGACCAGCCGCGATACCACGGCAAACAGTGGCCCGTCGCTCGGCTCCAGGGCGAACCGCTGGCGCACATGGGCGGCGTTGGTGGCCTTGCCCTTCCAGTCGCCAATGCCGAAGGGGCAGAGCAGGTGCGGATCGGTGGCGGCATCCCAGCTTTCGTCGATGCCGTTGGGGATGCCGCTGAGCAGCCCTTGCTGGGTCTTGCTGGCGAGGAAGCCGTCGAGCCCGCAGCCGAAGTCCGGGGTGGTGATTTCCCGGGCATAGGTGGCGCTCACCGTAGTGATGTGGCTGGCATAGGCCATGCCTGCCTTGAGAAACGACAGCTTGCCGTAGAACTCCATGCCTTCTTGTTGCAGGGCGTGCTCGGGGATCCCCAGCTCCGGGCAGGAAGCCAGGCTGACCACGCCCTGATAGGCCAGGTTGTGGATGGTGAACAGGGTGGGGGTGCGCTGGCCACGCCAGTGCATGTAGGCCGGGGTCAGGCCGGCGGGCCAGTCGTGGGCATGCACCAGGTCGGGGCACCAGTGGATCTGTGCCAGGTTGGCGGCGATATCGGCGGCGGCCAGGCCCAGGCGGGCGAAGCGGATATGGTTGTCCGGCCAGTCGCGACCGTTGTTGGCGCCATAGGGAGTGCCTTCGCGCTCATAGAGCTCGGGGCAGATCAGCACGTAGATCACCAGGCCGTCGGGCATGTCCATGCGGCCGATCTTGCAGGCCGGCAATGCCGCGTGGCCGCCCAGCTCGCCGATGATGTGGATCGGGTTCTCGCTGTGCAGCACCTGGGGGTAACCGGGGATCAGCACCCGCACGTCGTGCAGGTGGGCCATGGCCCGGGGCAGGGCGGCGGAGACGTCGCCCAGGCCGCCGGTCTTGACCAGGTCGGCCAGCTCCGAGGTGACGAACAGCACCCGCTTGCGATTGGGGTTCTGGCGGGCCAGCGGCAGTACCGTCTTGCTCCCGGGAAGCGCAACCGGAGGATGGCTGCGTCCGCCTGTCTGCTGTGGAAGGGGTTCTCCCTGGGTATCCAGTACGGCGCTGATCATGTGTCTCTCCCGTGTTGTTGATCTGTTCTGGCGTTTTGCACGCTGTGCCGGCCGGTTCCTGTGGCCGGGCGCAAGCGTGCCGCACATCGATCAGCCCGCGCTGCCCGAGTGCTGAAGCAGAAAGGATGGAGGAGCCTCTGCAAGGAATGCACCAGCGGCAGTGGCCCTACCTTTAACCTGACCCTGGGCCGGAACCAAAAGTTTCGACTTTTTTCTCACGACCGTGACCGGTCGGTCACGATGCGAGGGCCAGTCTAGGACAGAACCTGCAGCGGTGCCGGGCAGGGGCGGTGTCTGGCGATGGTGTAAGGGCCCGGGAGTGGCTGGCGCCGACGAAAGGTCGACCCGTGGAACGTGTCGGAATGCCCGCAATGGGTGCGTTGGATCGCGGTCGGTCCATGCTGGGGCACGCAGGACTTTCGCTGCTTGCCCGTATCTGCGCGATTGCGACCGCTGCGCGCCCGTGCGCAGCCTGGGGCAGCGGCTACACGAAGCGGCTTTAGCCGCTATCGAGCCTGGGGCGAGGCAGCGTGGGCCTTGCATTGAGCATCTGCGGCCGCTGCGCAAGTCGTAGGCAGCTTTTGGCAGTGGCGACATGAAGCAGCTGCAGTCGTCGTCGAGCCCGGATCAGCCGATCCAGCCCAGGGTCAGCCAGGCCAGCACCGCGTAGCGCGCGCCCTTGGCCAGGGTGACGATCAGCAGGAAGCGCTTGAGCGGCTCGCCCATGACCCCGGCGACCAGGGTCAGCGGGTCGCCGACCACCGGTAGCCAGCTCAACAGCAGCGACCAGTGGCCGTAGCGCTGGTAGTGCTTCCGGGCGCGTTGTAACTGGCGTGGAGCGATGGGGAACCAGCGGCGGTCCTGGTAGCGCTCCAGGCGTCGCCCCAGCCACCAGTTGACCAATGAGCCGAGCACATTGCCCAGCGTCGCCACCAGCCACAGGCCGAGCACCGCCCATTGGCCATTGAGCAGCAGGCCCACCAGCAAGGCTTCCGATTGCAGTGGCAGCAGGGTGGCGGCGCCGAAGGCCGCCAGGAACAGGCCGAAATAGGCGTGGATCAACGGGCCGGATAGTCCGCGACCAGCACGTCACGGCCATCGCGGGTCAGGCCGATGACCTGGTAGGCGTCGGCGCCCATGCCGTCCATCTCCATGCCCGGCGAGCCCATGGGCATGCCCGGGGCGGCGATGCCCAGCAGGTCATCGCGCTTGCTCAGGGCCAGGACCTGATCCGCCGGCACGTGGCCTTCGACGAACTTGCCGTCGATCACTGCGGTGTGGCAGGACGCCAGGCGCGGCGCGACGCCCAGGCGTTGCTTGACGGCGCTCATGTCGCTCTCGACATGGTCCTTGACCTTGAAGCCGTTGGCTTGCAGATGCTCGATCCACTTTTTGCAGCAACCGCAGTTGGCGTCCCGGTGAACGTCGATCTCGATAGGCGCTGCCGCCTGGGCCAGCGTGGTGAAAAACAGCGCGGACAGGGCCGCCAGACGCAGGAAATGTTTCATGCAGTGTCTCGTGTTGAACAAAAGGGAGCGCCCGGGCTGGCCCGGGCGGATCGCGGTGCATTTTGCGATGTTTGCACGGCCAGGGGCGAGACTTGTGTATCAAGGTTATACCGCTCAGTTGCCTTCCGGATTCAGGGTGCCCAGCCAGGCCACCAAGGCGAAGATGGCCAGGGCTATCGATGCTTCCATGCGCAGGCTGCGACGCAGGGCCACGAGGACCGGAGCAGGGTCGCCCGTCTGGATCGAGCGCTCCAGCAGGGGTGTCAGGTGAAAACGATTGAGTGCGGCGAAACCCAGCATTGCGGCCAATAGCAGCAACTTGAGCAGCAACAGGCGGCCATAGAGGCTCTCCGTCAGTGTCGCGACTACCGGGCCGCTGGTCATCAGGTGGTTGGCCACGCCGCTCAGTAGCAGGGCCAGTACGATCAAGCCTCCGGTTCGTTCAAAGCCCTTCAAGGCGCTGGCCAGCAGATGCGGCTGGTCCTCCGTGGTCAGGCAGCCGCCCCTGAGCAGCAGGACAAAGGCCAGCAGGGCGCCGAACCAGGCGCTTGCCGCCCACAGGTGGAGGATGTCGCTGGCCAGGTGCAGATAGTGGCGCGGGCCTTCGCTCATGGCGCCGTGTCCGTTCCACGCCAGGGTCGCCAGGGCCGTGGCGGAGCAACCGGCCAGCAGCCACAGGCCGCCGTGCACGGCCCGGGTGGTCAGGGCCAGGGCCAGGAGGACGCCGAGCAGCATCGCCATGCGCAGGATCCAGCTCTGGCCGACGGCGGTCTGGGTCCACAGCATGTGCAGGGTTGCCGCTCGCAGTTGGCCGAGCTGGTTCTCGCCGTCGAGTTCCAGCGCCAGGCGTGCCAGGGCGACCAGCGACAGCAGCACGCCTAGCAGCACGCAGGGCATCAGCAGCCGGTTCAATTGACGCAGGTTCCAGTGGGCACGCAGTTGCCCAGGCGCCTGGAGCAGGAACAGCGGCAGTCCTGCCAGCAGCATCAAGTCGATGTACAGGGCAAGGCGCAAACCAACGGTAAAGGCGTGGTCCATGGCTTATTCGACGGTGAAGGTGAGGGCGCCGGTGATCGGGTGCGTATCGGCGGACACCGCACGCCACTGCACCTTGTAGCTACCGGCAGACAGGCGGCTGGATGGGGTGACGAGCAGGGTCCTGGGGTCGTTGCCGGCGCTGATCCTGGCCTTGATCGGCATCTCGGGGTGGACCATGCCCGGCATGGCGGTCATCAGTAGCTTGGCGGCAGAAAACTGCGGTGTCAGGGTTTCCGAAAAGATCAGTTCGATGCGTTCCGGCGCCGGTCCCCGTGCGCCTTCGGCTGGCAGCGAAGACAGCAGTTTCGGATGCGCCTGGGCGAGGGTGGCAAACAGCAGGGCACTGCCCAGGACAAGGCTGCGGGCAAGGGTATTCAGGGGTGACATGCAAGGCTCCCGACGGCGTGGCCGCCCATGATTGAGGTGAGGGTGGGTGTTGTTCGATTTCAGAACCACAGGCGCACGCCCAGCACCAGGCGCGTTTCGCTGCGCTCGCCACCTTCGTCGCGGCTGTAGTCGGCACTTTTGCCGTAGCTGCGGTTCCAGGTCACGCCGATGTAGGGGGCGAACTGACGATGCAGTTCGTAGCGCAGGCGCAGGCCGACTTCACTGTCCGCCAGGCCTGAGCCGAGGCCCCGGCGAGGATCGTTGCGACTGTACAGATTGACCTCTGCGGTGGGCTGCAGGATCAGCCGGTTGGTCAGCAGGATGTCGTAGTCGCCCTTGAGGCGCAGGGCTGCCTGGCCACCTTCACCCAGGTAGGCGGTGGCCTGGCTTTCGAAGTTGTACAAGGCCATGCCTTGCAGGCCGACGGCAGCCCAGGTCTGTGGCGAGCCAGGCTTGAAATCCTGGCGTACCCCGCCGACCAGGTCCCACCAGGGACCGATGGCGTGGCCCCACAGCGCTTCGAGTTCGGCCTTCTCGGTGATGCCGTTGCTGCGCTCGCCTTCGCTGCGCAGCCAGAGGCGATCGATGTCGCCGCCGACCCAGCCGTTCATCTCCCACGCCAGGGCGCTACCGCGCTCGGCATCCTGATACTCCAGTTGATTGAGCAGCCAGAACGAGTTGATGGCCTTGTCGTGCACGCCATGACCGCCGACGTCGGGAAAAGCGGCCCGACGGTCGGCATCGCTCGGAAGCGGGATCGGAGTGCGGCTGGTGGCAGGCGCCGAGGCGCTGTCCATCGTCTGCATGCCATCATCCATGGTGCTCATCTGGCTGTGGTCCATGGCTGGCATTGGCTGCGGGGCGCTGGCCGGGACGGCGGCCCCGGCGGCCTGAAGCGTGACCAGGCCTAGACCGAACAGGGACACGGACAGCAATCGGCAAGAGAAAAATGTCATGTCGCAGCCCCCTGTTCCTCGATTCGCACTTCCCGGAACATGCCCATCTCCATGTGATACAGCAGGTGGCAGTGATAGGCCCAGCGGCCCAGGGCGTCTGCGGTGACCCGATAGCTGCGCCGGGTGCCCGGTGGCATGTCGATGGTGTGCTTGCGTACCAGGAACCGACCCTGTTCGTCTTCCAGGTCGCTCCACACGCCATGCAGGTGGATGGGGTGGGTCATCATCGTGTCGTTGACCAGGGTGATGCGCACGCGCTCGCCATAGTTCAGGCGCAAGGGTTGTGCGTCGCTGAACTTGATGCCGTCGAAGGACCAGGCGAATTTCTCCATGTGCCCGGTCAGGTGCAGTTCGATGGTGCGGCCGGGCTCGCGGCCGTCGGGATCTTCGAAGGTGCTGCGCAGGTCGGCGTAGGTCAGCACCCGGCGGCCGTTGCCGCGCAGGCCGATACCCGGATCGTCGAGTTTCGGTGTCGGGTTCATGGTCTGCATGTCCACCAGCGGGTTGCCGGTCTCCGAGGCCGGGTGGCGCTGCATCTGGCCCATGCCGGTCATTTGCCCATGGTCCATTCCCGGCATGCCTTGCATGGAACCGTGGTCCATCGCAGCCATCGGGTCGTGATCGCCTTGCACATCGGCCATGCCGGCCATGTTGCCGTGGTCCATGCCCATGTCGGCCATGCTGATCAATGGGCGCGGGTCCAGAGCCGGGATCGCCGCACTCAGGCCCGGGCTCGATGCCAGGGTGCCGCGGGCGTAACCCGTGCGGTCCATGGATTGGGCGAACAGGGTATAGGCCTGTTCAGGACCCGGCTCGACCAGCACGTCGTAGGTCTCGGCTACTGCGATGCGCAACTCGTCGACGCTGACCGGCTGCACGTATTGGCCGTCGGCGGCGACCACGGTCATCTTCAAGCCTGGGATGCGCACGTCGAAGTAGGTCATGGCCGAACCGTTGATCAGCCGCAGGCGCAGCCGTTCTCCTGGCTTGAACAGTCCGGTCCAGTTGCTGCCCGGGGTCTGGCCGTTGAGCAGGTAGCGGTAAGTGGCCGCACTGACGTCGGCCAGGTCCGTGGGGCTCATCTTCATTTCGGCCCACATCTTGCGGTCCGCCAGGGTGGCGGCCCAGCCATCGCGGCTGACGTCCTCGATGAAGTCGCCCACGGTGCGCTTGTGGTAGTTGAAGTAGCCGGACTGCTTTTTCAGGATGTGCATCAGGTGTTGCGGTGCCAGGTCGCTCCAGTCGCTGAGCAGCAGTACATGCTCGCGGTCGTACTGGAACGGTTCGGGGTCGCGGGCGTCGATCACCAAGGGGCCGTAGACTCCGGCCTGTTCCTGCAGTCCGGAGTGGCTATGGTACCAGTAGGTGCCGTTCTGCCGGACCTGGAAGCGGTACTCGTAGAGCCCTCCGGGCGCGATGCCGTGGAAGCTCAGGCCGGGAACCCCGTCCATGTTGGCCGGCAGGAGGATCCCGTGCCAATGGATCGAGGTGTCTTGTGCAAGTCGGTTGCGCACGCGGATGGTGACGGTGTCGCCTTCGCGCCAACGCAGCAGCGGGCCCGGCAGGCTGCCGTTGATGGTCATGGCGGTGCATGGCTGGCCGCTGAAGTTGACGGGTGACTCACCGATGAACAGATCGAACTGCTGGCCGCTCAGTTCCAGGGGGTGGCCGCTGGTACCCAGCGCCCAGGCCGGTGAGCGCCAGAGATCACTGCCGGCCAGCACACTGGCGGCGGCCAGGCCTTTGATGAAGCTGCGTCGAGAGGGATTGCCATGCATGCCGATAAGGTCCTGTCTGCCCTGGGTTTCAGGTTGAGGCAGAGACTAATCGGCCATGGCTGTCAGCCAGCTGAGGTACAGATTACTGATTTGTCAGCGTGGTTCAGGGGCGCGGCGCCGTCAGCCGGGCGGCGCTTCCAGTATGTGCTTGAGGTTGTCCAGGGCCTGGCCGGATGAGCGCTCCATGCGTGAGCGCAGGCCGCCGAGATTGAGGTCGGTGGAGTAGTGCAGGATGTGCTTGAGCAGAGTGCCATTACCCTGCTTGCGCAACTGGTAGTCGATGCTGCCATCCAGGGGCGCGGAGCTGAATACTATCTTGAACTCCCTGGGCAGCACCGCGCTCAGGACCCGGCAGCTCAAGTGCACTTGCACCCCCAGCAGGTTGATGGTTTCGCTGAATCGATGGCCGGCTGGCAGCGAGCCGCCCCGGCCGGTGTCGGCATGCAGGGAGCCGGGATGCCATTCGTACCAGCGATCGGGTTGGGAAAGGTAGTAGTAGACCGTATCGATGCCCGCCGCGATGTATCGCTGCTGGCTGATGTATTCGCCCATCAGGTGGGGCTGGCGCTGGCCCATGATGGTTGCACCTCCTTGTGACCGGAGCTGCAAATATAGTCGCACTCGCGCCCGGGGGCGGGAGTGCGACCGACCGTTCAGCGGACTTTGAAGCGGCCCATCAGGGCACTGACCCTCTGGTTGGCCTGCATCAGGCTTCGGGCGTTGCTTTCACTGGCCTGGCCACCGGACACCAGCTCCTCGACCATATGTCGGATGCTGACCATGCTGCGGTTGATCTCCTCGGTGACCGCGCTCTGCTGTTCGGCGGCGGTGGCGATCTGGGTACTGAGGCTGTTGATCTGGCTGACCGAACCGGCCATTTCGTCCAGGCCCGAATTGACCCGGGCCGTGGCATCCGCCGCCGACTGGCAACTGGCCTGGGTGTTCTCCATGGCCGTGACCGAGGAGCTCACGCCCTGGGTCAAGCGACTGAGCATTTCGTTGATTTGCGAGGTGCTGGCCTGGGTGCGGGCGGCCAGGGCACGGACTTCGTCGGCTACCACGGCAAAGCCGCGGCCCTGTTCGCCTGCCCGGGCTGCCTCGATGGCTGCGTTGAGGGCCAGCAGGTTGGTTTGCCCGGCTATGGCGCCGATCACCCCGAGAACCTCGGTAATGCGCTGGGCATCCTCCTGCATGGCCTCGACCTTGCGGGTGGCGCTGGCCACTTCATCGATCAGCGCGATCACGCTGCCGGACGCTTCGCCCACCACCACGCGCGAGTGCTCGGCATGTTCGTTGGCGCGCTGGGTAAAGGCCGCGGTTTCGGCGGCGTTGGCCGCCACGCTGTCGGCGGTGGAGCTCATCTGGGTGATGGCGGTGACGGTCTGGTCGGTCTCCGAGGCGTGTCGGGCCAGGATCTGTCCGGTCTGCTCGGAGGTACGCTGCAACTGCTGCAGGCTGCCGGCCATGGCCTCGTTGGCCTCGGTCACCTCGCCGATCATGTTCTGCAGGTAGATGATGAAGCGGTTCACCGAATGGCCGATGGCTCCCAGTTCGTCCTCGGCCCGGATGGTGATGCGCCGGGTCAGGTCGGCATCGCCGGTAGCCAAGGCATCGATATTGGCCTTGAGGGTCTTCATCCGTTGCACCAACTGGCCAATGGCATAGACCTGCAGCAGCACCAGCAGGATCACCATGGGCAGTTGCAGCAGGCTCAGGGTGCTCAGCACATCATCGCGCTGGGCGGTGATCAGGCGGGTGGGCAGGGCGCTGGCGAGGAACCAGGGCGTGCCGTCGATGGGCTGCATGAAAAAGGTGCTGGGCTCCCCGGCGTTGTCGAACTCCAGGCGCTGCAAGCCATTGTTGCGATGCTCGAGGGCCTTGCTCACCTGGGCGGCAAAGGGCGAGCTGGTGGCCAGCTCGGTGATGTTCTTGAGAACGATGGGGCCGTTGATTCGCGAGCTGTTGCTGATGATCTTGCCGTCCGCCTCGACGATCAGCATCTGGGCGCCGAGGGATTTTTCCCGGGCCGCCACCAGGTCGTTGAAGAAGCCCAGGGTCACGTCGATGGTGGCCACGCCATAGGGCACGCCGTCACGGTTGATGGCCATGGCGCAGTTGGTGCGTGGCTCGGCGCTGGCGTCATCCTTGTAGGCTGCGGCCCACGCGCACTGGCCCTGGGCCGTTTGCATGCCGCCCTTGTACCAGGCCTGGTCGTAGTAGTTGGGTGCGGCGTCGCTGTTCCAGAAGGTGTTGACCTTGAGCTTGCCCGAGGCATCTCGGTGCCAGAAGGTGCTGTGCTTGGCGCGCCCCGGGGTGCGCTGGCCAGGCAGGGGCCAGATGCCGCCGCCGAAGACCTTCTGCTCACCGTACTGGTCTACCAGCCCTGGCAGAACCCGGTCGATGCTGTCGCTGTCGAGCAGTGCAACGGTCTGGGTGATGCTGCGCTGCTGGGCCTGGACCTTGTTCAACTCGCCCTGGATGCGCTGCGCCACTTCGGCGATGCGGTCCAGGGCCACCTGTTCCTCGGTCTGGCGCAGCTTGGGCGCCACCAGTTGGCCGATACCCACCACGGTGAGTACCAGCATCAGGACAATGAACAGGGCCAGAAAAAGCGTGTAGCGAGCTTGAATCGTGCGCAAAGCGGGCATGGGACCTGTCCTTACCGAGCGTTTCTTATTATCTGGGGAGGCTGCACCTTATGAGGGGCATTCATAGGATGTCGGCGCGAATTCCTCGCTCTTTAGGACGTTCGTACAGAAAAAAACGATCTTGTGTGCAAGGAGTCTGCCGGAATGCCCCAGAGGCCCTGGAAATTTGCCGCACGGGCTGCGCAAAAACAGCAAAACAGATCCTCAAAACTGCCAAGGACAGCGATGAAGTCCTTTAAAACAAGGCCTTCAAGCGAATGTGTCGAGAATGTACGAAATTTGTAAATTCTGAAAATAAATCATTGTTGGGGGCTGCCGTGGCGTTGATACTTGCGCCCATTCAGATGATTCATCGCGGCTTGTGCCCTGTTTCAGATGTCTGTCCAGATCTTTCGCAAGGGCAGCACAGGGGGGATCGGCAAGCCGGACTACAGGAGTGTCACTATGGCAATCGGATACGTTGGAAGCGCGGGCAGCAGGGCAGGCCTGTTGAGCCAGACGAGCGACGGCGCCCGCAAGGTTCCGCAGAGCGCCAAGGTTCGTCAGATCCTGACCATGGTGGGTCAGAACGCTACCGTGCTCGACGTGCGCAAGATGGACCAGTTGAAAGTGCACAAGCAGATCAAGGGGTTCGATCCGACGAATGTCACCATCAAGTCCTTGGGTGGCATGAGCACCTTCCTCAAGAACAACGGCTTGATCTCCGATATCACTGCGCTGAACCTGCTCAATGCCGGTGACAAATTCGACCGTTTCGGCATTCCGAAGAACCCCGATGAGTCCTTCAACGCCCTGGAATACTTCGCGATGAAGATCGACGACATCCAGAGCAACAACCTCAAGGGCAACAAGTACGCCAACTACTTGATTCCCGAGTACAAGAAGGCCATCTACGTTCTTCAAAGCCTGCAGAACTACGGCAAGGGCAACGGCACCACGGTGCCCAACAAGGATGGCGTCACCTCCGCCAAGGCCTGACCCAGGACCTGGCCCAGGGCCGGGGCGCTCACCAGCAGCCCCGGCCCAAATGCCAGTCAGTTAAGCGAGGTGATCCGCCGTAGGAGCGAGGCTTGCTCGCGAGGGTCGTTAACGGTAGCGCGTGTTTACTGGATAAACTCAGTGCTCTCAACGCCATCGCGGGCAAGCCTCGCTCCTACAACTTCCTTAACTGACTGGCATTTGCCCCGGCCTTGTCGTTTCAACGGTCCAGCATCGCCATCACGTCTTCGCTGTAGCGGGTGCCGGCGGTGGCCTGCGGGTTGAAGATCGCCCCCAGCGACGCCAGTTCGCCAGCGCTTAGCCGGACCTCGAGCGCCGCTACATTTTCCTCCAGATAACGCCGTTGCTTGGTGCCGGGAATCGGTATCAAGTGGTCGCCCTGGGCTAGTACCCAGGCCAGGGCCAGTTGCCCGGCGCTGACGGCTTTCTCTGCCGCCAGGCGCTGGACCTGCTCGACCAGGCGCAGGTTGTGCTGGAAATTCTCCCCCTGGAAACGCGGATTGAAACGCCGGTAGTCATCGGCGGCGAAGTCGTCCGGGCTTTGCAGGGCGCCGGTCAGAAACCCCCGGCCCAGGGGGCTGTAGGGTACGAACGCGATACCCAGGCGCTGGCAGGTGGCAAGGCAACCGTTGATTTCGGGATCGCGACTCCACAACGAGTATTCACTTTGCAGGGCGCTGATGGGGTGGACCTTGTGGGCCCGCTCCAGGGTCGCTGCCGACGCTTCGCTCAAACCCAGGTAACGCACCTTGCCGGCCTGGACCAGTTCGGCCATGGCGCCGACGGTTTCCTCGATGGCCACGTCCGGATCGACCCGGTGCTGGTAGTAGAGGTCCAGGGTCTCCACGCCCAGGCGCCGCAGGCTGCCGTCGATGGCGGCGCGAACGTACTCCGGACGGCCGTCGACTCCGCGGGCCGAAGGGCTTGCCGGGTCGCGGACGATCCCGAACTTGCTGGCCAGGACCACCTGCTCACGTTTGCCACGAATGGCCTGGCCGATCAGTTCCTCATTGCTGTGGGGGCCGTACATGTCGGCGGTATCGAGCAGGGTGATGCCCAGTTCCAGGGCGCGGTGCAGGGTGGCGATGGATTCGCGGGAGTCGCTGCCGGTGGTGTAGAAGTCGCTCATGCCCATGCAGCCCAGGCCAATGGCGCTGACCTGCGGACCGTTGTGGCCCAGTTGTCGAGTGTGCATCTGATTGCTCCTGTAGGGGGAGGCCATTGTGATACTCGACAAAACGCCGATAAACCGGCTAAAAGCGCTATCACTATTTTGATTTTCCAAACAATCTTGAGCGCCTTTCCCATGGACCGTTTCAACGCCATGCGTGTGTTCACCCGGATCGTCGAGCTTGGCGGGTTCACCCGGGCAGCCGACAGCCTGCAACTGCCCCGGGCGTCGGTCACGATCCTGATCAAGCAGCTGGAGGCCCACCTGGGCGTGCAGTTGCTGCACCGCACCACGCGCCAGGTCAGCCCCACCCTGGATGGCGCGGCCTATTACCAGCGTTGCGTGCGCTTGCTGGCGGACCTGGAGGAAACCGAGGCGGTGTTCTCCCAGGCTCGGCACAATCCCCGGGGGATCTTGCGCATCGATATGCCGGCGGGCATCGGTCGGTTGATCGTGATGCCGGCGTTGCCGGAGTTCTCCGCATGCTATCCGCTGATCGAGCTGGAGATCGGTCTCAACGACCGCCCGGTGGACCTGGTCCGCGAAGGGGTGGACTGTGCTCTGCGGGGTGGCCCGGTCCTGGACGAGAGCCTGGTGGCGCGGCCGTTGGTCCAGCTGTCCCAGGTGACCTGTGCCAGCCCCGGTTATCTGTTCCAGCATGGCATCCCGACCTCTGCCGCGCAGTTGCAGGGGCATCGGATGGTCGAATACTTTTCCAGCGTCTCCGGCAAGCGCTACGGCCTGGAGTTCCTCATTGACGGGCAGTTGCACGAGATCGAGTTGCCCAAGCGGGTGGCGGTCAACAGCGCCGATGGCTACCTGGCTGCCTGCGAGGCCGGCTACGGGCTGGTGCAGACTCCCTACTACCATGTTGCCCGGCAATTGCAGGCGGGCACGCTGGTGCAGGTGCTGGCGGACCAGGCGCCGCCGCCGTTGCCGCTGACCGCGCTTTATCCGCCCCAGCGACACCTGTCCACCCGGGTACGGGTGTTCGTCGATTGGTTGCTGGAGCTGTTCGCGCGGCCGGGCAGCTTCACCACGGGTTCTTGAGGGGCGGCCCGGACAGCAAAACGCCCGCGGCAGGGCGGGCGTGGATTGTGATGGTGCGGGAGGCTGGTTGACAGGTTTGGCCGGTGGACTGGCCGGTTGCTTCAACGGTGATAGTAGTAGCCGTGGCCGCCTTCGTAGTAGCGGTGATGCCAGCCATCGTGGGGCATGATGATGCAGCCCGACAGGGTCAGCATGGCCAGAAGGGGAATCAGCAGTGTGATTCGACGGAACATTTCTCAATCCTCAAGGGCTCGGTGAACACGACAGGGCGACAAGGGAGAAAAAACTCCTTCGCGCCTGTACCATATGACCCCGATTTGCCGCGCGCATCCCCGAATCAGGGTATGTGCTTGGCATCGACCTCGATACACAGCGGATACAATTTCAGCTTCAGGATTCCCGCAATGACTCAGTCACAACGCTTGAAATATTCGATTCTGATTTCCCTCGCGGTTCTGGGAATCATGCTTGGCCTTTCCTACCTGCAGAACAGCGGCGTCATCAGTGAAAAGACCTTCCAGTACGTCGCCATCGCCGTGGCAGTCATCGTCGTGGTGCTCAATGGCGTGATGCGGCGCAAGGTCAAGCCCTGAGCCCTGGGCGGCCTCAGCCCAGGCCGTCCAGTACTGCTGCTGCCTGCTGGTGCAGGCTGTAGCTCTTGTCTGCGTTGAGGGTGATGACCCCTTCGCTGCACAAGCGCTTCAAGACTTCTCGCACACTGAGAAACGACAGTGGAATGTCCAGCTCCAGCAGTTGGCTATGGATGCCACGTACCCCCAGGGAACGTTCGCTATGGGCCGCCACCAGCAGGGCATCGATGACTTTCAGGCGAATCAGGCTGGTGCGCAGGCCGAAGCTCTTGAGCATCTGCTTGATCCGATCGTTGCTGTGGCGTTCGGCCTGCTTGCTGAAGACACCGGCGCCGGCGTTGAGGGAGGGCGTTCTGTTCACGGTGTTGCCGTCCATTGGCAGTTGCGGGTTGTACATGCAAAAACTCCTTAATCAGAGCCTGATCAGGAAAAGAATGATGGGTGCTCTAGTAACTAGACGAACGAGCACGCCAAATCATGAGTCCCCGGATGTAGAAAATTTGTCAGTATCAAGTCACTGACACGTGATGGCCCGCACCTGCGGGCCGCAACCGGTTAATTTTTTTTCATCGACTTCGTCTGTAAGGCAGGCAGGCGCCGGTTCAACCGTGCGCGGCCGGATCCCAGGCTGGTGGCCTTGCCCAATTCTTGCGGCAGTCCAGCCCTGGTTCTGTCTTTCTGTATCAGGAGTCGGCGTGATCATTTCCAGGCAGTTATCCAACGTTTGCCTTGCAGCCTTGTTTCTGAGCTTCAGCGGCGGCGCCCAGGCGCTGGCCCAGCCGGAGCAGACCCTTGCCGAGATTCGCCGCACCAGCTTCGGCGTGCCGCATATCAGGGCGGCCGATGAGCGTGGCCTGGGCTACGGCATCGGTTATGCCTATGCCCAGGACAACCTGTGCCTGCTGGCCAATGAGGTACTGACGGTCAATGCCCAGCGTTCACGTTATTTCGGTGCCGAGGGCCAGACCCTGGAGCAGCGCGACAACCTCAGCAGCGACCTGTTCTTCAGCTGGCTGAACACGCCACAGGCGGTCGAAGGATTCTGGCAGGCGCAACCTGCGCCGATGCGCGAGCGCATGCAGGGTTATGTCGACGGCTACAATCGGCAATTGGCCGAACGCCGGGCCCAGGGCCTGCCGGAGCAATGCAGCGGCGAGTGGGTGCGCCCCCTGACCACCGCAGACCTGGTGAAGCTGACCCGGCGCCTGCTGGTCGAGGGCGGGGCGGGTCAGTTCGCCGAGGCCCTGGCCACAGCCGTGCCACCGGGGGCTACGCAGGCCGGGTTGTCGGCCCAGGCCTGGCAGCTGGCATCCGCGCGCCAGCAGCGTTTTGCCCTGGACCGCGGCAGCAACGCCGTGGCCATCGGCAGCGAACGCTCGTTCAACGGGCGTGGCCTGCTATTGGCCAACCCGCACTTTCCCTGGGTGGGCGGGATGCGCTTCTACCAGATGCACCTGACGATTCCTGGCCAGCTGGATGTGATGGGCGCCGCCTTGCCCGGCCTGCCGGTGATCAACATCGGCTTCAACCAGCACCTGGCCTGGACCCACACGGTGGATGCCTCCAAGCACTTCACCCTGTATCGCCTGGAACTGGACCCGAAGGATCCGACCCGCTACCTGCTCGATGGCCGCTCGGTACCCCTGGAGCGCCAGCTCGTCACGGTGCAGAGCAAGGGGGCGGACGGTCAGATGCAGGCGCATTCGCGCACCCTGTACAGCTCGGTGTTCGGGCCGGTGGTGCAATGGCCCGGCGAACTGGATTGGGATCGCAAGCACGCCTATAGCCTGCGAGACGCCAACCTCGACAACACCCGGGTGCTGGCCCAGTGGGCGGCGATGAACCAGGCGAGCAGTGTGGCCGGCCTGGAGGACAGCGTGCACCGAGTGCAGGGCATTCCGTGGGTCAATACCCTGGCAGTGGATGACCAGGGCCGGGCGCTGTACATGAATCAGTCGGTGGTGCCCAACGTCACCCAGGCCAAGCTGGCGCAATGCAGTGATCCGCGGGCCGGCACCCAGGTCGTCGTGCTCGACGGCTCGCGCAAGGCTTGTGCCTGGGACATCGATCCGGCAGCGGCCCAGCCGGGCATCTTTGCCGCCAGCCAGCTGCCGCAACTGGCGCGAAACGATTACCTGCAGCACTCCAACGACTCGGCCTGGATGGTCAACCCGGCGGCGCCGCTGCAAGGCTTCTCACCGGTGATCAGCCAGCAGGACGTGCCGTTGAAGATGCGTGCACGTTTTGCCCTGGATCGGCTGAGCCGCCTGCACCAGGCCCGCGCCAGCGATTTGCAGCACCTGGTCACCGACGAGCAGGTGTACCTGGCTGGCCAGGTGATGCCTGACCTGCTGCAATTCTGCGAGCAGGACCTGGGCGCGGATGCCCAGCGACTGGGGCCGTTGTGCCTGAGCCTGAAGTCCTGGGATCGCACCGCCGGCTTGCAGGCGGGCCTTGGGTTCGTGCATTTCCAGGGCATCATGCAGGCGTTGTTGCAGGATCCGGATGTCTGGCGCGTGGCCTTCGATCCTCGGGACCCGCAACACACGCCGCGCGGCCTGGCCATCAGTCGTGAACCCGTGGCCCGGGCCCTGCGCGAGGCGATGCTGGCTTCGGCGCAGCAGGTGCAGGAGGCCGGCCTGGCCGAGGATGTCCGCTGGGGCGATATCCAGCAGGTCAGCCAGGGTGGCCAGCCGACCCCGGTGCCCGGCGGGCCGGAGAGCCTGGGGATCTACAACGCCATGCAAAGCGTGCCCGGTGCGGCTGGCAAGCGCGAGGTGGTCAGTGGCACCAGTTACTTGAACATCGTCAGTTTCGATGAGCAGGGGCCACGGGCCAGGGGATTGCTGGCCTTTTCCCTGTCCAGCGATCCGGCCTCGGCGCATTTTCGCGACCAGACCGAGGCCTTCGCCCGCAATCAGTGGAGTGAACTGCCCTTTACCGAGGCGCAGATCCGCGCCGATGGCCAGTACCAGGTGCAGGTGATCGAGGAGGCTCGCAAGGAACCGGTGGCCTTGGTTCACCGCTGAGTTCAAGCGCGGGAAAACGATGAAGGCCGCCCCGGCAACGGGGCGGCCTTCAGCTTTTTGGCGGGGACTGCGGCAGCGAGTTGATCACCGGATTGCCGTCGCGGTTACGGGTCAGGTAGACCGGCAGCACCTTGGGCAAAGAGGTCAGCAGGCTCTTGATCTCGCGGGTGTTGTAGATGCCACCGACGCGGATCTTGCCGGTGTTGCTATCGGCGACCTGCGCCGGGGTGTCGAGGTAGCGGTTGATCAGCGGCAACGCATCGTTGAGCGACAGGTTGTCCAGTACCAGCTTGCCGTTGCGCCAGGCCAGGGAGCTGTCATGGCTGTAGGTCTGGCTGATCTGCGGCTCGTAGTCGCCGCCCTTGTAGCGGGCCTGCATGCCTGGCTCGAGACGGAAACCCTCGCCGGGCAAGGCGGTGTTGCTGCTCACCAGGACCGACCCCTGGAGCAGGGTGACCCGCACCTGGTCCTCGTACAGCCACACATTGAATTGGGTACCGGTGACCTTGACCTGACCGTTGGCAGCCTTGACCACGAACGGATGGCTGCTGTCGTGGCTGACCTTGAAGAAGGCCTCGCCTTTTTTCAGGGTGACTCGGCGCTGGTCCTTGTAGTTGCTGTAGACCAAGCTACTGCCCAGGTTCAGTTCCACTTGGCTGCCGTCGGCCAGGGTGACGCTGCGCAGGCTGTCGCCAGCCTCGAAACGCTCGTAGGAGGAGGGCAGCCAGCCCATCTCCCAGCCGCTGTAGGCGGCCAGGGGCAGAACGCAAAGGGCGATCGCTGCCGCCGCGCCGTAGTGCTGCCAGGTTCGCCGTGGGGAACGCAGGGATGCAGCAGGGGCGAGGGTCGAGGACGGCAGTTGATCCGCCACCTCCCATATCTCGCGCATGGCCTCGTATTCGAAGGCGTGGAGGGGGTCGGCATCATGCCATTGCTGGAAAGCCAGGCGTTCGGCCTCGCTGCAGTCCGGTTCATGCAGGCGCATGCACCATTGGGCGGCAGCTTGGGTGATGGCGTCGTATTCGGCTTCCGAGAGGATCTGTTCGCTCATTGACTCTTCCTGATTTCGCGCATTCTACCCTCCAGGACAACCCTTGTAGAACAGTCGGCATGGCGATTGAGTATCAAAGTGAACTTATTTTCATCCGCCACGCCCTAAAACCACGTTGTGTATCGAAAGCAACTACAAATGGAGATGGACCATGCTGAAGCACACTTTTGCCGCACTGTTTGCCTGCGCCACCCTGTTTGGCGCTTCCGCCGCGCTGGCCGATCACCCGCAGGCGGGCTGGATCACCATCGAGAAAGCCATTGAAACGGCAAAGACCAAGGCCGGCTACGTGGCTATCTACAAGATCGAAGCGGACAACGACGGCTACTGGGAAGGTGAGGGGCGCAAGTCCGATGGCAGTGTCTACGAGTTCCGGATCGACGGAACCTCGGGAAACATCCTGCGCGACCAGAAGGATTGACGCCCGCTTGACATGACCCAGGGAGGCGATACCGCTTCCCGCCCACCTCTGTCGCCGCTGCCGATCTCGCGAGACTGCCCAAGGGCGCATGGCGCCCGCGGCAGCTGTGTCTTGTACTTAGTGACGAGCCTTGTGCAGCCACCGGTAGCGGCGACACGCCACGCTCCTGTCGACGGTTGACAGGTCCGGGCTGCGCCGTTGTTTAATCGCCAGGTCACACGCTGTAGCCCCCTCCAATAATTACACTGGAGCTTCAGATGTCTGCATCGTCCCTGGTTGAAACTCCCTGCCAATACCTGTCCATGCCAGCCTTGGTGCAGTTGCTGGAGACGATTCTCCTGCGCCACGGTTGCAGCGCCGAGGTCGCCCGCAGCCTGGCCGAGAACTGTGCCATGGCCGAGCGTGATGGCGCTCACAGCCACGGCGTGTTTCGTATCCCCGGTTATCTCTCGACCCTGGACAGTGGCTGGGTCGACGGCCGTGCCGTGCCGGTGGTGGAAGATGTGGCTGCGGCGTTCGCGCGAGTCGATGCCGCCAACGGTTTTGCCCAGCCGGCCTTGGCCGCTGGACGCGAACTGCTGGTGAGCAAGGCCCGCCACGCCGGAATCGCCCTGCTGGCGATCCGCAATTCGCACCATTTCGCTGCACTCTGGCCGGATGTCGAGCCCTTTGCCGAAGAAGGGCTGGTGGCCCTGAGCGTGGTCAACAGCATGACTTGCGTGGTCCCCCATGGCGCCGACCGACCGCTGTTCGGCACCAACCCGATTGCGTTCGCCGCACCCCAGGCCCACGGGCATCCGATCGTCTTCGACCTGGCCACCAGCACCATCGCCCATGGCGACGTGCAGATAGCCGCAGCCAAGGGTGAGCGCCTGCCTCCCGGGATCGGGGTCGACAGCCTGGGCCAACCGACCCAGGACCCGGGGGCGATCCTCGAGGGCGGCGCCTTGTTGCCCTTCGGCGGTCACAAGGGATCGGCGTTGTCGATGATGGTGGAGCTGCTCTGCGCCGGGCTGACCGGGGGCAACTTCTCGTTCGAGTTCGACTGGTCCAATCATCCGGGAGCCAAGACCCCCTGGACCGGTCAGTTGCTGATCGTCATCGATCCGGGCAAGGGCGCCGGCCAGAACTTTGCCGAGCGCAGCCAGGAGCTGGTGCGGCAGATGCATGCGGCAGGCCTGAAACGCTTGCCGGGGGATCGCCGTCACTGGCAGCGCGAGCGCTCTCGGGAAACGGGTATCGCCATTCCCTGCGAGCGGTTGGAGCAGCTTCAGGCATTGGCGCTGGCGTGACCAGCCGGGGAAGGTAAGGGCCAGGCATCCGGGGCCTGGCCTTGGACGGGGGCGCGCTCAGGAGCGGCGGCCGAGCAACAGGCCGACTACCAGGCCGACGCCTGCGGAGATGGCCACGGTCTGCCAGGGATGACCACCGATGTACTGTTCGGTGGCGTCCACCACCGGCTTGCTGCGCTCACGCACATTGGTTACCGAGTCCAGCGCCTGCTTGAGCTTGAGGCTCACCTGGCGGCGCAGGCTTTCACCTTCCTCGCCGACCAGGGCAGCGCTGCCCTTGAGCAGTTTTTCCGATTCTTCGATCAGCGCCTGCAACTCGCTGAATGCCTGGTCCTTGATTTGATCGTTTTCCGCTTGCGCGGCAGTTTTACGAGCCATGAAGTGGTTCCTTGTCGATGTGGCCTTCTGGTGCAGTGTGCCCTGCGAGCCTGCGAAGAACGCTGGTACTTCGCTGACGCTCGCAACCTGCGGCGGCTACGGGGTAGTCGGGGTGGCAAGCAATGGAGTCTGGGGCAGGGGCAAAAGTTGCAGCTGTTTTGCCTTCCATTCGCCATCCCGGGATAAACCGCCGGCCCCTACAGTGTAAGATGTCGCCTATTTTACGCAGCAGGAATTTCCCATGAGCTTCAACCTGGCTAACAAGACCCTGGCCGAGCGCGCCGCCATCGAGGACGAAAAGTCCCGCCTGTTCGAGCTGTGGCAGAGCAACCTGGGCAAGGCCAAGAGCGAGGCCGCGCGCTTGTTCGGCGAGCGCAGCAAGCGCAAGGGCAAGTGGGCCGAATGGGTCCGCGCGGAACTCGACGGCATGTCGCCACCGGAGTTCTCCAACATGGTGCGCAGCGAGGTCAATCGCCTGATGGCGGCGAGCAAGTAACGGCAAAGCTCTCGACGATCGCTTCGCGCACCTTCACCAGCAGCGGGTCGATCTGCGCGCTGGTACGCCAGCCCAGCTCGATGGGGTAGCGTGGCAGCGCCAGGGGGCAGGGCAGTACTCGCAAGCCGGTGAACTCGGCAATGCATCGGGCAGCATGGGCGGGGATGGTGGCCACCGCCTGGCTGCCCTTGAGCAGAAACGGCAACGCTGCAAAATGCGTGGTCGAGGCGCATACCTGGCGACTCAGCCCCAGCGTCGCCAGCCCCTCGTCGGTGATGCCGATGAAACCCTGTGACGATACCAGCAGGTGTTCGCGCTCGACGAACTCCTCGATATCGATCTGCTCCTGCCCCGCGGCGAGGCTGGCCGGGTCCGCCAGGCACAGGTAGCCACCTTCCCCCAGGACCTGGCGGCTGAGCATGCGCTGGGCGAACCCGCCGGCGCTGATCGCCAGGTCGACGCTGCGCTGCAACAGCGCCTCGGCGACGATCTGGCTGTGGGTCTGGCGAAAGATCAGGCGCAGCTTGGGCGCACGCCGGGCGACGGCCTCGATCAGGCGCCGGCCATAGGCGATCTCGAAGTCATCCGAGAGCCCCACGGTGACTGCCCGGCCCTGATAGTCGGCGCTGTCCGGCGCCACCATCGCCAGGCTCTGCCGGCACTTGTTCAAAGCCTCGCTGACCACCGGTTTTAGCTGGTTGGCCTTGAGGGTCGGCGCCAGCCCGCGACCGGTACGCACGAACAACTGATCGCCGTACATTTCCCGCAGCCGACGCAAGGCGGCACTCATGGCCGACTGGGTCACGCCCAGGCGCAGGGCTGCGCGGCTGGCGCTGGACTCATCATGCAAGGCTTCGAACGCCTTGAGCAGATTGAGGTCGATGCTGGCGATATTCATCTGGTTCATATCATTAAGCAGTGAGTTGGGGTTTATCGATGATCGGTGGCGGCATGAAAATGCGCAACACTTGATCGTCGAAGGAGTCCAGCCATGCCCACATCCATAGTCGCAGCCCTGCAGATCGGTGCCTTGCCAGGCGGCAAGGCCGAAACCCTGGAGCAGATCCTGTCCTACGAGGACGCCATCATCGAAGCCGGTGCCAAGCTGGTGGTGATGCCCGAAGCCCTGCTCGGCGGGTATCCCAAGGGCGAGGGGTTCGGCACCCAACTGGGCTACCGCCTGCCCGAGGGACGTGAGGCCTTCGCGCGCTACTTCGCCAATGCGATCGATGTGCCGGGCGTGGAAACCGAGGCCCTGGCGGGGCTCTCGGCCCGTACCGGCGCCAACCTGGTGCTGGGGGTGATCGAGCGCAGCGGCAGCAGCTTGTATTGCACCGCGCTGTATTTCGATCCGCAGCAAGGGCTGGTGGGCAAGCACCGCAAGCTGATGCCCACCGGGACCGAGCGGCTGATCTGGGGCAAGGGCGACGGCTCCACCTTGCCGGTCCTGGATACTCAGGTCGGCCGGATCGGTGCGGTGATCTGCTGGGAAAACATGATGCCGTTGCTGCGTACGGCCATGTACGCCCAGGGCATCGAAGTCTGGTGCGCGCCCACGGTGGACGAGCGCGAGATGTGGCAAGTGAGCATGCGGCATGTGGCCCACGAGGGACGCTGCTTCGTGGTCAGTGCCTGCCAGGTGCAGGATTCGCCCGAGGCGCTGGGCGTGGAGGTGGCCAACTGGCCGGCGCAACGGCCATTGATCGCCGGCGGTAGTGTCATCATCGGCCCCATGGGCGATGTGCTGGCCGGACCACTGGTGGGCCGTGCCGGGCTGATCAGCGCGGTCATCGATACCGACGATCTGGTGAAGGCCCGCTATGACTATGACGTGGTGGGGCACTACGCGCGCCCGGACGTGTTCGAGCTGACCGTGGACCAGCGTCCGCGTCCTGGCGTGCGTTTTACCTGAGGGGCGTCAGTGGCGCCAGGCGCCGCCATTCTTCGCGGGTGATTTCCCATATGTCCAGAGGGAAGCTGCCACTGACGAACTGGCCGGCGTCGGAACGCACCAGGCGCATCCCGCCGCGTTCGGAAATCCGCCGCGACCCTTGGTTGGGGGCCGCCTTGGGCACCCGCATCAGCGGTTGCTCCAGCACTTCGAACCAGTAGTGATCCACCACCTGGCACGCCTCGCTCATGTAGCCCTGGCCCTGCCACTGCGGGGCCAGCCAGAAGCCGCGGTTGTTGTCGGTCTCGTGCATCAGGCTGATGCTGCCGATCATTTGCTCGGGTGCCTCGCGCAGGCGGATGGTCCAGTGCCATTCCTCGCCACGGGCCGTCGCCGGCAAGGCCATGTCACGCACGAAGCTCAGGGCGCCATCGGCCGGGTAGGGCCAGGGCACGTTGGCATTGAGGTAGCGCACCACTTCCCATTGCGGAAACAGGCCCTGGATGGCGGCGGCGTCGGCCAGCTCCAGGGGGCGCAGCAGCAGGCGCTTGGTGCTCAGGGGGGGAGTCGGGCGCGGGTCCATTGGCAAGCGGTCCAAAGTGGCAGGGAAGCCTTGCATAGTCCCCGCAATACTGCCGATGAATCAAGCCGCGATGAGTTTGACGCGGCCCCGGCGCTGCCGTTGAATAGCGCTCTGGTTCAGCCCCGCGACTTCTGGAATCCCCTGTGCTTAGAAACGTCACCGACATGGACCTGCGCCTGCTGCGGATTTTCTCCGTGGTGGTCAAGTGCGGCGGGTTCACCGCGGCCCAGGCCGAGCTGAACATGAGTCAGTCGAATATCAGCATGCATATTTCCAGCCTGGAAAAACGCCTCGGCTACCGGCTTTGCGAGCGCGGCAAGGGCGGCTTTCGCCTGACCGAGAAGGGCCAGCGGATCCTGGCGGCGGCCCAGGCCCTGTTCGGCGCGGTGGAGGTGTTCAAGGACGAGGCCCAGGAACTGTCCGGGCGCCTGGTGGGGGATCTGTACCTGGGGCTGGCGGACAACATCGCCACCTTGCCTGCTGCCCGCATCGATGCGGCCATCGCCCGCTTCTATCGCCGCGAGCATGACCTGCACCTGCATGTGTTCATCAACTCGCCTACGGAGCTTGAGCGGGCGGTGATCGACGGTCAGTTGGACCTGGCCATTTCCTATTTCAGCCGCACCCTGCCGACCCTCGACTATCAGCCGCTGTACGCCGAGGAGATCGCCCTGTTCTGCGGTGTCTCGCACCCGCTGTTCACTGTCCCTCAGCCAGAACTTGCGCACATCAAGGCCTGTGATTGGATCAAGCACGGCTTCCTGCCGGCCAGCCAGGTGCTGCCGGTGACGCCCCAGCGCGCCTCGGCCACCGCCTACCACATGGAGGCGGTAGTCCATGGAGTGCTGGCGGGCACCCACCTGGGCTACCTGCCCAGCCACTATGCCCAGCCCTGGGTCACGGCGGGGCAGATGCGTGTGCTGCACCCCGAAACACTGCGCTACGAGGTGCACCACAGCATGATCACCCATGCCGGACATGTCCCTGGCGAAGCATTGAAGGCGTTTATCGCCGACCTGCTGGCCGAACATGGCGGCTGATCCCGCGCTTCAAGCCAGGCAGCGGGTCACGGACTTGATCGACTGACAGACGGCCAGCCCCCCAGGGCCCCAGTTCGCGCCCGATACCGCTGCCACTGGTGCGCTGGCGGCCGGCATCGGTGCGCCGCCGCCACGCCGGTGCCCATCGATGTTCAAGGCAGGTCTCATGGGCGTGCCCCGGGCAGTACACCGTGCACGGCGTTGCGAAAAATCTGGCTGTAGTCGGCGGCGCTCAGCGGCCGGGCATTGGTGTCCGAGGACGAGGTATCCGCCAGGGCCTGGGTCCCGACCCATTCGGCGTCATGGCTATCCAGGCCGATATCCGCCAGGCAGTGGGGGATGCCCAGTTCGGCGCGCAGGGCCAGGATCCAGTCCAGGAACCCCTGGAAATCTCCCCCGGGCAAGTCCAGGTAGCGGGCCAGGCGCCCGATCTCTGCGGCAATCACCGGCTGGTTGGCCACCAGCACATAGGGCAGGAGGATGGCATTGAGCAGGCCATGGTGGCGGTGATAGCGGGCGCCCAGGGGATGAGCCAGGGCGTGGACCCCGCCCAGGCCCTTCTGGAAGGCCACAGCGGCCATCGCCGAGGCCACCAGCATGCCTTCCCGGGCCTGCAGGTCCTGGCCATGGCTCACTGCCCGGGGCAGGTGCTGCTGCACCAGGCGCATGCCTTCCACGGCAATCGCGCTGGACATCGGGTGGTACAGCGGCGAGCAGAACGCCTCGATATGGTGGGTCAGGGCATCCATGCCGGTGGCGGCGGTCAGCGTCGGCGGCAGGCTGCGGGTCAGCAGCGGGTCGAGGATCACGCAGGCGGGCAGCAGTTCCGGATGGCTGATCACCCGTTTGACCTGCTGCTGGCTGTCGGTCAGTACCGCTTCGCGGCCCAGCTCGGAACCGGTGCCGGCAGTGGTGGGCAGGGCGATCAGGGGCGGCAGGCCCAGGCGCGGAAAGTCACTGAGGCTCGGGTAGTGCTCGATCACCCGGGACCATTGGAAACGCTGCAGCCCTTGCGGGTCCACGGCGGCCAGGGCGATGCCCTTGGCGGCATCCATGGCGCTGCCGCCGCCCAGGGCGATCAGCGAGTCGTGGCCGCCGGCCCTGAAGGCTTGGACGCCGCGCTGTACATCGTCCAGGCTCGGGTTGCTGGCCAGCTCGGCAAATACCGCAAAGTCCTGGCGGCTTTGCTCCAGGTGCGCTGTCAACAGGCGAAAGGGTTCCAGTTCGAGCATGCCCGGGTCGGTGACCAGCAAGGGCCTGGCCATGCCCAGCAGGGCGCAACGCTGGGCCAGGCCGTGCAGGGCCTCGACGCCGCAGAAGATCTCGGTGGGGTAATTCCAGTAGTGGATGGACGGGGGCATCGATGGTCTCCAGAAACATCAGGCGTGAAGCGGCCGGCGCGGCAGGCGCCGGGCGAATGACTGGGTGGGAATGCGCTGTCGCTGTCAGCGCATGGGGATTCAGCCGCGGTTGGATACGTTGCGGTCGCGGCGCAGGTAGGGCTTGGCCAGGACCATGTAGATCAGGCCCAGCGCGGCCAGGGTCGAGAACACCAGCACCACCGCCCAGACCTGGAACCAGGGCGCTCCGGGCGGTGCCAGGGATTCCCGGGGCCAGGCCACGTTGATGCTCTCGAACAGCAGCCAGGCAAAGGCCGCGAGATTCACCGGCAGACCCCAGCGGCCGAGGTTGAACACCCCGGCGTCGGGCCGCCAGCGACCACGCAGGCGATGAACCAGGGCACAACCGATCACGATCAGGAACACCATGAAGAAGCCACCACTACCGAAGGCGATCAGGGTGCCTACGGCAGTGGCGTTCAGGCCCAGGGCCAGGCCGAAACTGGCAAGCAGGGTGCTCAGGAGCATGGCGGCGAAGGGCACCTTGCGCCCATCCACCCGGCGCAGGAACGCCGAGGCGGGCAGGATCGAGTCCCGGGCCATGCCGAACACCGCGCGGCCGATATAGGTCTGCACCGAGACCACGCAGGCAATGAAGGCCACCAGCACCACGCCGACAAAGGGTCGCTCGGCCCAGGCGCCAAAGGCTGCGACTACCGCCGGGGTGACCGGGTCCACCACTTGGCCGGCCACCAGGCCCGCGGTGTCGGTAAAGGACAGGGTCACGGCAAAGGCGGTGAGCATTACCGTCAGCCCCACCAGCAGCATCGAGCGCAGGATGGCCCGCGGCGTGGAGGTGCGGGCGTCGGCGGTTTCCTCGGACACCTGGGAGCAGGCGTCGAAGCCCAGGAACGCCCAGCCGCCCACTGCCATGGCAGTGACGAAGCCACCCAGGCTGGAGCCGTCGCCGCTGGCGGGGTCGTTCAGGCCTTCCAGCAGCAGCGACCAGTCGTGGTTGCGAAAGAACAGCAGCAACAGCACGCCGATCCCGATGGAGGCGATGGCTTCGGCGATGATCCCGGCGTTGACGAAGTACTTCAGCGGGTTGATCCCCAGCAGGTTGACCCCCAGCCCCAGTGCCAGCAGCACGGCGCCGCTGAACACCTGGGCATTGGCCGAAGGTGGCGTGCCGGTGACAAACAGCCACAGCCAGAACCCGCCCAGATAGGCCACGGTGGTCAGGGACGCCAGGGCCGAGGCCAGGTACATGAATCCGGTGAACCAGGCCCAGCGGTCTCCCGCCAGGCGCTTGACCCACTGATAGCAGCCACCGGCCAGGGGGTACTGCGAGGCGAGTTCGGCATAGATCAGCGCCACCAGCATCTGCAGGGCCAGGCACAGAGGCACGATCCACACCCAGGATGGGCCGGTGCTCATGGCACCGAGGGCCATCACCGAATAGATCCCTACCACTGGCGAAACCGTGGCGAAGCCTACGGAGAACGACGACCACAGGGACAGGCCGCGATGCAGTTCCTGGCGGTAGCCCTGGTGGTGCAGCAAGTGTTCATCGGTGCCCGGAGTGGGCAGGAAATCAGTCATGGCGCACCTCGTTCAAGGATCGCGGGGCACGATGCAGGCCGACGCAAGGGCGGCGTGATGGGGTAGTTGACATAGAGATTCCTGGAGTCGGCAGATCAGATTGTTATTGGGATGGCCATTAGCTGTTGTTTTTTGGCGTACCGACATTGCCTGGCCTGCTGGGGCAGGCCAGGACGAGCTTACGGTGGGCAAGCATCAAGATGAATATATGGATTGGTAAGCTGGTATCTGAATTTGCTGATGTTTTGCAGGGGCCTGCTGCAGCACGCCCTGGGGTCGCTCCAGGCACCTGAGGCGTCATTGATGCTGATTGCGCGACAGTTGGCTGGGGCGACCTGGCGGCCAGCCTGTCGGCGTTGCCGCAGGGCGCGCGTGACGGGTTGCTGGTGTTGTATGCCGGGGCGTTCAATCAGTTGTTGCAGGTACTGATGATCATCACCCTGGCGGCGGCCATGGTGGTTCGGGTGGCGCTGCACGAGCCGCGCCACCCGGGTTGATCAGCGAAATTCGAAGAACTCGTAATGCAGGTTGCTCTCGGGAATCCGACATTCGCGCATCAATTCCCGGACGCGTCCCAGCAAGCCCTTGGGCCCGCAGAAGCTGACCTGGATCTGCGCCGGGTCGGTTTCCGCCGCCGCGCGCCTGAGCGTCTGGGTCAGGGGCTCGACGCCAGCGCTGTTGGCGACGAAGCCGACGCCGCGGGCCTGGGCCATGCCTTGCAGGGCATCGACGCTGGGGAAGGCCCGAGAGGGGTTGTAGCAGTACACCAGGGTCGCCCGGTCGAGTTGCCCGGCGGCCTGGTCCTGCAGCCAGGCAATGAATGGCGAGATGCCGACCCCGCCGCCGATCCAGATTTCCCGGCTGGCCTGTTGCGGGCGCTTGAAGCGGCCGTAGGGGGCGTAGATGTCCGCCAGCATGCCGACCTTGACCTGCTTGTGCAGCCGCTGGGTGTAGTCGCCCAGTGCGCGAATCACGAACTCGATGCGCCCGTCATGGGCCTGGGCGCTGGCGATGGTGAACGGATGAGGCTCGCGCAGGCCCTTTTCCTGCATCGCCAGGAAAGCGAACTGCCCTGCCTTGAAGGGAAAGCCCCGACCCTGGGGAATCAGCTCCAGGTGCAGTGAGTTGCGTTCGACCCCGACCGCCGTCACCCGATACTCGCCGGCCTTGGCCAGGAACGGGTAGAGCAGCAACTTGTACAGGGCTCCCAGGACTCCGAGCAGGCACAGCACGCCCAGCCAGATGCCCGATGGGGTGTCGAGGGCAATTGGCGACTTGAAGCTCAGCCAGTGCAGGATAACGATCAAAAACAGCGGGCCGGACAGCTTGTGCCACCAGCGCCACTGGCTGTAGGGGATGTTGCGGTTCAGTGCGAGCAGGACGATCAGCCCCAGGGCCACGTAGCTCAACTGGCGCACCATGCGCGTCCAGTACTTGGACAGCTCGAGGATCGGCACGCTGCCCCATTCGTCCAGGTTGGCCTTGAACACCAGGTGATAACTGGCGAACGCCAGGGCCCAGATGCCCAGCCACTTGTGGGTCTCGTACACCCGGTCGAGGCCACCGAACAGGCGCTCGACCCAGCGCCAGCGGCTGGACAGCAGGCAGGACAGTGCCATGTACGCCAGGGCAGTACTGCCCAGGACCAGGCTCAGGGTCGCGGAAGTCAGCCAGGTCTGGCTGGGGATTTGCAAAAGCAGGGTGAATGTGGTGATCAGCAGGACGCCGACGATCGTGGGCCAGGTTTTCAAGGGTGCATGACTCCAGTCGAGGAAATGCCGCCATGGCGAAAGCATCGTCCCGACAGGGCGCGCGCAGGTGGCGATGCATTGATCAATGGGCAGTGGCGGCAGTTGAATATGACAGTGTTTTGCCGCGCAAGCGGACGCAATTATAGCGTTTGGCAAGGTTTTCATGCTGATCTTGATCATGCGTTGCGGGAGCTAAATTGTTGAAAATGATCGCATATCAATCGCATTTTCATTCATTCGTTCACGCCACTGTGCTGCGCAGGCCTCAGCGTGCGTCTAGCAGACCTTGGCCCCGCAGCCGTATCGGGGCCCGTGACGATGAGCCAGACCATGCAAGCGCTGTTGAACCAGATTCTCGATGAAGTCCGCCCCTTGATCGGCCAAGGCCGTGTTGCCAGCTACATTCCGGCCCTGGCAGACGTGCCGGCCAACCAGCTGGGGATTGCCGTCTATGGCAACGATGGCCAGGTGTTCAGCGCCGGTGACGCCGACACGGCGTTTTCGGTCCAGAGTATTTCCAAGGTCTTCAGCCTGGTGCAGGCCATCGGCCATTCCGGCGAGGCGATCTGGGAGCGGTTGGGGCACGAGCCCTCCGGACAGCCGTTCAATTCCCTGGTGCAACTGGAGTTCGAACGGGGGCGGCCACGCAATCCGTTCATCAATGCCGGGGCCCTGGTGATCTGCGACATCAACCAGTCGCGCTTTGCCGCGCCGGCCTTGTCCATGCGTGACTTTGTCCGACGCTTGTCCGGCAATGCCCAGGTAATGGTGGATGGCCGCGTGGCCGAGTCGGAATACCAGCATCGTGCGCGCAACGCCGCCATGGCCTACCTGATGCAGTCCTTCGGCAATTTCCACAACGATGTGGAGGCGGTGCTGCGCAGTTACTTCAGCCATTGCGCCTTGCGCATGAGCTGCGTCGACCTGGCCCGGGCGTTCTGCTTCCTGGCCAACGACGGTTTCTGCAAGCACAGCGGCGATCAGGTCCTGAGCCGCCGGCAGACCCAGCAAGTCAATTCGATCATGGCCACCAGTGGTTTGTATGACGAGGCGGGCAACTTTGCCTATCGAGTCGGTCTACCGGGCAAGAGCGGGGTGGGAGGCGGGATCGTCGCGGTGGTGCCGGGGCAATTCACGGTGTGCGTGTGGTCGCCTGAGCTCAACGGCGCCGGCAATTCCCTGGTGGGCATGGCGGCCCTGGAACTGCTCAGCCAGCGTATCGGCTGGTCGGTGTTCTAGCTGCGTCTACCAGGCGCCTGCCGGGCTTGTCAGGCTGATCTGCCCGCGCTCGATGAAACGCTGGGTGCCGAACAGGCCGCCGGCCAGCTTGCCACGCAGCACGTAGGGCAGGTTGTCCAGGCTCTGGGTCTGGCTCAGGCCCAGGGTCTGACGCAGCACGGAGAAGGCCGAGACACTCACCGGGATCACCAGGATGTCCTCGGCGTAGCGGCCGATATGGCCCTGCTGGTCGCTGACCCCGGACGCCAGTGGCCGGCCATTGACTTCCAGGTCCAGGGCCACGCCGTTGTAGTCGATGGCCGTCTCGTTGGGGTTCTGCAGGCGCAGCTTGATCGCGAAGCGCATCTCCAGCTCCTGGCTCGGCAGCGGCTCGATACCCACCACGTTGATCGCCAGAGGATCGCGCTGGGGCAACAGCGCACAAGCGCTCAGGCTGAGCAGTACCAGGGTCAAGGCGATCAATCTACGCATGGAATACCTGTCGGCAATGGGAGTGAATGGCTGGCCCGCTTCGTGGCCGCTACCGAGCCTGCGACAAGGCCGCGGGGCCTTGCCTGACCGGCCCCGGCCAACCTTGAAGACCCGGGGCCCATCATCAGCGCACGCAGCATAGACGCCGCTGATCCTCAGGAGTTCGCCTTGCCGCCCATGTCCGGGTCCTGCATGACCTTGAGGGTCGCCGCTTCCGGATCGAACTCATCCTCTTCCAGATCAAGGAACTCCTCCGGCAGGAAGATGTTCAGGAAGATCGCGCAGAAGGCGCCCACGGTGATCGGCGATTCGAAGATGTTGTGCAAGGCCTTGGGCAGCTCGCGCAGCACTTCCGGCACTGCCGCCACGCCCAGGCCCATCCCCAGGGAAATGGCCACGATCAGCACGTTGCGCCGATGCAGGCCGGCCTCGGCGAGGATCTTGATCCCGGCCACCGCCACGGTGCCGAACATGATCAGGGTCGCGCCGCCCAGCACCGGCTTGGGCATCAGTTGCAGCACCGCGCCGATCACCGGGAACAGTCCCAGCAGCACCAGCAGCCCGGCGATGAAGTAGGCGACGTAGCGGCTGGCCACGCCGGTCAGCTGGATCACCCCGTTGTTCTGGGCGAAAGTCACCATCGGCAGACTGTTGAACACCGCCGCCACGGCCGAGTTGAAACCATCGGCCAGCAGGCCGGACTTGATCCGCTTGATGTACAGCGGGCCCTTGACCGGCTGCTGGGAAATCATCGAGTTGGCCGTCAGGTCACCAGCCGCTTCCAGCGGTGAAATCAGGAAGATCACCGCCAGGGGAATGAAGGCAATCAGGTCGAAGGAGAAACCGTACTTGAATGGCACCGGCACGCTGAACAGGGGCACCTCCGGCATGGCGGCCATGTCCACCCGGCCCAGCAGCCAGGCCACCACAAAGCCCAGGGTCAGGCCGATGACGATGGAGCCCAGGCGCAGCATCGGGTGATTGAAGCGATTGAGCAGCACGATGGTCAGCAGCACCAGTGCCGCCAGCCCCAGGTTGCTCGCCGCGCCCAGGTCGCTGGCGCCGTAGCCGCCAGCCATGTCGGTGACCGCGACCTTGATCAGCGAGAGGCCCATCAGGGTGATGATGGTGCCGGTGACCACCGGGGTGATCAGCTTGCGCAGCTTGCCGATGAACTGGCTGAGGAACATCTCGATGAAGGCCGCGACAAAGCAGATGCCGAAGATGGTCGAGAGAATGTCATCGGTGCTGCCGCCCCGGCCCTTGACCATGAAACCGGCACTGAGCAGCACACTGATGAAGGAAAAGCTGGTGCCCTGCACGCACAGCAGGCCGGAGCCGATGGGCCCCAGGCGCCGGGCCTGGACAAAGGTGCCCAGGCCGGAGACGAACAGCGCCATGCTGATCAGGTAGGGCAGCTCGCTTTCAAGACCCAGCACCCCGCCGAAGATCAGGGTCGGGCTGATGATCCCGACGAAGCTGGCCAGCACGTGCTGCAAGGCGGCGAAAATCGCCGCGCTGAAGTGTGGCCGGTCGTTGAGGCCGTAGATCAGGTCTGACTTGTAGCGGGGAGGGGAGTGTTCGGATGCGCTCATCGAAGAAGGCCTGCCAGTGGCGCGTAGGTACAGCGGATACGCGCCGGAAAGTGGACGGGACTTGGGTGCAGGACGCGGCCATCAGGCGGCATCTGCGGACCCGGTCGGAAAAAAGGAGGCGCAGGATGCCAGAAAGGGCCGGCCGCCAGAAGGGCACAAGGGCACAAAAAGCCAACTTCCAAGGGATGCGAAAGGTACTGTTTCTCATTTGCCTTTGTGGAATAATCCGTCTCCCCGATCTGCGGACCGCCCCTCGATGCTGCCGATACCCAGCCTGCTGCGCAGCTTTCAAGAGCACTACGACGACCTGCTGAAGTTTCTCACCCGGCGCATGAACGACCGCCAGCGGGCGGCGGATGTGGCTCAGGACACTTACCTGAAGCTGCTCAAGGTCGACCAGCAGGCGCTGCAGGTGCACAACGACCGCAGCTTCATCTTT